>JAGVHG010000078.1 GCA_020056715.1 Phycisphaerae bacterium | reverse complement strand
TCGCATCCATGCCGTAAGTCCTCCAAAAACAACAACTTGGAAGACTTCATCGGCTCAACTCACAGCCTCGCGTGAGCCCATCCGGCGCTGTAGTACTAAAGAAATCGGTCATACGCCTCACACTTACTTGACCGACCAACTCAATAATTGCGACAGTATCGCGGGCTACTATCCATTGGGCGAGGAAATATGGAATCAAACCAATGGAGAGGTTGATGCATTTGTTCAGTGTGTGGGTACTGCGGCGTCTTCGCGCGGAGTGGCCACTGTGTTAAAGCGTTACATGCCGAGTATTAAGATAGTAGTAGTCGAGCCGGCCGAGTCCGCGGTATTACTGGGTGGTCAAGCCGGACCGCACAAAATCGAAGGAGTGGGTATTGGTTATACTCCTCCTCTATGGGAACCAAGGCTCGTGGATGAGATCGTCCCGGTCACAACCGCCGACGCCAAGGATATGGCCAGGCGTTTGGCAAGGGAGGAGGCTCTATTCGCAGGGACCTCTTCAGGCGCAAATGTCGTCGCGGCGATTCGAGTGGCAAAGCAATTGGGACCGGATGCTCAAGTGGTTACGCTGATGGTGGATTCCGGTCTGAAATACCTGAGTACCGATGTTTACGGAAAATCCAAGAACCGATGAGGGGGTTGAACTACGCTGAAAACCGCAACCCGTCGTGGGCCAGTTCCATCCCCTTGGGCAATCCGCGGTTGGTGTCGGCGTGGTTAAGCTCATGGGCCATGTGCGTGAAGTAGGTCCGCCCCGCGCCGATGCGTCGGGCCATATCCACGGCCTGCTCCACGCTGAAATGCGTCGCGTGGGGCTTAGGCCGCAAGGCGTCGAGGACCAGCACCTCAAGATCGTGCAAAAGGTCCAGGGATTCATCGGGTATGTGGCTGCAGTCCGTGCAATAAGCGAATCGTCCGAAACGAAAACCAAGCACCGGCATCGACCCGTGCAACAGCGGGATGGGCACAATAGTCTCTTCGCCGACGGTGAACGGCTCGCGGTCGATGATGCGCAGCTCCAGCTCCGGCCGGCTGTGGGGCGAATCAGCGGCGGGCTCGAAGGCGTACGCGAACATCCGGCGGAGTTCGTCCAGCGTCCGCTTCGTGCCATAACATGGCATCGCTTTTTTCATCAGCCAGTTGAACCGCCGCATATCATCCAGCCCCATGACATGGTCCGCGTGGTGGTGGGTGAAGAGCACCGCATCCACCGCGTCGATCCCCTGGGTGAGGCACTGCAGCCGCAGCTCCGGGGCCGTGTCCACCAAAATCCGCAATGCGCCCATTCGCACGAAAATGCTGGGCCGGGTCCGCTTGTCGTGGGGATCGTCGGAAGTACACACCGGGCAGCGGCAGCCGATCATCGGCACGCCGTGCGACGTGCCGCTACCCAGGACGACCACTTCCACGGGTGAGGAATTCATGCTCATTTTCACTTCTCAAATACGCCCTAGACCGATTCGCCATCATACGTCTACGCAACATCCTCGGCCACGAGCCGCGACGATGCTCATGGCCTTAATATTGACCGATCCCCGCCCATCGGCTACGGTCAGCTTTGCGTTGTCGGAGGATCGGAAACCCACCATGGCCAAGCAAACCGTCGCCGTGATCGGCGCGTCCAGTGATCGTACCAAGTACAGCAACAAGGCCGTCAGGGCCTACGTCGCCCAAGGCTGGAACGTGTATCCGGTCAATCCCAAAGGCGGCGAAATCGAAGGCTTAAAGGTCTATACGTCGATCGAGCAGATCCCGGTGAAGATCGACCGTGTGACGTTGTATCTGCCGTCGTCGCTGGGCATCAAGGCCTTGCCCTCCATCGCCGCCGTCGATCCGGCGGAGTTTTTCGTCAACCCCGGCGCGGAAAGCGAAGAACTTGTCACCGAAGCGGAATCACTAGGTCTCGACCCCATCCTCGCGTGCAGTATCGTCGATCTTGGCGTTTCGCCGGCGCAGTTTCCGGGATGACGCTCGACAACACTATTCCAGCGCTTGAAGTCGAACGGTGACGACCTGCTCTTGATCGTCGCGGCGGAAAGTAACCCGCACCTCGTCGCCGACTTTGTATTTCTCCAGTGCGTCGAATAAGGCGTTTTGGCCGGGAGTGGAGAGGTTATCGATCTTGAGGATCTGGTCGCCAAGTTGGCGGATGCGTCCGTCGCGGGTCACGATCGTTCCGCGAAGCCCCGCTTTTCCGGCGGCGCTGGTTGCGGGAACGTCCAGCAGCAACACGCCCTGGAGGCCGAGCCGGTGGGTCACATGATCCGGCGAAACTTCAACGCCCAGGATCGGCCGGATCACCCGGCCATGACTAATAATCTCCGGCACGACGCGGCTGACGATGTCCACGGGGATGGCGAACCCGATCCCCGCGCTCGCTCCCGAGGGGCTGGCGATCTGCGTGTTGACGCCGATCAATCGTCCCGCGCTGTCCAGCAACGGCCCGCCGGAGTTGCCGGGGTTGATGGCCGCGTCGGTCTGGATCACGTCATGGATCGGCCGGTCGTTCAGCGAGCGGATTTCGCGGCCCAAGGCGCTGACGATACCTGTGGTGAGCGTCTGATCGAGGCCGAATGGATTGCCAATGGCAAAGACTTTTTGCCCCACCTGCAAATCGGTGGAGGTGCCGATGGTGATGGGCTTGAGACTGTCCGCCGGGGCGTCGATCTTGAGCACGGCGAGATCCTTGTCCTCGGCCACACCGACGAGCCGCGCCTCCCACGGCGAGCGGTCGGCCAGCGTGACCGTCCACTTGTGGCCTTCGATCAGCACGTGCAGGTTGGTGACAATATGCCCATCGTGGTCGTAAATGAATCCCGAACCGCTGCCGCGTTGAATCTCCACCGGGTTGAGGCTGAAAAAGTCGCGGGCCACGTCGCTGGTAGTGATGAACACAACCGAGGGTGACGCCTCCTTGAACACCTCGATGGTCGCTTTCTCGTCTTCGGCGAGGTTCCCGCGGGCAACGACGGCCCGCGACTCAGCCGTCGGATTCAGGACCGGCGCGCCTTGCTCCGGCCGCATCCACGCCCACACCAATGCGAACACGATCGCCCATACCAACCCCATCGCTGCCCAATTGCGCCGCGACGGTGGGCGGTAGCGCGGCGGACCACCGCTTTGTTCCCATGACTCGTGTTGTGGACCGAACGTTGTCATGTCTTGGCGGTAAACGTCACCGCATTTTCGCTATGGTGATGGTCACGCTTTGTTTCGGTTCGATTTCAACGGTGATTTCCCCTACCGCGCCTCCAACCGATCCCGTCACCATTTCCGTCGAGAGAGTCTCGTTGCCAATGTAAAGCTTACATTCGTCGATCGCCGTCTTCAGGATTTCCGATTCCGTCGAAAGTCCGAGCTTGATCCGGTCAGCGATATCCAGACCGGCGTCCTTACGTAGATTCTGGACGTTGCGGACAATATCCCGCGCGATTCCTTCGTTTTTCAGCGTGGGCGTGACCCGCTTGTCAATCAGCACGACGGTCGCGCCGTCCGCGGCCCCGGCCCAATGCTCGCCATACGATTTCGAGATCGTCAAATCTTCCTTCGCAACGGTTGCGTCCGTGCCCTCAACCGGCAGATTCACGGATTCGCCGCGGGCGAGGCGGGCTTCCAAATCCCTCCCCTTCAACCCCTCAACGACCTTCTTCGCAGCCGCGAGGTACCGCCCGAACTTAGGCCCCAGCGTCTTCATGTTCGGCGACACCGTCACCGTGTACAGCCCGTCGCGGTCGTCGCGGATGGTCACCTTCTTCACGTTCAGTTCTTCAACGAAATGGTCCTCGAACAATCCGACCGCGTTTCGTTCCGCGTCGCTGCCCGGTACGACGACCAGCTCGGCCAAGGGTTGGCGGATTTTGAGGTTCGATTCCTTCCTCGCCGATCGCGCCAACGAGACCAGCCGGATCGAAGCCGCCACATGTGCGGAAAGCGTTTCGTCGATCAATTTCGCATCCGCCTGCGGAAACGGCACATGATGAACGCTGGCCGGCGCATCGCCGCCCTGCTTGGCCACAAGGTTCTGATAGACCGTCTCGGCCACAAACGGCACGATCGGGGCGATCAGGCGATTGAAAGTCGTCAACACTTCGTACAACGTCGAATACGCCGCCCGTTTATCCGCCGGCCAACCGTCCCCATAAAACCGCCGACGCGATCGCCGCACGTACCACGTGCTCAAAACGTCGATGAACCGCGCCGCCTCCGCGCAGAACCTGCCCACGTCAAACCGGCTGTACGATTCGTTCGCCACGCCGATCAGCTTGTGCAAGTCCGAGAGAATCCACCGATCCAGCAAGGAGCGTTCCTTGTCGCTCGCGGTGTGTACATGCGGCTGGAAGTCATCCACCCGCGCGAGATTGCAAAAGAACGAGTAGACGTTCCACCAGGGAAGGATCACCTCGCGGCGGACCTCATCGCAGTGGTGCGGACCAAAGAGCACGTTCCGCTCCGGCGACGTGGCCGCATACAGCCAACGCATCACGTCCACCCCGATCCGGTCGGCGGCCTCGTTGAACTCGATGGCGTTGCCCGACGACTTGTGCATGGGCTTGCCCTCGTCGTCCATGACCAGTCCGTGGCCCTTGAGAACCTTAAACGGCGACCGCCCCACCATCATCGTGCTCACGGTGAGCAATGCGTAAAACCAGTTGCGAAACTGGCCCGGCAAGGCCTCCACCACGAATTCCGCCGGGAACCACTGCTCCCAATACTTGCGATCCGAGAAATATCCCATGGTGGAAAATGGTACGATGCTTGCGTCCAGCCACGGATTGCCCACTTCCTTTACCCGTGACACACCGTTGTCACCACAATGGGCGCAGCGGATTGTCACCGCATCCACCCAAGGCCGGTGCGGCGAATGACTGTCGAACTTCTCCCACCCTGTGACTGCACGGGCCTTCAGTTCTTCCCGCCCGCCGATAATCTCGAAATGCCCGCACTGGTGACATTCCCAAATGGGCAATGCCAATCCCCAATAGCGCTTCTTGGAGATCATCCAGTCGCCCATGTTCTTTAACCAGTCCAGTTCCCGCTCCAAGCCCCATTCCGGGATCCACCGCGCCCCCTTGGCCGATTCCATGATCTCGTCGCGCCAATTCATATTGATGAACCATTCGTCCACCAGGCGGTAGACCAATTCATCCTTGCACCGCCAACAGTGTGGGTAGCGATGCCAGTATTGCTCCTTGGCGAAAAGTAATCCGCGTTTTTTCAAATCGACGACAATGTCATCGGCGACTTCATCGAAGCGCTTGCCGGACAGAAACCCGAACTCCGCTCGAAAGCGGCCATCCTCCAGCAGCGGCGCGATTCGCGGCAGTCCCAGTTCCTTGCCCAGTCGATAGTCCTCGGCCCCGCAACCGGGGGCGATATGCACGATGCCCGTGCCCTCCGACTCGGTGACTGCATCCCACGCGATCACGCGATGGGCAACTTTGGCCTCCTTCGCGCCGGGCAGATCATCAAACGGCCCGCCGTACGTCAGCCCGACGAGTGCCTCCCCGCGCAGTTCCTCGATCACCTCGAACGCACCGTTGTTTTTGAACATCGCCTGGATGGACATAAGACTCGGCGTGTTGGATTTGTCCGGCGCCTGCACAGGTTGTGTGCGCGAGCTTTCGAAGTTGACCTTGCCGACGTAATAGAATCGCTCGCCCTGCTTGACCTTGACGTACGTCATGTCAGGCTTCACTGCGGCCGCGACATTGGAACTCAACGTCCACGGCGTCGTCGTCCACACCAGCAGCGAGTGCCCAGGCCGGTCGAGCAGCGGGAAGGTCACGAACACCGACGTGTGCGCGACTTCGCGGTACCCCTCGTTCATCTCCATCTGGCTGATGCCCGTCCCGCACCTCGGGCACCAGGGCATCACATCGACGCCCTTGTAAACCAGCTCCTTCTCGTGGCACTTCTTGAGGAACGCCCAGATACCGTAGTTGTTCTCATCCGACATCGTGTAGTAGGAGTTGTCCCAGTCCATCCACTGGCCGAGCCGTTTGGACTGTTCGCTCTGCATGGCCGCGAACTTGCACGCCCGCGCCTTGCACTCCTCCACGAACTTGCCGATCCCGTAGGCCTCGATGTCCTTCTTGCAGGTGAACCCGTGCTCCTTCTCGACCTCAACCTCCACCCACAAGCCCTGACAGTCGAACCCGTTCTGATAGCGCAGCTCGCGCCCCAGCGCGGCGTGGTATCGTTGATAAATGTCCTTGTACGTCCGGCCCCAGGCGTGATGGACGCCCATGGGGTTGTTGGCCGTGATCGGGCCGTCCAAGAAGGACCACTTCGGTTTCCCGCGATTGATTGTCCGCAACTTCTCAAACGCCTGCGTTTTTTCCCAAAACGCCAGCACCGCCCGCTCCTGGGCGGGAAAATCAACCTTCGGATCAACCTTTTCGAACGCCATGAAACACTCCGTCGCAACGCAACTCGACCTACTATAATCGCGTTGTGCCTCCACGTGAACCGCCGCGATCAAAGCCGAGACCATTCGCGCGGATGGGTGGCCCACCTCTTTAGAGGCAAGGAACCCGTCGCCCGCTCGCCGACTTGAACCTCGATTGTGCCGTGGACCTTCGCGACTGCGCGGTCTTGCAATACAGCATCTTCGGCCCGTGACCCGGCGCAGGCGGCGTGATCTACGTCCCGTTTACGCCTGTTGGAACTGTTCCCACTCCAGGCCGAGTTGGCGGACCGAGGCGCGAACGGTGCCCAGTTTCAGATCGCGCCCGCCCCAATCGGGAACGACCGTCGCTCGCTCCGTTGCCGGATTGAACCACTTCCGGTGAGAGCCGCCGCCACGGCGCGGCAGTTCCGTACAGCCGAGCGCGAGCAGCTTGCGTGATACGTGGCGATAGGTCACGGCGACCCGACGAGGGTTTCGAGCCAAACCGGTCCGTTCCCGACGTCCTGCGCGATCCCAGAGGGAAACGGTCGGCCCAGGTCTTGGTAGGTCTCGATGACGGCGGCCAACGCATCGCGGACGTTGCTTAATGCCTCATCGGCGGTGTCGCCCTCCGTCACCAACTCCGGCAATGCGGGCGAGGTAACGGTGAAGCCGCCTTCCGGCTGGGGAGCGAGTACGAGAGGGATTTTGTAGAGCATAAAACACCGACCTCACCGGCCGATCAGGCGATGCACGTCGCCAGCCTCGGCCGCTACTTTCATTATACCACGTCGGACGCTGCGTTGACCAGCCTGGCGATCAATACAGTTCCAACCGCCCCACCGCTCCGGGATTGCCCCTCCTTGTAATTCGTAACTCGTAACTCCGTCTCACCGTTTCTGCGTTTCTGCTTTCTGAGTTTCTTAGCCGCGCAGATACCCGGCCGCTTCTTTGGCGAAATATGTGATGATGAGGTCCGCCCCGGCGCGTTTGATGGAGGTGAGCGCTTCGAGGACCACGTCGCGTTCGTTGAGCCAACCGTTCCTCGCGGCGGCTTTGATCATGCTATATTCCCCGCTCACCTGATAAGCGGCCAGCGGCATTTCCGGGAAAGCCTCACGCACACGCCGCACAACGTCGAGGTAGGGCAGCGCGGGCTTGACCATGATGATGTCCGCCCCCTCGTCGATGTCGAGCTTGGCCTCCGCCAGCGCCTCGCGTACGTTAGAGGGGTCCATCTGATAGCTTCGCCGATCGCCGAACGCGGGCTTGGAATCGGCGGCCTCACGGAAAGGACCGTAGAACGACGAGGCGTATTTCACCGCGTACGACAGAATACCCACGTCCGACAGCCCGGCCTCATCCAGCCCTCGACGGATCGCCCCGACCATCCCATCCATCATCCCGCTGGGCGCGACGAAGTCCGCCCCCGCCCGCGCATGGGCGACGGCCATCTGGCAAAGCGCCGAAAGCGTCTCATCGTTGTCGATCGCCCCATCGCGCACGATCCCGCAGTGGCCGTGGTCGGTGTACTCGCACAAACAGACGTCGGTCATCACCACCAGCCGGTCGGTCAGCTTCTTGATCCGCAATGCGGCCTGTGACACGATGTTGTCATCGCCGCAACCCGTCGATCCCGTCGCATCCTTGCTGCTCGGCAGTCCGAACAGCAGCACGGACCGCAATCCCGCCGAGAGGATGCTTTCGACTTCCCGATCAAGGTCGTCGATCCGCAGCCGCGAGACGCCCGGCATCGACGACACCGGCCCGGCCTGGTCGTCACGCTCCACGATGAAAAGAGGATAGATGAAGTCGTCCGCGGTCAGGCGCGTCTCCCGTCGAAGCGCGCGAATGGCCGGTGTCCGCCGAAGCCTCCGCATCCGCCGCGTGGGATATCCGCTCATACCGCCGCTCCCACTAGGCTGTAGTGCCGCTCCAACGCCGCTACGAGTCCGCTCGTGCTGTGCTCTTCCGCCATCACCTCAACTCGTAACCCCGCACTTCGCGCCGCCGAAGCCGTCGTCGGACCGATGCACGCGATTGTCGCGTCACCCGCGGCCAGGCCCAGCGACGCAAACCGTCGCACGGCCGACGGACTGCAGAACAAAATCGCATCGACGCCCTCGCCGATCAGCTTCCGCGTCGTCTCCGACGGCGTCGCATCGACCGTCGCGTAAACTACGACCGCATCGACATTTGCGCCGCGTCGGCGCAACGCCTCAGGAATCGTCGGTCGGGCAATGTCGCCGCACGGGAAGAGCACGCGCCCCAATGGCGCGTCGCTCGATTCGCACAGCGAGCGGGCCAGGGCATCGCCGTCAAACGCCGGAGGGACCAATTCTGGCAAAATGCCCTGGCGCCGCAATCGTTTCGCGGTGGCCGGCCCCACCGCCGCTACTTTGCACAAGCCCAGTGCTCGTGCATCCAGTCCGAGAAAGTCCAATCTCTTCCAAAACCCGATCACACCATGAGCCGAGCTGAAAACAAGCCACTGATAACGGTCTATTTCCCGAATGGCCTCATCGAGCGCGTCGTTCGACGCCGGGTACACAATTCTGATCATGGGGCAATGGATCGTCGTCGCTCCGGCTGCCGAGAGCTTCCGTTCCAATTCATTCGCGCTGGATCGCGGACGAGTGATGACGACCCGTTCACCGCACAGCGGCGACTGCTCGCGTGCCGCCGCGTCGGAGGCGTAGGCCGCCACTTCGCCTACAACGGTGACGATGGGCGCGCAAAGTCCGTCTCGCTCCGCGGCCTCCGCGATCGTCGCCAGCGTCGCCACCGTGACTCGCTGCCGCGGCGTCGTCGCCCGTTCGATGCAGGCCGCCGGAATCGAAGGATCGCGTCCTGCCGCAATAAGTGATTGTGTAACCTCCGCGAGTCGCGCTCTCCCCATGAGGATGACAACGGTGTCGATGCGTGCCAACGCCTTGGCATCGAACGCCGGGCCAGTCCCAGCGGCGTTCTCCGCGGTCACGATGGCCACCGAGTCTGCTACACCGCGGCAGGTCACGGGGATTCCGGCGGCGGCGGGCGCCGCAAGAGCGCTGCTGACGCCGGGGACCACTACGCACTCCACGCCCGCCTCCCGGCAGGCCGTCCATTCTTCAAATCCGCGGCCGAATACAAACGGATCGCCGCCTTTGAGGCGAACGACGGTCAAACCCCTGCGTGCGCGATCGACGATGATTTCGTTAATCAGTTCCTGTGCGACGCGGTGGTGACCGGGTACTTTGCCGACATCGACCAGCTCGGCCTCGCACCGCGCCTCGGCGAGCAACTCGCGCCCGATCAGCCGGTCGTGAACGATGACATCAGCAGTTCGCAGCAGGTCTCGACCGCGAACCGTCATCAGACCAGGATCGCCGGGTCCGGCGCCAACGAGATAGACGACTCCTCGCTCCCGTGTCACGCAAGAGTCTCCGCATGAAACGGCGCAGCGGCCATTGCAAGATCGACGATCACGTCGACGATCTCGGAATGCGTCCCGATGGCCGCGTCGCAGACGATGAAGCGATCGCCGACGCGGCCATGAAACGGCGGCGCCGCGTCCGGCGTGGTCTGCAATCCCAACCGTATGGGGATTTCCACCGTGGCGTGAGGTCCGCCGCTGACGAGAAACGGAATCACGATAACCGCGTCGGCCGTCGCACGTTCGACAATCGACTCCACGCCCGGCGCCTCACCCAAGAACGCGTAAAGGACTTGACCGCTGAGCTTGGCGTGCTGCAGCGCCTCGGCAAGCCGCACCGTCGCAAGACGACTGCGAGGATGTCGCGGGGTCCCGTGGCCGACCACGGCCACGCAGACGTCCTCGGCTTCCAAGTTGTGATCCAGAATCAGGCGGCGTGCTCGTCGCTCCACAAGGGCGATCGCTCCCGCATGCGCGCCCACCGGCGGCGTTTGTCGCAGACGCACCTGCGTAAACCGTTGGTTCTTGGCCAGTTCCTGCGGGAGAACCACGTCGCAGTAGTAGCCGTCACTGGTCATCACCGGTACGACGGTCACCTCGTCGGCATCCAGTTGATCGAGAACGGTCGCGAAGGTCGGCTCACCGCGATGGAACGCCTTCGCCACATTGTCGAATAACCCAAGCCGGTCGATCCGCGTTGCGTACTCGTTGAGCTGGGCGTTGATCGTCGGGTCCACGCGCGACCCGTGGGCGGCCAAGATGAGGGCGGTACGGCTCACGCGGCGACTCCGGCCTTGAGACGAACGATCCGCGAATGCAACGCTTGCTTGTCCGCGCCGCATCCCTCGCGGACCAGTTGGGCGATCAACGGCGCGACTCGACGCTCCTCCCGCCAGGAGTTGTATCGAGCCAGTTCCTCCTCCACGATTCGGCCCGCGGCGGCGATGCCATCCTTTCTTGCCGACTGTCCCTCCACTAACTCGTCGAGATGAGCTAAACCAACGCCGCCAAGCTGTGTCACGGCGGGGTCGATGTTGCGGGGCACCGACAGATCAACGAGGCACAACAGCTTGGCACGGTCCCGCCCAATCGTGGACGAATCCACAAGGTGAAACGGCGAGGATGTGCAGGCGATCAGCGCGTCGCAGTTACCCAAGGCGACGGCGAGTTGATCCATTCCCAGCGAATCGCCGTGAGCATCTTGGGCGACGGCGGCGGCACGATCGACATTCCGACCGACGACAATCAACCGCCCCGTGCTTCGATGAGCCAGCTCACCAGCCACCACCGCGGCGAGCTTACCACTGCCAAGGATGAGGATCGTCCGATCGTTGAGCGGACCTAGCTTCCGGGCGACATGTTCCACCGCGATCGTGGCGATGGATCGGGCGCCGCAATTGATCAACGTTTCATGTCGAACGCGCTTGCCGGTGCGAATCGCCGCCCGACCCAAAGTCGAAAGATCCGGATCAAGGGCGCGAGCCTGCGTCGCCTGAAGGAACGCATCGCGCACCTGCCCGAGAATCTGGGCTTCTCCGACGATGCGCGATTCCAATCCCGCGGCCACGCGCAGCAGGTGCTCGGCGGCAGCGGGACCGACCTGCGTCCGAGCGAATCGCGCCAACACGCCGATGGGTAGGTGGAACCATTGAGACAGCAATTCGATCCACTCCGCCGCGTCCGTACAAGGAGTCGTGGCATAGACTTCGAACCGCTCGCAGGTGGACAGCACCATTCGCCCGTCGGCCATGCCTGCTAATCGCGACAGCATCGTCCGACGCTTCTCGTCGTCTGGCCGCAAGCTCTCCCGAACCGAGAGCGGTGTGGTTCGATGGGTGATGCCGATGTAGAACAGTTGCCCGCTCACCGGCTGATCTCCAGTTGAACCAGTTCCTGCGTGGGCGTTTCGCGCCCGGTGATCCCCTGCCGCGGCGATTCACGCCGCAGAAGGCGCTGATAGTAGTCGCTAAGGCTTTCGCTATTGCCGCGGTTCGCGGCCCAGCTTTGCAGCAACGGTCGCAGCGTCGACACCAGGTCTTCCGTCTTCACGTCGCCGGCGAAAAGATCGACCACGCGATCGCCGCCCATACCCCCGCCGACGTACACATGATAGACGTCCGGTCGCCGACCGACGAAAGCGATATCCGCGGTGTAGGGTCGGGCGCAACCGTTGGGGCAGCCGGTCATACGGAGGGTAATCGGTTCATCGCGCAGGCCCAGCGAAGTCAATTCGGCCTCGAACAAGTCCACGACGGTAGGCATGAGTCGTTCAGACTCCGCCATCGCCAGTCCACACGTCGGAAGCGCGGGGCAGGCCATCGAGTAGCGCCGGACGGCGGAAAGCTGGGTCACGGGCAAGACACCATGCTCGATCAATGTTCGTTCGATCGCGTCCACGGTTCGTTCATCAAGCCCGGTCAGAAGAACATTTTGATGCGGGGTAAGCGTCAAGCCTGGTCGATGGGTCTTAACGATTTCGCGCAGCGCCGTTTTGATCCGTCGGCCGTCGCGGTCAATGATCCGACCGTTCTCGATGAACACGCCGTAGAACCACTTGCCGTCGCCTTGTCGATTACGCCCCAGATGATCGTGGCATACGGGTCTGGGGACCGGTCGCCAATCGTGCAGGTCGAAGAGCGCCCGGCGGCGGAACTCTTCACGGAAGCGCTCGATCCCCCAGTCGTTGATGAGGTATTTGATCCGCGCGTGACGACGGTCCGCGCGGTTGCCGTGGTCGCGGAAGATGGCGCACACCGTCCGAACCGCTTCGACGGCGTGTTCGGGAGCGACGAAACCGAGGGGTTCGCCCAGGCGGGCGACGGTATCGGCCTTGCCGTGGGTCATCCCCATTCCGCCGCCTACGAGCACGTTGTAGCCGACGACCCTCGGCCCTTCGAGGATCGCAATCAATCCCGCGTCATCGTTGTAGACGTCGACACAATTGTCGTCCGCAAGGGCGATGGCGGTCTTGAACTTTCGCGGCAGGTACACGTCGCCGTAGAACGGCTCCTCTTGCTCGGTGGAGAGGGCTTTTTCGCCGTCAAGCCAGATTTCGTGATAAGCCCGCGTCGCGGGTCGCAGTTGAACCGCGATCTCCCGTGCGACGCGTCGCAAAGTCACGTGGGCCTCATCGTGCAGCGGCGCGGGACAGGTCATCACGTTCCGCTCCACGTCACCGCAGGCCGAGATCGAGGTTAAGAGCGTGTGATTGATTGCCGCAATGGTCGTCTTGAGGTTCTTCTTGATGACGCCGTGGAGTTGGAAACCCTGCCGCGTGGTAATTCGTAGCGTTCGATTCCCGTATTGATCGGAGAGTTCGTCGAGGCCCAAGTATTGATCCGCGGTCACGACGCCTCCGGGGATCGCACAGCGGATCATGAACTGATAGGCCTCTTCGAGTTTCTGTTTGCGGCGTTCATGCCGGAGATCGCGGTCGTCCTGTTGATAGGCGCCGTGGAACTTCAGGAGCGTCTCGTCGGATTCGCTGAAATGGGTAGCGTCGGAGGCGATGGCTTCGGCGATCGTCCCGCGCAGGCGCCGACTGTTGCGTTTGACGACCTCGACCTTCGATTCTGTTTTTCCGGTGTCTTCAACCATGTTAATGCTCCCTGTTGCGCTCCGAACCCGGAGCGCCGGCGACGGGCCAAGACCCAGCGCTTGCACTTGGGGTTCTGATTAACTGCCTTCTCCGTTCACATGCCCCCCCATTCGCCATTCGTCATTCGTCATTCCCCTAGATTCCCGCCCCTCCGTGCAAGCCGCATTCGGTTTTCTCCGAGGTGCTCCACCGACCGGCCCGTGAGTATTCACCAACGCTGGAGCCTTCGACCGGCGTCGTGCAATGCGTACAACCGATCGTCGGATACCCCTTCTCGTGAAGTTCGTTGTACGGAACATCATGCTTTCTGATGTATTCCCAGATTTCGCCGCGTTCCCAGTTGGCCATCGGGCTGATTTTAAGGACTTGATACCTCCAATCCCAGTCGATGACCCGCAGGTTGGCGCGGGTGGCCGACTGACTGCGCCGCAGGCCCGTAATCCACACGTCCGCCTCCGCCATCACCGGATACATGGGGTCCACCTTGCGAATCTTACAGCACTGCGTCGGGTTGTGTTTCCAAAGCTCCGGACCGTACTGGGCGGCTTGTTCTTCGGGAGTCAACGTCGTCCCGCGGTTCACGAAATGCAGATTCGGGTAACGCTCCACCATGCGATCGCGCAGGGCGTAGGTCTCCGGGAAAAAGAACATCGTATCCAGATAAACCACGGTGACCGGCTTGCCGTGCTTGGCGTACATGTCGATCAGCGCGCAACCCTCCATCCCGAAGGAGGTCGTCATCAACATTTTCTGGTGGGCGAATCGTTCCAGCGTCCAAGCGATCAGTTGATCGGTGGGCGTGTTTTCGTTGATCTCCAAGCGACTGTTGTTACCGCGGGGCTCACCTACTTGGCCCGTCCCCACCGGAACTCCAGGATAAAGTTGCATTTCCATCGTCCGATCTTCCTCCTCAACTCCCCTCGGTTGTGGCACCTAACCCAAACGCCCCAATCCACCACCCCAAAACAAAAAACCCGCAGGAACTTTCCTGCGGGTCGTGATCCACTCTCGGTTTTTTCGTCACACTCCCGTCAGGATAGTCCTCCGCGCGAGGCCGCGCAACAACAGTCGCAACAACAAACAAGGCCTACAGGATGTGTATTCCTTCGAACCATAGATACCTATCCTACAACATAATCGGGATTGCGTCAAGGGCTTTGAATGGCCCGTTCTTATTTAATTAATACATCTACACCGCAATAATCAATGGTACATGGCGTCAAAACCGTCAAACGGTTCATCGTCGCTCCCGCCGAAAGTGTTTTTCCACCACTCGGCGTCCTCAGGGGCAACATCGGTTGGTTTTTCTTGTGAGAGCGGTCGAGGAACTTCGCACGGGCCTTGGTCAGGAAATAGTTCCCCGATGAAGCTCACCGCATCCGTACATCGGCACCTCCGATAACCAGCCGCGTGGCGGATGGCGGTATCGCTGGTGACGACCCGTAAGCGGGTGGAGTCCTTTTCATCGCCGATAGCGGCCACGATGAGGTCGTCGGCCGTGGCCGGGGCGCTGAACCGGACCGTCAGTCCATCCGGAGATAATTGCTTATTGAAGCCCCCGCGCGGGGCCGGTCCGTCGAAGACCAGCGTGACGCTGCTGCCCGACCTTCGCGACCAGCGTTCGATCAGTCGCACCATCGTTTCCCGTCCGACGGCGGCGATTGGGGCGTGCTCACGCATCGCGTGAAGCAGATTGTTCCCGTCGATGATGACATGCTCGCCCATGCGGCGCCATTATCCTTTACGGTCAGCAAGGACGCGGCGACGGAGACTTCTACTCACTGCGGCCGGAGGTCAGTTCGAGAACGTCGGCTCGGACCTGGGCGGGGGTTAGTCCGAGGTTCTTCAGGGCCTTGTGCGCAACGCTGCCTTTTTCGATCAGCAGGGCGAGCAGCAGATGTTCCGTGCAGACCTCTTTGGATTCCAACTGCTGACATTGTTGAATCGCCGTCGCCACGACGTTCTTGAAGTGCGGCGTGCCCGGCAACCGCCCGAAGACCCACGTCTCCTCCATTTGCTTCTTAATGAGCTTGTCGATCTCCTCGCGCAGCTTGCCCTCGGTCACGCCGCGCTTCACGAGCACGGTCGCTCCGATGCCGGTTCCCTCGCGTAGGATGGCGAGCAACACGTGCTCGGTGCCGACGTACTCACGCTCATACTCGCGCGCAATCTCATTGGCGAGCTTAATGACCTCGGCCACTCGTGGGCTGGATTTAGGCAGCATTGTTAGTAGCGTCTTCGCATCCACAGCAGCGAGGTTAGCGTAAGGAGCAGCGGAATCATCCCGACGCCGCTGCACGGGGTGGCCGCGCCTCCTGCGCCCCCTGGGTGCGTCCCGGGAAGATTCGGAACGCCCGGATCAATCACCGGGATGCCCGGCTGCACGGTGATGAACC
Source organism: Phycisphaerae bacterium (assembly GCA_020056715.1). Classification (GTDB taxonomy): domain Bacteria; phylum Planctomycetota; class Phycisphaerae; order UBA1845; family UBA1845; genus SBAX01. The sequence goes on along the minus strand of JAGVHG010000078.1, from coordinate 39,020 downwards.
GCGTCGCGGTGGTTCTGGTCGTCGTCCCACCGGAAGTAGTCGTAACGGTGGCGACAATCGGAATCCGCACGTCGAAGTCGGTGTTGTTCTCATAGGTGTGCTGCACTGACAGGGCCGTCTCCCGCGTCCCGTCGCCGAGGTCCCACTCCACGACCACCGATTCCACGGTCTCGAACAGTCCCGGCGCGTCTATCGTGAGCAGGACTGAAAATGGCGAAGTCCCTTCGGCATCGTCCGAGCCTGGCGAACCCGGCAGGCCCACAATGATCCGCACGTCGCCGTCGCTGACGGTGCCATTCGTGTCGTCTAGTTTTGGTCCATGAACGAGGATCCCGACCTCCGCTGATCCGGACAGACCCTGCACATTGTACATCGTGAGCCGGGCGAAATAGATGCGATTATCTCCGGGGGCCACAACATACGGATCTAATGCGTTGTTCGCCGTGCGCGTCGTGGCGTCAGGCAGATCGCTGTTGTCGTCAACGTCAAAGTCCCAAACCGTACGGCTTTCGTCGAGAGCTACATCGCTGACCGCATTGCCGCTGAAGTAGACGGTCAGCGGAGAGTTGCCTTCCAGCGGTGAGACGCTGATGGTCACCGCCGGGGGCTCTGTAGCGGAAACCTCGGCTTTGGCCCCGAACGAATAGTGACCGATCGAGTTCCGAGCGTAGACGCCGAGACGCTTGGTTCCCTTAATCGGCAGCACGAAGTCGAAGCTTTGTTCGCTACCGGCTACGCAGTCCGTCGCGCACGCGACGAAGTGCGGGATTACGTCCGCCGGGAGAACCACGAGGGTCGCATTGGCACATCCGCCTTGATGGGAGTCGTAGCAGGCGTCGTCTTGGATCACGTTGTCAAAAACGTTGTTAATTTCTAGGACCAGAAACTCGCTGGCACCGCTGGTCGTCTTCCAGAGAAGCGTCGATCCGTCCACCTGGAGGTCCACGGGCACGTCCGGCCAGGCGAGTCCGCCGTTTGTCAACGATTCACTGGCCGCCACGACCGCCCGATGGGCGTTGATCCGACCGTGGCCGTACTTGACGCTCTTCCCCGTCACCGTGTCGTACTGGGCGTTGGCCGCATCGATCTGCTCGCAGGTGTGCTCCATGACCAGCCGCACGTCCGTCGCGGTCAGATCGGGATTGACGGAGAGAATCAACGCCGCCACGCCGGCGGCAATCGGGGAGGCGGCGGACGTGCCGCCGAAGAACTTCGTATACAACCCATCGGGATCGATATCCGAGCCAAGATCGGGAAAATTAAACCCGCCCGGAAGTCCTCCTACGTTGTATCCCAGTGTCGGATAGCCCGCGGTGTCGGTGACGTCGGTCGTTGCGATGTTGGCGCGAAAGTCGTCACCGCTGGGGGCCAGGAATTCAATCTCAGACCCGAAGTTGCTGAAGTCCGACACCTTGTCGTCGATGCTGCTGGCGCCCACGGCGATCACCTCGGGGAGCGCTGCGTAATCGGCCGCCGGCACAAGCTCTCGTCCATCATTGCCCGTGGCGAAAACAATGACCATACCACGAGGAGGAAGCGGTCCATCGCCGTCCGGATCTCGCCCGTCGTGAAACGCGGTTTGGATCGCGTCCACGATGACCTGCGCGGTCGGAATATCCGGTCTTGTCGGGCCCCAACTATTATTGTGAACATCCACCTTCTTCTCCACGGCGAAAGTGTAGGCGGAGGCAATGCCCGCGTCGGATGCGTCTAGGAGCCCTCGCGAAGCGGTGAACGTGGCCCCGTAGGCGACACCGCGAACTCCGCGATCGTTTGCCGAGGCCGCCATAAGGCCCATGACCGCCGTTCCGTGGTCGTCGCCGGGCTTCTCAGGCCGCGGGTCCGTATACCCGACGAAAATAGGCGTCAGCTTCGCGTCATGCCCGGTGCCGATGTAGTTGTCGCGGAGGTCCTCGTGGTCCACGTCGCAGGCGTCGTCGAGCATGCCCACGATGATTCCCTGGCCCGTCGCAATCTCCCACGCCTCTGGAGCGTCAATATCGGCGCCGCCCGGCCCCCCGAACTGGCCGGTATTGTTGAGGTGCCATTGCAGGGGATAGTAAGGGTCTGCGGGCGCCGCCTGCAGCGGCAGCCAAGACCGTCGAAAGTTGGGCTGAGCCCACAGGGCACGCCCGTCGGCCGCAAGCCGCTCCGCGACCAGAACCTCGTCCTCGTCGTCGGGAAATTGAAGGACATAAACATCATGGAGTCCCTTGAAAGGTTCGACGGAGGTAGCGGGTAGTTCACTCCAAAGGACAGTTCGTTGAGCAGGGGTAAGGTCGGAGCGCAGTTTCACTACGATACTTCCGGTCCCAATCACCGGCTCGTTTACACCTTCGAAACGATATACATTACCTACTTCCGCTACGCTGGGATCGCTTTGGACCAACTTTCTATAATCCGACGAAACGCGGGAGGTACGAAGCAGTTTCATGGAAGCGCGAGGGGCAGCTAGAACATCTTCAACCGTTCCAAGTCTGGCATCCTGGAGTCGCTGTTTGCCGACCTCGGCATCTTTCGGCGTTCGGAACACAACCCCATATTCGGTCTCAGATCGGATCAATCGAACCTTCCGGCCGTCCCTCAAAACGTAGAAACGGTCATCCGCGACCCCCACACCGGCGAGCACGCTCGTGAACAACGCCACGACAACGATCCCGGCGCGCCGGGATCGATCCGGTCGCGAACTTACGACAACCCTCGGCAATGAGCTTCTTTTAACCATAGATGTCCCGATAACTGGATTCGCGAATCGATCGTTACGATTCGCGCCGTATAGCGCGACGATTACACGTCGCGTTGCGGAAGCCTAACAGGTGGTCTCGCAGCAGGAGCGATTCCGCGGTTCAATCACACGCTTGACCGGCGTGCCCGTCTCAGCGGTCGGGCACCAAGGCCTGGTCATCACAACCAACTGTCATTGTTGGGAACCACTAAGTGACTGTCAAGTTGGGGTTTCCGAGCTGGAATCAACCGGCGGTGATGTCTGGGGCTGCCAAACTGGTTTGGTCAGCCGCATTTGTCGCTGACGACAGCCACCGGCAGCGGAATCCCCGCACCGTAGGTGCGGTCCGGATGGTCCTCTTCCCAGACACCGGGGATGCGGGCTTCGCAGAAGGGGCAGGCCGGACCTTTCATCCGGTTTTCCTCCACCACAAACCCCCGCCGGCGGATGAGCAGCTTGGCGCACGAAACGCAGTAGGTGTTCTCCCGCGTGCCGACTCCGCCGGAAATGTTGCCCGGATATACGTAGCGCAGCCCGGCGGCCTTGCCCAACTCGTACGCCCGGATCAAGGTCTCCGTCGGCGTTCGCGGCGGGCCGGTCATCTTGTACTCCGGATGGAACGCCGTCACGTGCCACGGCATGTCACACGATACGCCCGCCAAGAACTCGGCGATGGCCTTCAACTCCTCGTCGCCGTCGTTGAACCCGGGAACGACCAGCGTCACGACCTCCACCCAAAAGTCCATCTGCTTGAGCAACTTGATGGTGTCGAGCACGTTCTGCAGCACGCCGCCGAGCTTGCGGTAGTTCTTGTCGTCGAATCCTTTCAGGTCCACCTTGTACAAGTCCACGAAAGGCCGGATGAATTCCAAAACTTGCGGCGTGGCGTTGCCGTTGCTCACGAACCCGCAAACGATTCCCTCAGCCTTGGCGAGCTTGAAGATTTCCACTGACCAATCCGCGGTGATGAGCGGCTCGTTGTACGTACTGACCATGACGGGGATGCGGTTCTTCACCGCAAGCTCGATCAACCGCTGGGGGGCCGCGAAGTTCGGACGTGCCACGGCCGCGTCGTCGCGGAGGGCCTGACTCGTCACCCAGTTCTGGCAGTAGCCGCAGTGCAGATCGCACCCCAGCATCCCAAAGGAAAGCGCGTCGCGGGCCGGGTACGCATGATAGAAAGGCTTCTTCTCGATGGGGTCGATCTGCACCCCCGCGACGTAACCCGCCGGGGCACGCAACTCGCCGTCGGCATTGAACCGAACCCGGCAGACCCCACTGCGACCCGGCAGGATCCAACACCGATGCCCGCAGGCCAGACACTGAACTTGCCCCTTCTCGCCTCGTACTACAAGCTGCGGCGCCGACGGCATGGTGTTGTCGGCCAGTAGCTCCTTGAGCCGCATCGATGCCGGACTAGTTGGTGTGCCCATGACCCTGCTCCCATCGCGCTCTTACCCAAGCTGTCCCATTCAATTATACCTTCCCCGCACGCCCAATACCCTATACCCCAGACCCCAAACCCTAGTCCCTCGGCTTCTCTCGACCATTTGCCCCGACCCGAGTAATCGGAATAATCCACCCCGGCGGGTGCACGCATGATCTATGCCTTTATCGTCGCGGCTTTGTCGCTCATTGGTGCAGCCGTCCCGCTGCGCTTTCGCTTCGGCCATGCCCAGTTGCAGGTCTACCTCAGCCTCGCCGCGGGGGCGCTGCTCGGGGCCGCCCTGTTCCACCTACTCCCCGAGGCCTCGGAGCACATCCACGGCGACTTCGGATTGCCCGCGGTGATCGGCATCGGGCTGGTCTTCTTGCTGCAGCGCTACCTCGCCCCGCACAGTCACGAACCGCTCGGCGATTCACACCACGAATCAGAGCCGGGAGCGGACACTGGTGCGAGAAAGGATTCTCGCACCAGCCGCGCTTCCGCTTGGGGCTCTGAAGAGCACCCACACGTTCATGCCCGGCCGCGGACCCTCCCTCATTGGTCGGCTCGTCCGACAGTGACCGGCCTGGTCGCCATCCTCGCCCTGTCGATCCATTCGTTCTTCGACGGCGTCGCCATCGGGGCCGTTACCGGCGGATTGGTCGATGCCGGAAATGGCGGTCCCGGCGCGCCGGGACTTGGCCATGCCACCCAGCCGCTGGCCTTCGCCGTCTTCCTCTCCGTGCTGATCCACAAGCCACTTGATGGGCTATCCGTATCCGTCTTATTGCTCAACGCCGGGACGCCGCGCCGCCGCCTCTGGTCTATCCAGGTCTTTTACGCGGCGTTGGTTCCGGTCGGCGCACTGGCCTTCATGGCCACCCGCGGCGCGGTCGCGCAGCCATCTACCTTAGTCGGCTACACCCTGGCCTTCAGTGCGGGGACGTTTTTGGCGATCGCCCTAACCGATTTGCTGCCCGAATTGCACTTCCACGCCCACGACCGGCATAAACTCTCCGCCGCATTGCTGGCGGGGTTGCTGGTCATGTGGCTGACAAGCCTCCTCGGGCACTCCGAGCGCGCCCACGGCGATCAGCAACTCTCGCCTGCGGTGCGCCAGGACTCCGACCACAATCACCCGTGACGGATCAATTGTGGGGCGGCGCGGCGGCGTTGTTATCGTCGACGGGAAGCCCGGTCGTTCGGCGTCCCCAAAACAGGCTGGCAATGAATAAGGCGAATAGGTAAAGAAAGAACGGCATCGCCCAGGAGGCGGTGGGGTTTTCGCCGAACACTTCGTCGAAACGCTGAATCGTATTGAGAACGGTTACACTGCTCTGTCCCAGGGCGTATTTCTTGGAAGGCATAAAGAATACGTTGGCCAACATGGGTGCCAACCGCACCGCGATGAAGGCGTGCACGAACACAAACCCTACGATCAACAGGAACGGTTTGCGTCGCCACATGATCGGCGTCGCGAGCACGAAAGAGATCAAGAAGACTGTCGGTTCGAAGGCGATGATCCCGCTGCTAGTTCGCAGCATTCCCAACTCACCCGGCTTGGCGCTGTTCATCAGCACCATCAACGTATCCTTAACTCCCTCCGGACGGGGGAGGATGGCCTTGACTCTCGGGCTCATCTTGCCTGGGGTGGCCTCATCAATTTCCTCGAACAGCATCGGCGAGTGCAGATCGAAAAAACGCACCTGCCCCTCGCCCCAGAACCAGAACCGTGAATAAACCGCGTCGGAAAACCCGCGAAACCAACTTGCGTAAGGCCGCTCAATGTACGGGCGAGCGACGGTGAACAGCGCATAAAAGACCGTCACCAGAACGGCGAACCGGATGATAAGCTTAGGGGGTAGCATGAATCCGTACTCTGCCGACGGCCCTCAGGGCAAACCCTCGCTCAAAGACTCACGGGCCTTTGAGCTGACGCGAACGGCCCACGACGCCCACAACGCCCACATCAGGATGGCCAAGAGAATGAACGCCGCCTGCCACACGTCGAGGTGCAAAATGTCGAACGCCTTGCGCCAGTACACGGCGCTTAAAAAGAGGCTGACGATCCGAACGATGTTCACGATGGCAAGGATCAGCGTCCCCACGAACACTGCGGGAACTTTGGAAAGCCACGGCACCGGCGACGCCAGCACCGCCGAAACAAACAGCGCTGTCGGCTCGACCGCGTCGCAGCCGCGTTCGACGTTGATCGACCCCCGCGAGGAGTTAAGTCCGTGATGGACTCGTTGGACGTAGTCGATACCTACCCCGTGCAGGACAACGACCGACGCATCCGCGTTGAGGGTTAAGTACCAGGGGAAAAACTGCTCTTTGATCCTAGCCGTGGTGGTGGCGGCGTAATAGACCCCCATGAGAACGGCGAAGATGAGCAAGAAGCGCAAGTCGCGGCCGTGCGTATCCATCCAGGATCGCGGGGCACTGGTGCGAGATTGGATTCTCGCACCAGCATCTCCGCCGCTGCCTGATCCGGCGTCAGCGGCATCGCCCGTGAGCGATGCTGCGAGGTTAGACCTCGCTCCTGGGCCGCCGGGCGGGGCGGCTTCGCGGTCTTTTCCTGGCTGCCCCGGTTGCTCTTGCATGGCCAATCCGACTCCAGTCAGCGGTGACGCCCTTGAGCGTCACCGCGAGCTTGTTGGTGACTGCCGATCGCGGCCGGTCGCCCAGCCGTAAAACGAAGACGACCCCCAGACCAGTCATCATACGCCCTTCGCATGGCCTCCGCCAAGGTCGATAACATCGCGTGGGGCGGACGTGAAACATTCAGGCCGTGGTGCGCTTTTCCGAAACGCCGGTTTGGAATTCCTGATACTTTACCTCGATCCAGCGCACGCCCGATTCGTCCGTGTCGCTGATGCGGCACTCCAGTTCGTCCATGTCGCGGGGCGAGGGGCCGAAGCGGCGGCGGCCAGTGGGGTCAAACTCGCTGGCGTGGCACGGACAATTGAAAGCGTTGCGGTCGGCGGCGTAGTCGATGGCGCAACCCAAGTGCGGGCAGATCACGTGGAGGCAGCGAATCTTCGGGTAGCGGTCGTCGCTCTCGTTGCGCAGCAACCAGACGTTGCCGATGGGGCCGGGCGGATGGTGGGTGTAGGCGTCCCAACGATCGGCCAGCACCGTGACACGCTGGGGACGTCCGGTCGTGAGCGAGGTCAGCGGTGCTACGCGAATGAAGCCGCGTTGGCGGAATGCGCGGCGTAATGGATCAAGAAGGAAGCGTATGCCGGGGATAACGACAGCGAGACCGATGAGTCCATTCAGCCCCGCGGCCAGGGTTTTCAGAAACGTTCGACGGCGCATTGCGGAACTCCAGGAGAAGTTACGGCGGGGCCGGAGCTTGCGAGCGGGCCCGCAGATATTCTACAACCGCCGGAATCAACGAGACAATGACAATCGCCAGAACGACCAGGGAGAAGTTGTCTTGAACGAAGGGCCGGCTGCCGAAGAAGTATCCGGCCGCGACGAAGAGACCTACCCACAAGAAACCGCCGATCACGTTGTAGGCCAGGAACTTTCCGTAGGTCATGGTTCCGATCCCGGCCACGAAGGGAGCGAACGTCCGCACAATGGGGACGAAGCGGGCGAGGATGATGGTCTTTCCGCCGTACTTCTCAAAGAAGGCGTGGGTGCGGTCGAGGTGCTGCTGCTTGATCCAACGTCGCCCCCTATCGCGGACGAAGTGGTGACCGAGGTACTTACCCACCCAGTAATTGACCGTGTCGCCGAGAATCGCGGCCGCGGAGAGGATCGCGAACAACAGGAGCGGATTGAGTGAGCCGCGTCCGGCGAAGGTGCCGGCGGCGAACAAAAGGGAGTCGCCCGGAAGAATGGGCGTGACCACCAAACCGGTCTCCGCGAAGACGATGAGAAAGAGAATGAGATAGGTCCACAAGCCGTAGCTTTCGATCAACGACGCCAAATGACGATCGAGGTGAAGGACCAGGTCGATGAGGTAGGTGAAGAGTTCCATTGCTTGCTCTTACGGTAATGTGTCCGGTTGTTTGTACGATAAACCGGGCGGTGCGGGGTTATGCGCGTCCGCGCGGGATCCCGGCTCGCCGGGACTTCGTTCCTCCCGCGGCTCGGGGATCGGGATCACGCCGATCGAGAATACCACCTCCCATGAAGTGAGCCAAGTCAAGGTCGTAAGTCGTTGTCGTCGCGGCAGGGTGGCAGGGCGGGTGGCCCACCTCCTCTGGAGGTGGGGGAGGCGATGATCAGCGACGCGGCCTGCACATCATCGACTCCCCCAGGTCCAAAGGACCTGGGCCACCCGACCTCCTTTTGTGCTAGGATATCTTCGTAGGTGGGTTGAGGTGGGTTCAATAAAATAATTCATTTGAATAGAAGAGTTCTTGTGACTGCTCCGATCGAGATTGCACAGCTCCCGTTTGGAGCAGTTCGCTCCAGGAAATGGTTCTGTGTCCTTTTCTAGGGGTTTAATCATGAATGCAAGGAAAATCCTCTGGTTGTGGTGGATTGTTATTGCGGCAATGTGGCTGTTCTGGGGGTGGGGACTCCTTACCGTGGGAGCGCTGATTATCGTCGGCCCGATGAGTGGTGGCCTTGAGAACCTAGATGAGAGGTGGCTAATAAATTTGCTGACGGCCTGGGAGAGCCTGCCATTCGTGCTGAGCACCAACCTTGTTCTCTGGCCGCCATTTATTCCGCTCCTATTTGGTGGTTTGAGCATTCTGCTCATCGCCTACAAGGTTGTTGTTCGGAAAAAGTTCATCAGGGCACTGGAAGCAGCTCTGACGCGCGAAAATCGTTGCCGCAGATGCTGGTTTGATCTGCAGGGATCGCCAGGGCCCCGGTGTCCGGAATGCGGAACGGCAATACCATAACGTTGGGCGGAAGGACGCGAATCAGCATGTCGTCCAGCAAACCAGCCATGATTCGCACTAGGTTATTGGCATTTTCGGCGGGCGGCCCACCTCCTCTAGAGGTGGGGGAGGCGATGATCAGCGACGCGGCCTGCACATCATCGACTCCCCCAGGTCCAAAGGACCTGGGCCACCCGACCACTCAAGATGGGATGCACCCCCCGGACCGAAGCCGTCCCGCAGTGCGTGGCAGCGCGGACTCGGGCTTGTTAGGATCGAAGCGTGAACGGTAAACCAGGTCGTGCCGGGGACTGGCTGGCCCAGGCGGGAAACGATTTCGAGTGGGCGACAAGCTCCTTCCGCGAGGGCCACTTCGCGCAGACTTGTTTTGTCTGCCAACAGGTAGCGGATAAAGCCCTCAAGGCGTTGGCGCTTCTACGGGGCTATGAGGCCGTACGCGGGCATTCGGTGACGGAAATCGCCAAAGCGCTCGACATCAACGACGAAATCCTGAACGCCGGACGGCGACTTGATCAGTATTATATCACCGCACGGTATCCCGACGCGGTGCCATCGGGGGCGCCCTTTGAGCTATTCACGCGGGACCAGGCCAAAGAGGCGCTCGGTTTCGCGGAGTGTATTCTAACCCGCGTGAGACAAGGGTTCGCCGATGAGCAGCAACGAGATCCTGGTTCGCAGTAACCGCGATCCGCTCTTTGGTCTGACGGCGGAAGAGCTCGTTGCCGCACTTCGCCGAAAATTGCAAGGGCGTGTCCGGGAGGCGTACTTTTTCGGAGGGTTCGCCGGCGGGCGGTTGACTTCGCGTAGCGATATCGACCTGATCCTCGTCCAGGATACAAGCAAGCCCTTCCCGCAGCGCGGTGAGGATTTTCTGGACCTCTACGAAATCGTTCCCGCCCTCGACCTTCTGGTGTATACGCCCCAGGAGTTCGCACACCTGACGGAGAACCCGACCCTCGGCTTCTGGAAATCAGTGGCCGCGTCGCTGAAGCGATTCCTTTAGCAAGGGCTTACTGTCGTCAACTGAATGACCGCTCACACGAAGACCCGTTGATTGTAGATTATCCATTCGAGGATGAGCAACGCGAGTAGAGCGAGGAGTAAGTAGGGCCAGGCGGGCTTGCTAACCTGTACGCCGGCCATCTGCGGCTTACCCCCGTCGGCGCCGATGGTGACCGTCGTCACGGGGGCGACGTTGCTTTCCGTGGGGTTGAAGAGGTTGACGGCGAAGACATTGTCGCCGGGCACCCCCGGCTCGACGCGATAGACACCCACGTTCCGCGTGCTGGCGTAGAGGATGGTTTGAGACTGCCCCGTGGTGGTTGCATCCTCGACGCCGTCGGGGCGGATGATCTTCACTTCGGCGACGCGCGGCGGGCAGGGCAGCGTAACCGGTTCGCCGGGCGGGACGCTCCGCTTGCCGGTGGCAGCGAGATTGCCGGCGAGGAATTGAATGGTGTTTTGCATGAACACCACGAAGTCGGCGCTGGCGACCCAGTCGGTGTTCACCAGGTCGTTGCCGTGCTCGTCGCGCACCAGGAGGCTGAAGGCGCTGATGAGGTATTGGCTCGCGTCACGAGTGAGATAGGCGAGGACGGGGGAGGTCTGGCCATCGATGATCGAGACGGCTTCGCGCGGGAGCGTGAGCTTCAGCCACTGGTTCACCTCCATCGCCTCGACGGCGACATAACGCAGGACTGGGTGGGTCTCGTCCCAATTAAAGATCACCTGGTCGGCGATGATGGGGCCGGCGGTCACACCGTTGATTTGGGGGATGCCGCCCCAAAACAAATAGTTGCCCTGCGGGAGACGGGCCGTGGAATGGCGATCGAAAACAACCACGTCGAAGAGGCTGCGGTCCCCATCGCGAATGGCCTCGTCGGCGGCGCCCTCGTATTGGTCGGCGGTCATGGTAGTGAGGTGCAACGATAGGGAGCGGAGAATACCCTCCAGAAGAAAGTCGCCGTCCGTAACATAGAGGACCTTCGTGTGGCGGGGCGGATCGAGGATGGTCCAGGCGCGATCGTCGGCGGAAAGGGCGTCGTCGAGATTGAGCACGACCTCGACCACGCCGCCGCCCTCAAACGCAATCTCGTCGAAGACGGCGATTTTCACGCTTCCGGGGGACGGATCGTTCGCGTCAGATGTCGGGTCGGCGGGGTCAAGTTGGAGGGATTGCACGTCTACCGTGTTGCCGTCGACATACAAGGTGGCGTCGACCTCGACCGCTTGGGGACCGAAGTTTTGAACGGCGGCGGTGACTTCGAGGATTACCGGTCGCTCGTAGTCGCGGCGGGCGTCCATAGCGGTGATGCCCACGTTGTCGCCGCGCGTGCCGATGCGTGTCACTTGCATCTTGGTTACATCGAGCTTCTGGGGGGCGACGCGGCCGGCATCCTCCAGGCGACCGTCGGTGAACAGAAAGACGGAGGCGTCGGGGGCGGCGGACTCCGGGGCGATGTCGCTGCCGGGTTGTTCACCGCCGATGATGAGGTTTTGGGCGTAGGCTTCGGCCAGTACCACGGCCTCAGACAGCAGTGAGGTGCTTTGAGTTTGCTCAATGGTATCGATCTTCCGACGAAGGGCTTGTTTGTCGGAGTCGAAGGAGGAGATTGGCACCGCCCGGTCGCAGAAGGCAATGACCATGGCCCGGGAGTCGTCGCCCATGTTTTCCACCACCCGCCGGGCCTGTTCCTTGGCCAGATCGAGCCGCGTTCGTCCGCCCTCCTCGACGACGGCCATGGAGGCGGACTGATCGACCAGGAGGATGATCGTGCTTTCCAAGGTCTGGGCCGTCTCCCACATCGGTTTTCCCAAGGCGATAGCGGCCAGGATCAAAATGAGCAGTTGAAGGAGTAGAAGCAGGCTCTTACGAAGACGTTGAAACGGGGCGTTGACGTGGAGGTCTTCAACGGCGCGCTTCCATAACAACGTGGAGGGCACGAGTCGCACGTCGCGGCGCAACTTGAGGAAATAGAGTGCGATCAGCGGCGGGATGGTCAAGGCCGCGGCGACGGCGATGGCGGTTGGATTCAGGAAGCTCACGAGGGATATTGTCGATTGCCGATCGGCGATTGTCGATAAGATGCAACCCGATATGCGACCCGCCCGCCACCGCGGGTCGTTGGGACCGTGTCGGTAAAGCCGCTTCAGATCAATGACGGCGTGTGCCGTTTAAGCGTTCGTTCCTGGCCAACGCTAGCGCGTCAACTAGGGTTTGCGCGTTTTCCAACCAAGATAGCTTTTCGACGAAGGGCAAACGTGCAAGTCGCACAAGCTGGCGAACCTTATGCTCGTGCCAACCGCGATCCCACTGTTCCGCCTGGTCCGCAATCATTCCGGTCATTTCTCGGTCTGCTCGTGGATGAGCCGTAGTTGATCCAAGTCTAGCAGGTCTTGTGGTCGCCGAGCCTTTCGCTTCAACGCTACCAGGTCATCATAGCTGACGAAGGTCGCCGGCACACCCGGCGCTACGTCCAGACGGAGTGCCGAGGCGTAGGCGCGTTCGAAGTCCAGCGGACACTCCACGAAGAGATCAACCTCGGTGGCGGCATGGGTAGGACTGTGCAAAGAAAAAGCAGTTAGACCCTTTTTCTGATTCCAGTCTTCGCGGGCCGCGGGATCGCCAAACTGTTCCATCGGCACCGGCGGTCGCGGTCGATAGCCCAATCCTGCCAGCGCTGCCAAGGCGCGGCGTACGTTGTTATCCTCGAGATCCAGGATCAGATCCATGTCCGCCGTAAATCGAACATAGCCGTGCGCAACCACGGCCAATCCGCCCGCAATAAGATAACGGACGGAAGCATGATTCAATGTTCGGAGGATGGTTTGAACGCTTTCCTTCTGCACCGGGGCTCCCTTGACAGTGCCGCTTCTCGAAGATTCTACCATCCGGGCCGGGAATGGCGAGAGGGGAACGCGGCGGACGTCCGGATCAAGTGCGTGACCGCGTCGGCGGTCCCGTCCGGGTACGGCGACGCCGCAGAATCCGAACCCGGAGCGCCAGCGACAGGCCGGCCACGCTGTATGTACGGTGCATTCAGGCCCCGCGCTTAGGGTTCTGTTAGATGCACTTACCTTTACGTTCCATTGGGTCATCCGGCCAAGGGCACAATAACGGGGCAAAGTCCGCTATTCGCCGTGCGACTCATTCCAAGTTCGGAAGCTACATACGGCCGTCTTTCGTGACGATATCAGCGAAGCCACGGGTCTAGTACCAAATTTGCCGGCAAGGCGGCGATGAAAGTTTGACACGGATTTCTTCGGCTAGGCGTGGTCCGGTGTTTTGATCCACGGGTGATGGGGCGTTCCACGAAAGACGGGCCGATGGCATCTTTGAATCCGAAGAATTTTCGACTCTCCTGGTACCACCTCTATTTCCTCTGGGCGGCCTTCAATCTGCTTACGGTCGGCGCCGGACTACTGCTTAATCACCACCTGAACAACATCATTCGTGAGTCGGGCGCCGTCAACGCCGATTGGCTCGACCGTCTGGGCCGATATACGGAAATCGGGGCAGCGGCCTCGCTTGTCAACGCTCCGAGCAATGACGTGATCGACGGCCGGAATGTGTCCGCCGAGCGCGAGCGGATGCGGCAGGCGCTGACGGCGTACCATGAAGCGATGGCGGTTGCAAGACAAAATGTCTTGTCGTTGGATAAATCTACGCAACGGGAGTTGACCGACCATTTCAACAACATCGACGGCAAGATGGAGGTCATGGTCGCGGAAGCCTCACGGATTTTCCAATTTTTCGAGCGGGGCGAACCGTCGGATTTAGCGATCGCCCAAACACTCAAGGGTGTTTGGTCTGAGGCCGGCGAGCGGATGGCGACCATGGACAGGACGTACGCCGAGCTGCTGGACTCTCTCGGATTACTACAGGCGAGCGTACGCACTTTCATGCACAAGCAGATCACGCAGCACGTGGAATACGCGGATCGTCTGCGGCAGATGGAGTCCGTGCTGGCTGGAGCGGTCATGTTGATGATCGGCGGTATTACCTGCTATGGGCAACGCATGTCGCGGGCCATGCGCGCCGCCGTCGCGGAGCAAACGGCAAGAACGGCGAAACTGAAAGAGCTTAGCGCGCGCCTGGGCGAGGCAATGCTCCACGCGGAAGAAGCCAACCGCGCCAAGGGCGATTTCCTGGCCAACATGAGCCACGAGATTCGGACGCCCATGAACGGAATCATCGGGATGACGGAGCTGGCATTGGACACGAAGCTGACCGCCCAGCAGCACGACTATCTCAACACGGTGCGGGAATGCGCTTACTCGTTGCTCAACCTGCTCAACGACATCCTCGACCTTTCGAAGATCGAGTCCGGCAAACTCGAACTCGAAGCCACCACGTTCGATTTGATCGCGGTCGTCGAAGGGGCCCTGGATGTGGTCTCGCACAAGACCGCCGGGAAAGACCTGGAGCTGATCTGCGGCATCGATCCCGCTACGCCGCGTTTCGTCCACGGCGATCCGCTGCGCCTTCGACAAGTCCTCCTCAACCTGCTGGGCAACGCGGTCAAGTTCACGGAGCAGGGCGAGATCGTCGTCGGAACGGAAGTCGAAGCGATACGACAAGGCCAGGCGGCGCTTCGGTTCTTCGTGTCGGACACCGGCATCGGGATTCCTTCGGATCGGATCGCCGCGGTGTTTGAGAGTTTCACGCAATCCGACGGCACCACTACCCGCAAGTACGGCGGGACCGGCCTGGGCCTTACCATCTGCAAACAGATCGTGAAGTTGATGGGCGGAACGATTTCGGTGCAGAGTGAGCCGGGCAAGGGAAGTACGTTCGCCTTCCGTGTAACACTCCCCCTCGCGGGAGCGCCGGACGGCCAATCGACGGTCCCAAGCCCGACCGAGTCAATGGACGCGCCCACGCTCGCGGGAAAGCGCATTCTTATCGTCGACGACAATCCGACCAACCGGCGAGTGCTCCAGCTCTTGCTGGAGTCGTGGGGCTGTCGCGCGACCGCCGCGTCAAGCGGCAGTGAAGGCCTGGAAACGTTGCACAACGCCGTTGCGGCCGGTAAGCCCTTCGATTTTCTCCTGCTGGATGTGCAAATGCCCGGCATGGATGGGCTGCAGGTGGCTCATACCGTTGTCGGCAACGCGAACTACGGAACTCCGAAAATCGTCTTGCTTAGTTCTCTGGGCACAAAACGAGAAATTGACCCGCAGAATGCGTCGCCTTGCGAAGCCTGCCTCACCAAGCCCGTCAAACAATCACTGCTGATGGACGTTCTGCTCGATCTCCTGTGTCAGGATTCGTCCGCGCGGGCTAAAGCCCGCGGCTCGGTGGTGGAATCCGGCGTCGCCGCGTCCGAACAGCCTGGCGTCAGACCCGAAGCCCTTGAGCTTCGGGTCGAGCACCTCATTACTGCTCAGGTCCTTCTCGTCGAGGATAACGCCGTCAACCGCCGCGTCGCGACGGGCATCCTGCGTAAGCTGGGTTGCGGCGTCGTTGAGGCGGAGAACGGACAACTCGCCCTGCAAGTGCTCAAAACACAAACGTTCGACCTGGTGATGATGGATGTTCAGATGCCGGTCATGGATGGTTTCCAGGCTACCTCCGCCATCCGCGCCAACCCGGCTTGGGACGACTTACCGGTCGTCGCCATGACCGCCCACGCCATGAAGGGCGACCGCGAGCGATGTCTGGAGGCCGGAATGAACGATTATGTTAGCAAGCCGCTTCGATTGGAGGATATTCGGACCATGGTCACTAAGTGGGTCCTTCCACGCACATCGTATGTTATTTCAGAGCGCGCCTCTGCCGACGAAACACGGGAGAACCCCGTACAAGGAGACTCTATGTCACCAAGCCCCATCGATCTCGAACAGGCGATGACCAACCTCGGCGGCGACAGGGAGCTGTTCGACGAGGTACTAACGGTGTTTCTGGACTCCATTCCAGGCCTGTTGGGCGAGTTGCGGGAGGCGTGTACGAACACGGATCAGAAACGCCTCCACGCTGCCGCGCACAGTTTGAAAGGGTCCGCCTCCAACATTTGCGCCGAACCGACCCGCCGGATCGCGGCGCAATTGGAAGAAGTGGGTACACAGGATGAAGTAATCTCGGCGTCGCCCCTGCTGTCCGAACTGGAAAAACAATTCGACCGACTTCGCGCATTCGCCGCGTCGCTCGAACAGATCGAAGGGCCTCATCATGCATAAACCGCCGCTGATCCTTGTCGTCGACGACACGCCGACCGATGCCCTGCTTCTGAGCAAGGCATTGTCCAAAGCTGGATATGACGCGGTTGTCGCACATAACGGCGATACTTGTTTACAGTTGGTCGCTGAGCGCAAACCCGACCTTGTTCTTCTCGACATAACCATGCCCGGGCGCGACGGGCTTGAAACCTGCCGCCTCCTCAAAGCGCAGCCCGAAACTGCTTCGATCCCCGTAGTCTTCGTGACGGTGCACTCAGATCCCAAGCACATCCTCCAGGCGTTTGCGGCCGGCGGGTCGGACTATGTCACGAAACCGATCCACATCGATGAGATCCTCGCCCGCATCTCCGTTCAAATTCGCCTTTGTGAGGCAGAGCAGAACCTCGTCGAGCGAAACGGGCAGATGGAAAAGCTGATGAACCAGCTCGCGGAGACGAATGGGGAGCTTGCCCTCCAGGCACGGGTTGATACGCTCACGCTACTGATGAATCGCAACACATGGGAACAGACAGCCGAAGCGGAGCACGATAGGTCCATCCGTCATAAGCATGAGTACAGCATTCTTATGATGGACGTGGACTTCTTCAAAATGCTGAACGACTCACAGGGTCATCAGGCCGGAGACGAGTGTTTACGCTCCGTGGCCGGCGCCATTGCGTCAGCCTGCCGGAAATCGGATATCGCCGGTCGATACGGCGGCGAGGAGTTCGTCGTCCTCGCACCGGAAACGAGGTCCGAAACTGCGATCGTGCTCGCGGAACGCATTCGACAGAATGTCTGGAACCTGGCGATAGCGCACCCGGCTACCCCCGCGGGCCGCGTTACAATCAGCATCGGCGTCGCCGAACTCGACAAAGGCTCGTTAGCTGAAGTCATTCGAAAAGCCGATAAGGCCCTGTACCTGGCGAAACGAAGTGGACGCAATCTCGTTTGCGACCGCAATGGCGCAGTTCCCTCCATCCCTCCTCTTGCTGGAGAAGCCGGCGCAATCGCAAGCCCAACGGCAACCGCAATCGGTTCTGATCCGCGGGCAGTCGTTCTTGTCATCGAGGACAACGCCGCGAATCGGCGCCTCTACCTAGGCTGCCTTGCCAAAGAGGGCTATCGAATCATCGAGGCGAAGGATGGAAATGAAGGTTTGGCTGCGGTTACGAGAGACCCGCCGGACGTCATCGTCATGGACGTGTTGATGCCGGGAATGGACGGCTTGGAATGTACCAGACGGATCAAGGCCAATCCCAAAACGCGCGATATCCCGCTTATCATCGCGAGCGCACGTAATAACGCGGCCGATATTCTTGCGGGTCTCAAAGCAGGCGCCGACGAGTATTTGACGAAGCCTTTTCTCACCACCGAGCTTGCTGTTCGTGTTCGTTCCATGGCCCGCCTCAGTCGCGAACGCAAAGACGTCCTTCGCAGCAACCAGCTTCGCACTGAACAAAGCCGCGTTCTTTCCATGCTTCTCGATTTCTGTCCGGCAATAGGGAACGCTGCCACAACCGATAAGATTCTTGAGCATTTGATTAACGTCGTCGCCGATCTAACCGGCAGTCGTCGGGTTTCGGTCATGCTTCCCGACCCGGATCGTCAGTACCTGACCATCGCCAAATGCATCGGGATGGAACCGGAGGCGCAGTCGCGAGTCCGCGTTCGGATCGGTTCCGCGATCGCGGGCAAAGTGTTCGAGACGCGCCGGCCCATCGTCGTCAATTCGGAAAATGATGTTCTGAATTGGCGCGATGATGATGAATCCGAGTTCTTTGCCGGCGTTCCGCTGCTTTCGGCGCCCCTAGGAACCGATCTTGAGGTTCTTGGCGTCCTCAACGTCACGGATCGAGTCGCTGGGAGACCGTTCGAACCGCGCGAGCTGGAGTACGTCGAGATGATCGCGAGTATCGCGGGTTCGGCGCTTCATGGGCTGCGCGACCAGCAGGCCCGCGATGACACCCACGACCTCATCGTCGTCGCCTTGGCCAAACTCGCCGAACATCGCGGCAACGACACCGCTCGACACGTGGAGCGTGTGACGCAATACTCCATCATTCTCGCCGACGCACTGCGGAACAATAGAACCATCGGGGAACAGATCGACGATCGCTTCATTCACGATCTGCAACGCGCCGTTCCTTTGCACGACATCGGTACAGTGGCCATTCCCGACAGTATCCTACGGAAGCCGGGTCGCTTGACCGCGCAGGAGATGGCTATGATGCGCACGCATGCGGACATCGGCGTGGATGCGCTCCGTCCCGTCATGGAGAAAGCGGCGAACATCGGGTTCCTTACAATGGCCTCCGACATCATCCATGCTCATCACGAGTGGTATGACGGCTCCGGATATCCGCGGGGTCTGTCGGACAACGCAATTCCGCTGGCGGCCCGCATCGTCGCCCTTGTCGACGTTTACGACGCGATCACGAGGGACAGAGTTTATAAACGGGCCGTCAGTCATGATGAGGGAGTAGCGATCATCGTCAATTCATCGGGGTCGCAGTTCGACCCGGCAATCGTCGAAGCCTTTCTGGAGTGCAAAGAGGCGATACGTCTAAAGGCTCAAGAGCTTGCCGATTTGCCGGCCCGGCTCGATGCACCCGAAGTCGAGGAAAATATACGGCCCACGCTGTTACGCAATGAGCCGGTTTCTCCCGCCCTTTCGCGATCTTAGGCGTGTATGAGAAGCCCTCTCCCACTTAGGGGGAGAGGGGGTTCTTAAACACGCTCTACGTAGAACCGTGGAATGAATTATCCTGAGCGTCGCCCTTCAGGTCACGCGAACCATCACGCGGGCTAAAGCCTGCGGCTCGACTGGAATTGCCAAATCGCTCGTTAGTCGTTCCAATCCGCGTCCAAGAGCGCATGGATACAAACGAGATACGCTACACCTTCGACCGCGTCGTACGCATGGTGCTGGGCGCCGCGGGGATCGTCATCGTCCTGGGGCTGCTGCGTTACCTGTCCGATGTGCTGCTGCCTTTTGCCGCCGCCGTCATCCTCGCCTACCTGCTGAATCCGTTGGTGACGGTTTTCGAGCTGAAAACGAAACACCGAGGACTAGCTGTCGCGATCACCTTGGGTAGCCTTGGGATCGTCGGATTGGGCGTGCTCATTCTTTTGATTCCGCTGACGCTCAGCCAAGTCGATCGGTTTCAGGAGGACTTAGCGAAGCTGCGTGACGACCTGGCCTCGTCCATTCATGGGGAAACGCCGACGGAAACAACTGCGGTTGCCGCGGAAGGCGCGTCAAAAGCCTCTGATCCCGCGGTAACGCTCAAGGGCGTTCCCGCTTCCGCCAAGTCAACGATCGGTTGGACGGAACTCAAGGACGGCTGGATGCAATACCGTCGCGAGGCCGGGACGCGGCCGCGTTCCGACCGGCTCTCCGATTTTCGCAGAAAACTGTCCGGGACATACCTAGGAAAGAGTCTGGACGAAGCGGTTCAATACACCCGTTCGGACGAATTTCGCGGTCTGCTGGTGGGGTTGGCAAAAAGCCTGGCCGTGGGGGGGTGGACGGTGGTCGCCTTCGCGTTGAACCTGGTTCTCGGTTTAACCGGGCTGATCATCGTCATTTTGTATTTGGTCTTCTTGCTGCTCGATTTCCCCGAATACGCGCGGACCTGGCCGACGTTCCTGCCGCCGCAGTACCGCGATGCGACGGTCGACTTCCTCACCCAATTCAACGACGCCATGCGCCGATATTTTCGCGGGCAGTCGCTGATCGCGCTGCTCATGGGATCGATGTTCTCACTGGGTTTTTCGATCATCGGGTTGCCCATGGCCGTGCCGTTCGGCCTGTTCATCGGATTGCTCAGCATGGTGCCCTATCTGCCGGTCGTCGCGTTGGTGCCTGCGATGTTGCTCGCCGGGCTTCGGGCCATCGAGGGTGATGAGAGTTTCTTGGGATCGGTCCTGCTGACGTTGCTGGTGTTCGCCGTGGTCCAGGTGATCCAGGACACGCTCATCACTCCACGGGTGATGGGCAAAGCGACGGGCCTGCGCCCCATCGCCATCCTGCTTGGCATCTTTATCTGGGGTAAACTGCTCGGCTTTATGGGTTTGTTACTCTCGATCCCGCTGACGTGTTTGGGGATCGCCTACTATCGGCGGTATATTCTGATGAATGCTCCAGCGACGGTGATGAGCGCCAGGGAGCGGACTAAAAACCAACCGGAGATTTCCCCATAACGCAGACGACAGATAAAGCAAGCGAAGAAACGATTCCCCGCGAGTGGCTCGAAGAATTCGAGGCCGCGGCGCGCCGCCCCCTTGACGTGCGCATGCGCTACGCGTTCATCCGCACGTACAAACCCGTTCTCGACGACGCCCCGTATCGGGCTTTCGACACGATGGAGGAATACCGCCGTTGGTGCGAGGAAAACCTTCCGAGTTGGTTGGGTTATGGGCGCGTTTGAATACCGGCAGGCGACCGAAATCCACGAGGCCCTTTCGCGCCATCACTGCAAGTACTTGTTCATCGGCAAGTCCGGCGCCGTCTTGCTTGGCTTTCCCGACACCACGCAGGACGCCGACCTGTTCGTCGAACGTACTCCTGAGAACGGACGGCGACTGGTCGCTGCGCTGCGAGAACTGGCGTTCCCTTTGACCGATAGTCAAGCCGCCGACATCGAACGCGGAAAGGATTTTGTGCAACTCAAGAGCGGACCATTCGATCTCGACTTGGTGTTTGCGCCGGACGGGATTGAGGGTTTTGATGAAGCATGGAAGCGCCATGTCGAAGTGCAAGGATTGCCCGTGTGCCACATGGACGACATCATCGCCAGCAAAGAGGCGGCCAAACGAGTCAAGGACCGCGAATCACTTCCCCGGCTTCGGGCATTCCGCGAATACTGGCTCCATCAACACCGACCGTGATGGAGGCGTAGGTGCCCCCGCTCAAGGCACGACGATTCGTCGAATCCGGCGATTCCCGGTGTCCGCGACGAAAATGACCGTGCCGTCGCCGGTACTGGCGACCGCAACGGCCGTTGGCGAGTTGAACCGCGCTAATGCGGCGGGTCCGTCCTCAAATCCCGCCTGTCCGTCCGGACTCCCCGCCAGCGTCGTCACCATAAAGCGGTTGGCGTCCAGAAACTCCGTATCGAACAGCCGCAGATTTTCTTCGATTCGCTGGGCGGCTTCGGCGGAGATGCGGCTCTGATTGGACGCGACGAATTCCCGTAGGCTGCCCACCAAACCGTCGAGGTCCTGGCCGAAACCGGCGTCTTTGATAACCCGGATCGAGTTGCAACCCGCGTCGGCGACATACACGGTTCCGGTCTGATCGACGGCCACATCCATCGGCGCTCCCCAAGTTGCGAACGTGGCCGGACCGTCCACGCAATCGCCGATGACAAACGACGGCACGTCGCCACGGATATTCTTCACCTGGGAAACGCCGCCGTTGTTCACTACCCGCCAGATCGTGGCGTTGAGCGGGTCGGCCACGAAGATCGAGCGCTCATCCGTGCCGGAATCGCCATCGTAGTTGGCGATCCCCAGCGGCACGCCGCGCGGAATGCTTGCATAGTCGCCGTTGACCGCTCCGGAGTTGGTGCTGAGTTGCGACAGCATCAACGACGACGGCAGCGAGGCATACACAGAGGTGTTCTCCGGAGTCACGGCAAAGGGATGATCCGGCTGATCATCGGTGCTGAAAACCTGCATCGGCGCCGGCTGGTCCTGCTCCACGTCGTAACCGACCACGCGGACGGTGCTGTTGCCGGAGTCTGCGATGTAGAAACGGCTGTTCACGCCGAAAGGCGCCGGGTCGGCCCAAATGTCCGTGGGCAGAAAGAATGTCGCTTCCAGGCGGAAGCCGTTGTTCTCGCCGGGGACATAGGGCAGCCCGGCCCAGGGCAGACTGAGCCAGGTGCAGTCATCCACCCCGATCGTGTTGCAGATTTCATCGACGGACTGCTCAGCCACGCCGCGGATTGCGTCCTCCGTCTGTCCGACGATGCCCGATCCAAGACCGAGGAAGTCCAGCGTGCTCTCAATAGTATCGAAGACGCCGATGATCCCGCCCAGCACGTCCACACCCGTGCCGCTGGCGGCGTAAGTCAACAACTCGAAGAACTCTTCGACCGCACCTACACGCGTGGCGATCAGGCGGATGCGCTGTTCGACCGGATCAGCGACCAGCAGCCGGTCCGATGAAATGGCATGCATGCCGCCGGGGAACGCAAACGTGGTGTTCTTTGCAGGACCGTAATTCAGACGGTCCGGCTCAGCCGAACCGGTGCCGGCGATGGTCTCGACCTGGATGCCGCCGCGAGTGTCGGCGAGTACGGTGAACGAGAGATCCTCCGCGGTCGTGAACGCGCCGAACGAAGTCGTGATCGTCAGGCGCCGCGGACCGGGTTCCGCGTCGGCGGCGACGGTGACATTCGCTGTCACTTTCTGGTATCCGGTCCGTTCGAGGGTCGCGGTGACGCCCGCGCCCAGGTCGATGGACTGCACAGTGGTAAGGTTCCGCCCGCTGAGAGTAAACGTGCCGGTATCACCCTGCTGCATGACCGCGGGGTCGAAACGGTGAACGCTGGGCGTGCGGTTCGGGTCGGCGATGATGCGGACCAACCGGATGACGTTGGCTTGTGCTTCGGCGACGTACAAATCGCCCCATTTGTCGATGGCAATGTTCTGGGGACCATCGAAGTACGCATGATCGCCCGGTCCGTCGCGGACCGTTAAGTCGTCGTCGCATTCCAATCCGGGAGTGTGCGCAACACAACCGGCGACGCGGATGACCGCGCCGGTCTCGACATCGACGCGGCGAATAAGCCCGTTGCTAGAGTCCGCCACAAACAGATACCGTTCACCGTCGAAGACGAGGCCTTCCGGATAGGAGAATCGTGCCGCGTCTCCCACGCCGTCGGCGAATTCCAGCGTGTTCTGAAGCCGGCCGGCCAGTGTACGAACCGTGCCGTCCGGTTCGAACACCCTAACGGCGTGGCAACCCGTGGTGTAGTAAATTTCGCCGTTGTTCCCCTGAACTAGATCGCTCGGGGATCCCGGGTAGGTTTCGTCACAGATCGTGGTAACTGGGTAATCATTACTTAGAAGGGTCATCAAGTAGCCGTCAGGCAGCACCAGTTTCAGACCGGCCCCCAGCGCCCATTGGGCTACAAGCACGCTCTGGTTCTGTACGTCGATGCCCCCGGGCCAGGGCATCGCCGAAAGCGGCGGGCGACCGTCACAACTGTATGTTGGACAAAGGGGGAACGAGCTAAAAGGATTCTCCCCACCCAAGATCATTGGCGTGATCGTTCCGCGGTCGTCTCCCCGAACGACCAGGCGCAGCAACGGCGACTCGTCGCTGTCGTGACTGCCGCCAAGCTGGTCACTCACCACCAGCTTGCCTTTGCTGTCAAAGCCGATGTCGTAGGGCTCCTGGAAATCGCTGCTGACGGTACTGACCGTGCCGTCCAGATCGATCTCGCGAATCGCACCGTTGCGTTGGTCGGCGACGTAGACCCGGCCGTCGTCGTCCAGGGCAATGCCCGTCGGATAGTTAAACGTCGCTTGGGCCGCCGTGCCGTTCTGTAGGCCGGTCTCGCCGGTCCCCGCAATCGTCGAGACGTAGGTCAGAAACCCGGGACGCTCAAACGCTCCGACGAGCAAGACTACGCCCGTAGCAGAGGTGATGCTGGTGGATCGTTGCGAGCCGACGATCGAAGATTGAACGGTTACCTCACCGCTGAAGCGACCGGACACGGTAACTGTTCCGGACCGCAGCCCGAATTCCTGCGGCGGATCGGCCCGGTCATCCCGAACGAAATTGTACTCCACCGTTCCGTCGAGTGCGATTCCCTCGTCCGTCTCGTAGCCCTCGAGCGTCATGGTAATCTCGAAGCGAGGCGGCCAGAACGTCGCGAAGCGCGTCCCGTCCGCTCGAACGCTGCCCCGCACGCCGCCAATGGCGACATTGCTGATTGACTCCGCGCCGCGCTCGATCGCCGCGAGGTTGGGTCCACGCTTCGCCTGTCGTTGTTTCGCGTTTAGCAGCGACGGGTCGCTGAGGATCGCGTCCATGGCCTTGGCGAGTGTGCCATCGAAGGCATCGGCGAACTCTTGGGCGTTAGCCTCCGTGATCGCCTCAGCCGCGCCATCGTTGCCGCCATCGCCGGCGCCGTCGTTCCCATTGGTATTCGCCGGTGGCGACGATCCACCCGGCGAACAGCTCGGCAGCCACAGTCCGCTCGCCGCCACAAAAAGCGCCGAAACACCGATTCTCCAATACCGTAGATAGAACGCTGGCATGAGCTTCACTCCTTAGATTCCACTGATTTCAGCAATGAACCCGGCCCGTGGGTATCCAATCGCTGGTTGTTAGAATAAGCGGAAGTGTCCGCCGTTGGCAAGCGGCGGGGATCACGACGCTTGGGCGATCTATTGAAGGACGATCAGCCCGCTTAATCGGCGCAGTTGGGATCAGCCAATTGCGTGGGCCCGGAATAGCAGTTCTGGAACTTCGCCAGGTCGCGAAGGTCGATCGAACCGTCGAAATCGGCGTCGAGATGATCACATTCGGGGCTGACGCCCGTCGATTGGGGGCCGGTGATGCACGCGAAGAAGAAAGATGCGTCCGCGGCATCGACGTGGAAATCGACGTTCGAGTCGGCGAAAGCAACGGGAATCGGATCGGAGACATGGAAAGAGGAAGGAAGGGTGAGCGACGGCTGAAAGATCACGTTGCGGTCCCAGAAGAAGTTCATACCCAGCACACCGTGTAGAGGTCCGCCCTCGGGTGACACAAGGTCAAGAACCACGAACGGCGCCCGCGAGAACTCCATGGCCCCGCCTAAGGCGTTGATCTTCACGTAGTCGATGTAGTATCCCGGGATGCCTTCAACCAGTCCGCCGACCCCACACGCATCCACAGTGAAATCCGGTTCTAGCGGTAGGTTTAAGTCGGCGGCGATACCGGAGCTCATGATCGAGGTTTGTGCGCCGGTATCCACCATCATCCGCATGGAGATCAGTGGGTTCGTCGGCGAACCCATAGTGGCCCGAACCGTGGTGAAGAAAACCCCGCCGGTGGGAACGAAGATCGAAGCGAACGACAACTGCGTGGGAATGATCGGTGTGACCAAGTCCTCGAAGTCTGGATAGTAACTGGCGGTGGCTACGGGGAAGATGCCGCCGATCTCCATGGCGAAGAACCGTGGAAAATCCGGAATGGGATCGAATGGGCTCTGAATCTGCACATCGGGTGCGGTAAATGTCCGGCCGCCCACGGTCACACGTCGCGGCGTGTCAACGCGAATGACCGTATTGTAGAACGACAGGAAAGGTGTACCGACGAACGCCGAGACCACCTCGCCCGCGCCGCAGGCGATCGGCGGGGCGACGAGAGCGGCCACGTTCGAATGCCCCACAATGGCGTTCAAATTGAGCAGGCCGTTCGCGTCCACCGCTGAAAGGCCCGCCGCGTATATCCCTATCGGCTGGGAGATAAGGGCGTTGACTTCACCGCCCACGCCGCCGATGGGAACGACATTTGTGGTCAAGTAGTTACCGACCATTCCCAGCGTCTCTGCGCCGGTTCCGGCGGCCAAGTCAACGACCGAACCGCTGTCCAGGATGCCGACGACGAAGTTTTCGTTCGCGGGAGGATTCAACGATCCACAAAAACCCGTCGGAGGATTCTGGGGATTACAAGTGTCGCCGTTTCCCTCGTAGCCGGTTTCCAAATGGTGTTCCCAGTCGTCGATTCCGGGAGGCGTGTGGGCGCTGGAGGTTGTGATGGCGATCAACGGCGAGAAACCCGTCAGGCGAGGTCGCGGGAATGGATAGGACGGCGTCGCCCCGGCGGTCACGGCGGGAGCGGACGACCCGCGATGCACGCGCACGATCGAGCCGGTGGACCCCATGCGGATCGTGGCCTCACGCGAATCTCCGACTGGTCCGCTGATAGCGTCACCTGTAGCGCATAGCAGAACCAGGCCGATCAGGGCCCGCTGAAGGTAAGACGCACGCTGAGACGCCATTCCTAACTCCATCGGTACAGGGTGCAAAGCAACTAGTCGTCGCACCTTGCGACCACTCCTTATCATTGGAGGCGCGGCCGACGAAAATCAAGCGGTCGGCAAGAACTTTATGATGGCTCCGGAAAGCTGATTCGTGCGGAAAACGACGTGGCGCGGGATTGCGACCGTCACAACGGCTTGATGGGTGCCGCCAAACCGAATAAACTGCCGCTTTGGAACAACACAGCGGTTGGGGATCGAGCAGAAGTCGAATCATTATTGGAGGGAGACCGATGACTTATCGTGCGCAAGTCGTCCGCGTGAGTGTAGTTTCCTTCGTTTCAATCATCACCGCCGGTAGGACACAAAGCTCGGTGGGTGGGTGTCCGGGGTCCGAAGACTGTTGCATCGTTCATGGCACGCCGGGTTGCGACGACTTCGATTGTTGCGACACGGTCTGCTTGATCGATTCGTTCTGCTGCTTTCTGCCTTGGGATTCCAGTTGTGTATCTTATGCCGAAGATTACTGTGGAAATTTGTGCAACGCCAGCGCCTGTCCGGGTACAGGGGATTGCTGTCAGGCCCACGGCTCTCCGGGCTGCAACGACGCGCTTTGCTGCGACCTTGTTTGCACGCGCAACGCGGCTTGCTGCAGCGGGCAGTGGAGCGCCAGTTGCGCGACGCTGGCGACGCAAATCTGCGACGTGTGCGCGCCGCCGATCGTATGTCCGATGGAGGGAGAGTGCTGCACCCGGCACGAGCCCACGCCGGGGTGCAACCGCGAGGCTTGCTGCGACCTCGTCTGTAACCTTGACGAGTTCTGCTGTCGCGGTGAGTGGGACCTCGTTTGCGCCACGAAGGCCCAGAATAACTGCCCCAACATCTGCGTGTGCGTGATGTTCGCCGACCTCGACAGCAACGGAATCGTGAATCTCCGCGATTTCGCCCTGTTCCAGAGCTGCTTCACCGGAAACGTCGGCACGGTCGGCGACGAGTGTGCTTGCGCGGACTATGACGGGAACGATCGCGTCGGATTGGCGGATTTCAAGGCGTTTCTCGAGGCAATGACGCCGTAGCCCGCGTGGGCTGGGCCACGCCGGGGCCTGCCCCGATTTCATCCAACCAACGATTGTAACGACTTTTCCTTGACCGCGGGGCGATCATGGGCCTAGAATCGTCCGGTAACGCGGACTGTCCGGTCGGTCAGTCAGCCCATCGCGTCCGGATTGAGGTGAGATATGTGCCAACCCTTCGCATCGTTTTCCGCCCATTTTACGTCGATCGCACTGGTCTTCGCAACTGTCGGATTGTTGGATGCCGGGCCGCGGTCCTCCGCGCGAGACGACGCCTTGCCTCCATCGGCGACGGCTGGTGACCCGCACGGCGATTGCTTGCCGTCAGGCGATTGTTGTGCAGCGCACGAATTGCCGGGATGCGATTACACCGACTGCTGCTTGAACGTCTGTCTGGTCGATCCGTACTGCTGTTCCATGGAGTGGGACGAGACGTGTGTTACGGAAGCGGAGTTTTTATGTGGGCTTCTGTGCACGGGTGGTTGTCCGAGCTTCGGCGATTGCTGCACCTCGCACGGCAGCGCGGGCTGCGACCGCAAGGCGTGCTGTGAGACGGTTTGCCGGGGGCAGCCGCACTGCTGCATCGACTTTGGATGGGACGAGCGGTGCGCGGAGAAGGCCCGTCGAGATTGCCCGAACGTCTGCACCTGTGCGTCCTTCGGAGATTTTGACGACAACGGAGCCGTTGATCTTTCCGACCTGAGTCGTTTTCTCAATTGTTTCAACGGCGTGGACGGCGACCCGGTCGGTCCCGAGTGCGCCTGCGCCGATTACGATGGCGACGATCGCGTCACGCTAGCGGATTTCGTGGCGTTTTTCGATGTCTTCACCGCACCGTAACCGCCATCTGGTTGCGCCAGACCGTCCGACAATACCGGCACGGCGTCGAGCCGCTACCGCCCCGCGAGGGGACGGCCTACGCGGCTTCTACGCCCTAACACGAAAGACCGCAAGTTAAGCCTTCCGTATTTCGTGAAAAGTGAGTTGGTCAGTCTCCGTGTCGAGCGTGGCGACGGTCTTGCGGGCGGCGCGGTGGAGGGCGCCGGGATTGATGACCCGTTTGCCGTTGAGCTTCTCGTCGCAAGCGACGTGCGTGTGGCCATGGAGGATGTAATCAACATCAAGCTGCTGTAATGCTGTATCGAAGCTCGATTCATGGCCGTGAAAGACGGCGAAGCGCTTGTCATCGAGATCGATCCGGACCGGGATCTCTTGGGGAATAGACAAACCCAACGATAGTGCGTACGTCAGCAAGCCGTCCTGAGGAAAGTCCATGTTGCCCCACACAAACGTTAGAGGACGACCGATCATCTCGTCGAAAACCTCGGGGCTGCCGACATCGCCGCAATGGATGACATGCGAAACGCCGAGCTTGTCAAAGAGGGCCATCGCCGTTCGCACGGCCAGGTGACGACCGTGGCTGTCTGAGAGAATGCCGACTAACAAGGTTCACGCCCCCTTCCCAAAAAACAATCTGCAAGCGCGGCCGTCACCAATTCGGCGGCGGATACCCCCAATAGAGCCGTGGATGGTTCCAGATCACTTTCCCTTTGCCAAAATCACCGCCGGTCACAAAATCGTCCGCGTGGAAACTTGCCACAGAGCCGTCCAAATAAAGGAGATTGGCGAAGTTCCAATGGAACTTCGTTGCGACTCCTTTGGGATGTGCCAGAGACTGATTCGAATAGACGTCGAACATGAAAACCGTTCGCGGTTTGTTCCGGAACGGGGTTGCACGGATGGGCAGCTCGCCCTGATCGGGAAAGTCGGGGGTAAGCAAACTGTTCATGCCGTCCAGGACTTCGTTCATGGCGTAATGGAACTGGTTATAGCCCGTGCCGCTCTTGTACAAACCGCTCAGGTTCTTCGACGGGCAGATCCACACGTGGAGTTCCGGGAAATCTTTGATTAATTTGCCCGTCCGCTCCACTTCGCCGTACGGAGGCGCATTCAGGTAGGGAGGCAGTACGTTGAACCAGGTATAGGGTTTTCCGGGTTGGAGGAAGGTACCCTCGGTCGGCAAATAGTCACTGTGGTCGTCCCGGTAGTACTGCAAGGCTACACCCCATTGGCGGAGGTTGTTGGAGCATTGAACTCGGCGGGCCTGCTCCTTGGCGTGCCAAAGACCGGGGACAAGCATGGCGAGGAGAAAGAGGATGATGGCGCAAACGACCAGCAATTCGACCAAGGATACCGCCGAACGGATCGGGCATCGTGACCGCGTCATTGTCGGGCTCACCTGAACAAGCATGGCCTGCTCCGAATCGGACGCGTTCATCCTACCGGACGGCTCGCCGGCTGGGAAGGCGTTAGCGATCTATCCCGGAACCAAGTTTGAAGTCGATAAAGCGGAGGGAGAGTGCGAGGGTGTGGCACGCGACCTACCAACCAGCCAAACGGGTAGAAGGTGCCCATCATCCCTCTTCGTCCCACTTTAGCTCACACGAATAGTTCTGCTTGGCGCTGCACCGCGGATTCGAACTCCGGCCAACGCACGACAAACGGCGCTGCGGAAATGCGCCCGAGTTCGCTCGGCTCGATCTTGTTCAGCCCGCCGCCGTAGACCCGGCCCTCGCCGCGCAGCTCGTGGCCGGTGACGCGGCCCAGGAGTTCATGCACGTCCGCGCCGCGCTCGGGGTGCTTGCGGAGCATCGCCGCGAGGCCACTGAGCGGGTAGAGCATGAGGTACAGATTGGTACCGATTGCGGCGGAGCGGTTCCAGATAAAGCGGAACGGCCGCTTGTCGTCAGAGCCGCGACCCATGTAAGTGCAGAGGAAGGGGGCTGGCTCGCGCTGCTCCTGCTTGTACCACGGCATGCGCTTGCCGACGAGATAGCCGTCTTTAACGCCGAGCGCTTCGGCGGTTTGCAGGTATTCCCAGAGCCCCGGGTGACGCTGCTCGACAACATGCTCCGGCAGATCGCAGTCGATGACGCAGAGCTGGCGGTCGATCACCGGGGAGCCGTCAGCGTCGGCGTCGATCACCGTCACTTTGAGGTGGCGCGGGCTGGGAAGGATCGGGCGAAGGTACTTGGCGGGAATGCCGCGACGCTTCGCGTCCGCGCGTTCGAGGACGAAGAACTTGTTGCATCCGGTTGCGATGCCGCGCTGCACGCGGAAGAAGTCGGAGAGAGTCGGGCCGTTACCGTCGCTGAGGGTGTGGCGGTCGTTCTTGGCGTGACCTGGGTAACCCGTCCATTTGCGCGATTCGCGGAGCCGTTCAAGCGAAATCCGTTCGCAGGCGTGCGGCTCCGCAATAGTCCCGCCAAATGTGAATTCGGATTCGTGCCCCGATGGTGGTGGTGACTTTCGGAACACCAAGACGACGGACGAGACGAGAGCATCGCCGAACTGCACATCGTCGGGATCGAAGCGGTGGGCACGAGTGAGCGTGACACGATCGGTGAGGAAACGCTTGAGGGCTGTTCCGTAATTGACATCCATGAACTCGGACGGGATGAGCCATGCGGCGTATCCGCCGTCCTCCATCCATGCGGTAGCGAGCAAGAGGAAATAGACGTACAGCCCGGCAAGGCCGTTGACTTCGACGCCCGTCATCTTGTACGCAAGGCGTTGCAGTCGCTCCTTGTCGGCGCGGTCCAGATGGTGGTGCCGAACATAGGGCGGGTTCGCGAGGATCAGGTTGGGCGCAGCCGGGCGCGACCCGTTGGCGACCACACGCGAGAAATCGCCTTGCACAACTTCAAGCCCGGCATCGGCCCACAGGTCGCGGGCGGCTTCGCAGAAAACCGGATCAAGCTCCACGCCGACGGCGCTTTCCATGCGTTTGCGGCCATAGACCGTAAGCGCGGCGGAAAAGAAACTCCCCGATCCGATTGAAGGATCCGCGAAGCGAATACTGCCCCTTGACCGGCCAATAAGCGATTCGACGTAACACGCAATATCGACCGCGAGGGGGTACGGTGTGGCGAATTGGCCAAGCCGGTTCCGCTCCGCCGCCGGTTTGGTTGCGTCAATCGCCGACTGTATTGATTGGCGTCGCTCTTCGGTCGTGCTGTGGCATTGTGCAATCATCGCTGCTAAAGTCCTAACTTCAAGAGGTCTTCGATACGATGTTCCCAGATCCAGTCGAACCCGTCCGTGACGGCGTAGCCCAGGTAGCCGCCGTCGAAATAACCACCAAGGAATAGGACGTACTGAATCGTTGGGCCGTAGGTGTCCTTCAACTGGCGCATCTTCTTCGCTTCTTCCTTCCTGCGCTTGTTCGTGTTGGTGTAGTCGCCCGCCGACTTCGCTTCGATAAGGATTGGCAGCCCGTCCGCTCGTGGACACTTGGGTTGAATGGCCACGTCCACAGGCACCTTGACCTTCGGCCCTTTCTTGGTGAACAAGTTCAATCTGAAGCAGTACGTCCCCGGCTTCATCTGGGAGATCGGCTTGTCGGCGGGGTGAGACTCCAGGCGGTATCCGTGCTGCATCAGAAAACGGGCGATCGCGTCGAGTTGTCTTCTCTCCTGGGCATTGCGAATCACTGGATCGGCCAGTGAATTGGTCAAGCGGTCGGCGACAATTGTTGCGGCCCTGTCGCGTTCGTCTTTAGATGGATTTTTGCCGGCGTCAAGCCACCTAAAGATGTCACGGTCTAGGAGTTTGGTGAGAATGCGGCAGAGTTTGGACAACTCCGTGTCGAGTTCTTGGTCCTTCAACTTCGTCGGCAGCTTGCCGTCCTCCATGCGGCCAACGAGGTTCTTGCTCGCGTCGGCCAAACCGATCAAGCGGTCCACGGCGAGCGGTGGGGCCGTACACATGCGGAGTGTCGGGAGCGCACTTGGATTCGATTTGAGTGTCGCTGCGTCAAGACTGCGGAGATCGTGGGTTGCCAACAATGCGGCCTTGACGTGCTCGGTCGCCTTGATGCGGGTTGACCGGAACTCCACCGGCGCGAACCGCATGAACCACTGGTTGAACTGGTCCACCGAAGCTGCGATGTCGGCTTTCCATAGGTGTGGCTTGTCGGCGTTGATCCGGTCAGGCGGCATGTGGATCTTTCGCTTCTTGTCCCGGATTGTCAGCTTCCTCCGCTGATGCATGGCCTCAGTATATGGGAGGTGTTCGGGTCCGAGCAAGTCGGGGGGCTTTGACCCTGCTGATGTAATTAGAGAACGTCACTATTCTTCGGCCCGATGGGGTTGCACTGAGCCGCGTTTGCAATCCTCCACGAACAACCCTCCCGCACGACCTCAGCTTGACCATACTACGCCGCAACGGCCGGGGCGGTCAGTGGGTGTCGGATCGATAACCCGACTTACGACTGCTGCCTGGCAATTTAGCGATCTATCCCGGAACCAAGTTTGAAGTCCACCGCACGGCAGGCGAGGTCGAAGGAGCGGTACAGCGCCTCGTCGATGGGACCGTCCTCGACCCGGAGCGAGACGGCGTAGCCGTACCCATTTTGCAGGCGGATGGCCCGAACGACCATCGGTATTCCAGGGTAATGGACCTGTACGGCATCCAACAGTCCAAGTTTTTCGATCGTTCGAGTCGGGGGGGCCGCGAAGACGGCGAGCAGGATAGAAGCGTGGGGGCGTAAGATGAGGTTGCAAATCTCATCGGCGTCGAGGTTTGAGGCGGCCTCGATCCGTCGGAACACCAATTCGGCCATCTCGCCGGAAGCAGTCGGCGTGCGGTAGGCGATGGCGTAAGCCGGGGAAGTCATAGCGGCAGTCAAAGGCTCAAACCGTCTGGGCGGTCGGAAGGACATCTCCCAATCTTGTGGTTCGACGCGGGCGGCGAACGAATCGCCGGATCGACTCCAGGACATCCATCCGGCCAGCCCGCAAACCGACGCCAACAGGAAGATCGAGGAAAGCCACGCCCTAAGGGGGATGGCGGGTCGGCTGGCGGTATAAACCTCGAAGGCCACGGGGCCTATGCTAGCGCTGCCGTGCGGCTGTAACAACCGTTGACGTGCCCACGCGAATTCCATAGAGTCCGGTGAGCGGCCTCATCCGGGGATCGGCGCGGGGAACCGATGGGTATTGGGCATCGCGCGGTGGGCTTCTTATGGCCCGTTAGCGAAGCGGGCATGTAACATCTGGGGCTGTGGGAGGTTGAAACGTGCAGATACTGGTGACCGGTCGTCACGTCGAGGTTACGGATGAAGTCCGAGAATATGTCGAAACCAAGGCCGGCCGGCTGACTAAGTACTACGACCGGATTCACGAGATCGAAGTGATCCTGGATCATGAGTCAGAGCAGTTCTCGGTGGAGATGATCGTTCACGCCGATCACAAGCATACGTTCGTTGCTCGGGGGACCGGTCCGCATACGTTCGCGTTGGTCGACGAGATTGTGGTGAAGTTGGAGCGCCAATTGACCAAACATAAGGAAAAGAACCGTAATCGGAAGGGCGGCGTGGCGGCGGATGGGTCCGTCGCCGAGGGCTAGGCGCCCGCTGTCGGGTCGTTGACGGTTTCGACGGCTTAGGCGCACGACCCTCCCCACAGCCCTCTCCCTGAGTGGGAGAAAGAGTTAGCGAAGGCGGCAATGAGACTTTCCGACCTCATTCACGGACCATCCATTGTGGCGGAGTTGCAAGCGACGGATCGCAACGGAGTGATCCGTGAGTTGGTGCAGTCTCTGGCGGATCACGGAGAGGTCCCCCCGGAATCGGTCGAGACGGTGGCGCGCTCGGCGATCGCCCGTGAGAATCAGGGGAGCACAGGGTTCGGCAAAGGGGTGGCCGTTCCCCACGTGAAGCACGAATGCCTCAAGAAAATGACCGCGACGATCGGTCGGTCCAGCCACGGCGTGGACTTCGCGGCGTTGGACCGGGCGCCGGTGTACACCGTAGTGATGCTGATGAGTCCTGCAAACGCCCCGGAAGCCCACCTGGCGGCGATGGAACGGATCTTTCGATACCTGCAACGCGAGAACTTCCGCCGCTTCCTGCGGCAAGCCGATTCACGCGAGGCGATCATCGAACTTCTCAGCGAAGCGGATGATTCACAAACCGAATAGAGCGACGACGGGAAAACGCCGAAATGGGGAAAAGCCGAAATTTCGGCGTTTCGGCGTTTCAGCGTTTGGAGGCACCTAGGATTGTCGGACGCCGAAGCCCAGGCTGTACGCGAAGTGAAAATCGGGAACACGGAGGGCCTCCACGCCCGGCCGGTGATGCGCTTCATCGACGTGGCGTCGCGGTTTCAATCCAAGGTGTCGGTTATGAACGTAACCCGTCGCGGGGAGAAAGTCGACGGCAAGAGCGCGATGCAAATGATGTTGCTTGAGGCGACGCGAGGGTGCGTGTTGCGGATCGAAGCGTGCGGTTCGGACGCCGCCGCGACGGTCGAGGCGCTGGCGGCATTGGTCGAGAGTGGATTCCACCAAGCGTGAAAACGCCGAAGAAACACTGAAACGCCGAAACGTCTAAACGCCGAAATAGGTTGTGGTTTCGGTTTTTCGGCGTTTCCCTATTTCGTAGTTTCTTCGGTGTTTCAGCGTTTCGGTGTTTCGGCGTTTTGACGTTTCGTTATGGAAATCCTACGCGGGATATCGGTGGCCCCGGGCGTGGCGATCGGCGAGGCGGTCGTTCTCGAAGCCGAGGACTACCGCATCCCCTATCGGACTGTCCCCGCGGAGGAAGTAGCCAACGAGCTTTCCCGTCTCGCCTCGGCGTTTGAGAAATCCATTGACGAACTAGACAAGCAGGCGGTGTGGCTCAACGCCCACCTAGGGCACGACGCGGCCAACGTCTTCGAATGGCACATCGGCGTCCTGAAGGACGAGCGGCTTCGCGGCAGCATCGAAGCCATGGTCCGCGAAGAGCTGGCCGCGGCTGCGTACTCCGCCAGCACGGTAATGCGCAAGTATCAGCAGCGGTTCTTGCAGATGAGCGATCCGCTGCTGGTGGAGCGCATCCGCGACGTGCAGGACATCGAGCGGCGGTTGCTCCGCAACATTCTCGGCGAGGCCCGAGAGGATCTGGCCCACCTCAGTAAACCGGTCATCTTGGTCGCCCACGATCTAAGCCCCACCCAGACCGCACAACTGGCCGAGACCAAGGTCGCCGGGATTGCGTTGGATGCGGGAGCGGCGACGTCGCACACGGCGATATTGCTGCGCTCATTGGGCCGGCCCGGTGTCATCGGGCTTAAGGACGTCTCCTCGAGGGTGAGCGGGGGCGACCTGGTTATCATCGACGGCAGCAACCAGCTCATCATCGCCAACCCCAACGAGGCGACGCTGGATGAATACCGTCAGCGCGAGATGGCGTTTGTCCGGCTGGCGGACGAACTGGACGAGCTGAAAGGCCTGCCCGCGACGACCCTCGATGGGCACCGCGTTTACCTGTGCAGCAACATTGAGTTCCCGAGGGAAGCACGGGTGGGGATCGCCAAGGGGTCGGACGGGATCGGGCTATATCGAACGGAGTTTCTGTTTCTAAGACCCGAGGGAGCGCCGACGGAGGAGGAACAGTATAAAGCGTATGTGGAAGCGATCCGCGGGGCGGACGGTCGGCCGGTTACCATCCGCACCTTCGACTTGGGGGCCGACAAGTACACCCAGCAACGTAGCTACGAGCAGGAGCGCAACCCCATGCTCGGGCTTCGGTCGATCCGCTATAGCCTGCAGAATCTGGATATGTTCAAGGTGCAGTTGCGGGCGATCCTCCGGGCCGCGTCGCACGGCCAGGTCCGGATGATGTTTCCGCTGATTAACAGCCTCATGGAGTTCCGCCAGGCCAAGATGACGGTCCACGACACCATCGAAGATTTAGAAGAAACCGGCGTTCAGGTCCGCAAAGACATCCCCATCGGGATGATGCTGGAGACCCCCGCGGCGGCTATTCAGGTCAAAGAGTTTTGCCGGGAGGTGAGTTTCATCAGCATCGGCACCAACGACCTGATTCAGTACCTTCTGGCGGTCGATCGGGGCAACGAGCGGGTTTCCCAGTTTTACAGCCCTTCGCATCCGGCGGTTTTGCACGTATTACGGGACGTAGTGCAGGCATGTACACAGAGCCGGGTTGACTGTAGTATATGTGGGGAAATGGCGGGGCAGCCGTTGTATACGCTGTTCTTGTTGGGCTTGGGGCTGCAGACGTTTTCGATGGCCCCAGCCAACATTCCCGAGGTGAAGAAATTGATCCGCTTGGTGACGATGGCTCAGGCGACGCGGGTCGCCAAGCGGGCGCTAAGTTTTGAAACGGACCGGCAGGTAACGAATTACCTGCGGGATGAAACGAGGAAGGTGCTGCCGGAGGATCCGATCTAGAGTGGTTGGTCAGGGTAGCTGCAACGTAGGCGTGTACCACTGAGGTGGCGGCCTCGGCTGGCACGGTCGTGGCACAAGCGTCTTTGATGGAAGGTGCTCGAAAGGATTGTTCTCCCCCATCCGGCGAGCGGTATCGATGGATGTTCGCGTACAGCATCGACGGCGATTTGCGATTCATTTCGCACCATGACACGTTGCGGCTGTTTCGGCGGGCCTTGGCCAGAGCGGATTTGCCGGTCCGCTACTCGGAAGGGTTCAACCCTCATCCACGCATCATGATTCCGCTGCCCCGCCCCGTGGGCGTGGCGTCGTGCGCGGAGGTCATCGTGGTGGAGACGGAGCATCCGATCGACCCCGACGACGCCTTGCAACGGCTCGACCGCCAGACCCCAGAGGGTATTGCGATGCTCAGTTCGAGGCGGCTGGCGCTTGCAGAGCGCCTTCAACCGATCTTGGTCCGCTACCGTTTCGACGCGACGGGTGCCTCGACGGAAGAGTTGAGTTCCCGCGTGCGGAGCTTGTTGGACTCCAAGACCGCGGTGGTGCAACGGGTCGGTCCTAAGAACCCGAAGGGTCGGTCCTTCGACGTTCGGCCTTTCATCGCGGACTTGCGCGCGGCGGAGGATGGGGTTGAATTTACGCTGCGCGTGTCACAAGATGGCACCGCAAAACCGGCCGAGGTCGCGGGACTTTTGGGCTACGATGCGGCGACGATCAATCATCGGATACGCCGTTTGGAAGTGCAATGGCGATAGATATCATGGTGAATGAACCTGGGACTGAACAATCCGAAAAGACGACGCCGCGACCGCGGCGGAAAGCGGTTCGGCGAAAGCGCGGCGCAGCCGCTCCGCCGACCGGTGCGCCTTTAACCGCCGAAGCGGAGAACGCTAGCGCTGGCGCGGCGGCTGCCATCGTGCCAACAAGTTCGCCCCACGGCTCACGGGCCATGGTGCTGCCGGTCGACGTCGCCGAGGTGGCGAAGACGCGCCCGGCGCCGATGGTCGAAAATGCATCGGGCGGGAAACCGCGGTCGAGGAGATCGCGGCGGGGTTCCGGCCGCTCGCGTAAACCCGCGGTTGCCGTACAACCTCCGGGATCCACACTGGTGCGAGATTCCAATCTCGCACCAGCGGCGGAGGTTCCTCCGGCGAGGACCGTCGTTGTGGCCACACCACCTGCCACCGATCGCATAGACGATGCACACACTGGTGCGAGACATACTGGTGCGAGATTGGAATCTCGCACCAGTGTGCCGGCGGCTAGCTCCACAGCAGCGTCCGGCGCTCCGCAGTTGCACCCCGATCCGGCGATGGGCGAAACGGCTGCTCAGGCGAACCGCCGTCGATCGCGGCGGGGTCGAAGAGGCCGGCGCGGCCGGCAGGGGCGGGAGCTTGAGGATTCAACTCCAACAGTTCTGGTGCGAGATTCCAATCTCGCACCAGTGATCGACGAGGTTGTGGATCGTCGATTCGACGAGGCCATCGATCGCCTGGATCGAGGGGCTGATCTGGAGGCGGATGACGCGGTCATCGATATCGCCGATCGGGACAGCGAGCCGGAGATCGATTTTGATGAAGACGCTGACTTCGACGGGGCGGCCGCACCAGCGAGCGGCGGACCGCAAGGTCGGCGGGAGATGGTCATCAACGTCTCCGCCGGACATGAATGCCGCATCGCCATCCTGCATGAGGGACGACTCGAAGAGTTGTTCATCGAGCGGGAGGCGACGCAGTCGCACGTCGGTAACATCTACAAGGGACGAATCACCAACGTCGAGTCGAGCATTCAAGCGGTGTTCGTCGATTTCGGCCTTCCCAAAAATGGTTTTCTGCACATTTCCGACGTTCAGCCGCAGTATTTTCCCAACCACGCCGGGGCCACGGAGGACGTTGGACGGAAGATCCCCCGTCACCATCGGCCACCGATCCAGAAATGCTTCCGCCGCGGGCAGGAGGTGATCGTTCAGATCACCAAGGAAGGCGTGGGGACGAAGGGGCCGACGCTGTCGTCCTATTTGTCCATTCCCGGGCGTTTTCTGGTGATGATGCCGGGGATGAGCCGGCATGGCGTGTCGCGGAAGATCGAGGACGAAACGGCGCGGCGGCAGATGCGCGACGTGCTCAATGAGTTGAAGCTCCCCACGGACATGGGGTTCATTCTTCGCACCGCGGGGTTGGATCGGTCCAAACGCGAATTGCAACGCGACCTGAACTATCTTTTGCGGTTGTGGAAGACGGTGGTGGAGCGGATCAAGTCTCAGCCGGCGCCGGCCGAGTTGTACCGCGAGTCCGATCTGGTGACGCGGACCATTCGCGACGTATACAGCACCGAGTTCGTCCGCTTGATCGTCGACGACCCCGCGACAGCGCAGCAAGTGCGGGAGTTCCTGCAGATCGCCATGCCGCGCACGAAAACGGCGGTCGAGTTGTACACCGAGCGGGAGCCGCTGTTCCATCGCATGGGCATCGAGGCGGAGATCGAGCGGATCAACTTACGGCACGTGCCGCTGAAGTCGGGCGGATCGTTGGTGATCGAGAGCAC
>JAGVHG010000119.1 GCA_020056715.1 Phycisphaerae bacterium | reverse complement strand
CTCCTTTCTGCCCGTTCCGCCGCAGGCGGACGGGCTGAATCCGGTTGACAACCGAGTCATCACCATACTTTCTTTACATACACTTCGGAGCGCCACCCTCAGCAGGTTGTTGAGGCGTTTCCGTACGACGAAGCAAAGCGATTCTTGATTCATGATAGCGATGGAATCTACGGCGATGCGTTCCAAAAGCGCGTCCAGAACATGGGTATCGAAGAAATCGTGTGTGCGCCAAAGTCTCCCTGGCAGAATCCCTACTGCGAACGCCTCGTCGGTTCGATCCGTTGGGAGTGCCTCGATCGTGGTTTCCTTCTGCGCGGAGCGAGGAAAATCGCGGCGATGAGACCCGAGGTTAGCACGATACGCCGTAACTGATCGCAGATCCCCAGCAGCTTGCGGTAACTCATCAAACGATGACGTGTCCCAATTAGGCCGGATGGTATGATCGGGATGGACACCGGCGTTTGGCCGCGGCTTATGCGACTCTGCAGAAGTTCGCCTATAAACTGTTCCCGCTGCATGCTGTATCAGGTTAACAACCCGGCGAACGCGTGCGTTGGGCGGCCCGCCCTTGTAAGATAGCCTACGGAGAATCGGTTCACAGAAAGCAGGAGAAAAGGTATGACGACACACGCCGCGGGGAACGCAGTCGCAGGTCTCGAACCGCGATCGGTCTGGGAGTATTTCGCAGGCATCGCAGCCGTACCGCGACCATCGAAACGAGAGGAACGTATCCGTAAACACGTGAAGGGGCTGGCCACGCAACATGGCCTTGCGTTTCGCGAGGACAGCGTTGGTAATATTGTGATTGACGTTCCCGCCACGCCCGGTCACGCCAAGGCGCCGATCACGGTGCTGCAAGCCCACCTCGACATGGTGTGCGAGAAGAACGCCGCAACACAACACAACTTCGACAACGAAGGCATTTCGCTGCTCATCGAGACGGAAGCGGCGTCGGGAGCATTGATCGTTCGCGGCGACGGAACCACCCTCGGTGCGGACAACGGCATCGGCGCGGCTCTCGCGCTGGCCGCCGCAACCTCGCCGGAAGTGGTTCACGGACCCCTGGAGCTGCTTTTTACCGTCGACGAAGAAGAGGGCATGACGGGGGCGAAGGCCCTGCGTCGGGAATCATTCCGTGGCCGGAACATGCTCAATCTGGATTCGGAGGAAGAAGATACCGTCTACATCGGATGTGCCGGAGGGTGCGATCTCAATCTGTCGTGGACGCTGAAAGTCGTACCACCGACGAAGGGGGCGGAGTTCCGCCGCGTGAGCGTCGCCGGCCTTCGTGGCGGGCATTCCGGGGTGAACATTCACGAGGGCCGCGCCAACGCGATCAAGCTCCTCGCGCGGACGCTCCTTCGGGCGCCAGCCGGTTCGCTGCAACTGATGAGTATTTGCGGCGGCAGCAAACGTAACGCGATTCCGCGTGAGGCGACGGCCGTCGTCGCCGGTCCCTCCGCGTCGCTCGGGGAGCTCGAAAGGGCGGGGACGGAGGTCGCCAAGGAGGCGGCCGGCGAATCGTTTGAGTCGGAGGTTTCGATTGCTGTGCAACGCGTCTGCGATGATCTTCCTGAAGCGGCGCTGTCGGCGGGCGACACGACCCGAGTGCTGGGCGCGCTGGTGTCGCTTCCCAGCGGCGTCCTCGGCATGCACCCGAAGGTCGCCGGCTTGGTGGAGACGTCGAATAACCTTTCAACGATCACCATGAAGGCGGACGGATCGCAGGCCGTCATTGCGGTCGGCCTGCTGCCGCGCAGCTCATCGGCCTCGCGAATGCGCGAAACGCTGGATCAACTATCGGCAATCGGACGACTGGCGGGTGCGGGGGCGTCCACGGGCAGCGCGTATCCCGGTTGGTCACCGAATCCGGACTCCCCGATATTGAGCGTCTGCCGCCGCGTCTATCAGGAGCTTTTCCACGAAGAGCCGAAAGTCGCCGCGATCCATGCCGGTTTGGAGTGCGGCATTATCGGCGAGCGCGTCGGAGAAATGGACATGGTTTCGCTCGGGCCGACGATCCGCGGCGCGCACAGCCCGGATGAGCGTGTATACGTGGCGTCCGTCGAACGTGCGTGGCGGTACCTCGTGGCCGTGCTCGCCGCGCTGGCTCGAAGTTGAGCGATCCAGGGTCTGCGCGGCGGTGCAACACTTGCCGGCGTTCCTCGATGATGCTATG
Organism: Phycisphaerae bacterium; assembly: GCA_020056715.1. GTDB lineage: Bacteria > Planctomycetota > Phycisphaerae > UBA1845 > UBA1845 > SBAX01. Next base: position 16,096 of record JAGVHG010000119.1, on the reverse strand, counting down.
CCCCAGTTTAGGTTCCCCGGAGTGGCCGACCGGTATCAACAGGAAGGCGAGTTGCTTGCTGCTGAATCACGGAGTCGATTTCCGCTAGGAGTCCGGTGAGGTTACCGTCGCAATGTTTCTGTGCGAAATGGAGGAGCGGAACCGGAGGTGGGTCGTTGCGGCAATCCGCGCACATGCCGTGGGCGGCCAGAACTTCGAACGCTAGCGGGAAGGCAATCAGCAGTTCTCGTACTGTCGTATGCGCATCAATAGGTTGCATGCCGTTTTGCGTCCGTTCCAGGGGCCGGCTGAAGGCGGCTGGGCGCTGCCAAAGCCGACACGGCAACCAGTATGGCGAGCGCCGTTCTTTTTGTCCACCTCCCGATGCCTCGGAGTAGAGGCAGCGGAGTGGTAGAGCCGTGTTGCGTTTGCGGCTAAGATGACACTCGGCGTGGTTTTGCTATAATACGCGACCGCGCGTTCGATCGGGCCATCGGGCGCGCGTTCGTTTGGACAGAACAGTGTTTTGCGGCGGATACCGGACGGCGCGCTGCGCGCAGGAATCTTGGCTGTACCAATGTTCAGTAAGAAGTTTGAGAGAAGGATCTATATCGCGGTCGTTGTCCTTATCTTCTCTGCTGCGCTGGGGGTTTCGTTTGGAGCGTTTATCCTGTGGCCCGAACGCCGGGAGTTGGGGTACGAGCCGGTTCAGCCGATCCAGTTCAGCCACAAACTTCACGCTGGAACATTGCAAGTCAACTGCCTTTATTGCCATTCGGGTGCGGTCAGCGGGGCGCATGCGTTGGTGCCTCCGATCTCAACCTGCATGAACTGTCACGCCGAGGTTCAGCCCAAGGATAACGAGGGGCGGATCAGACCGGGAATGGCCAAACTGTTGGAGCATTGGAACAACGCCGAGCCTATCCGCTGGAATAAGGTCAACGACCTCGCGGATTTCGTCTACTTTGAACACAGTCGGCACATCGCGGCCGGTTTAACCTGTCAGCAATGCCACGGTCCGGTGGAGACCATGGACCACGTGCGGCGGGAGCACGGTCAGAAGATGAATTGGTGTCTGGGCTGCCACAAACAGCCGCCGACCAACAATCTCAAAACGGCCGACCCGACTCTCACGACCCGGGCCCCAATAAACTGCTCGACCTGTCATCGATAAGCGGGAGACCATGACTCAGGACAACGTTGCAAGGGTTCACAGCCATGAGACGATGCACCGCCTCAAGAGCGCGGCGTTGCCGTCACATGGCGAGAATTTGACGTCGCCCGACGAGATGACCCGGCGGGACGCGATTCGGATCCTCATGGGCGCCTCATCCGCTCTGGCTCTTGGCTTGAGCGGCTGTGAGCGCAAGCCGAAGCGGGAGATCGTCAGCCGCGTCGCGGGGCCTGAGTATCAGATGCCCGGGAAGGCGCTCTATTATTCGTCAACGTGGATGGAAGGGCCTTATCCATACGGCTTGATCATCAAGACCGTCGACGGTCGCCCCATCAAGATCGAAGGCAACCCGGATCATCCAATCAACCGCGGCACGACGTCAGCCGCCATGCAGGCATCCGTGCTCTCGCTGTACGATCCAGATCGGCTTCGTGGGCCTTCCGGAGGCGGCAGCCCGATCGGTTGGGAGGCAGTGGATCAGCGGGTGAGTGAGGCCCTGCGCGGCGCGTCGAGCGCCGTCTTATTGACGCGGGCCAACCTCGGGCCGACGGAACGCGAATTGGTTCGGAAATTCCTGTCGGTTGCCCCCCATACGCGACATTTCGTGCATGAGGTTGTCCACGACGGCCCGCGCCGGGCGGCGTTGGGGAAGATTTATGGCGCCGTCGGCGAGTTTCTGCCGCGGTTCGACCGGGCCCGCGTGATTCTGAGCCTGGACTCCGACTTTCTTGGTACGGACGGCGCGGTGCTGGAAAACATCCGCCTGTTCACGGAGGGGCGACGAGTCAACGACGCCGAACATCGCCGCGCCGACATCAGCCGGCTTTATGTAGCGGAGGGCGCTATGACGGTGACCGGTTCCAATGCCGACCACCGCATCCGGCTGAGGCCGTCCGCTATGCGGCGATTGGCGAGTTCTCTGGTGCGCGCGATCGAAGGCGACGCGGCGGAACTAAACGCCTTGGGGGCCGAATCTGGCGTCAGTCCAGCTTTGCTGACGGCGCTCGTTGACGATCTGCGGCGTAATCGCGGCGGAGCGCTTGTCGTTGCGGGTCCGCATCTGCCGGAGGCTGATCACGCGGCGGTTGCAATATTGAACGATATCTTGCGGGCGCCCGGCAACACGCTGGAGTGGAACACGGTTTTGCCGAGCCTGAAGGTCGATGATCCCGCTGAGGTTGAAGCCGTATTCGAGCGCGGCGTCGATGTGGCGATCATGCTCGATACGAACCCGGTCTACGATTGGCCGGGCAAGGATTTCGCGTCGCTCCTGTCGCGCGCACGTCTTACCGTCGGCCATGGCCAGTATCTTGACGAGACGCTCGCGGCCTGTTCACTGGCATTGCCTAGCAACCACAACCTGGAGTCGTGGAACGACGCGGAGCCGCGTGCCGGCGTGATGTCGATCTGTCAACCTGTCATCGCACCTTTATTCAACACACGCCAGCCGGCCGAGTCGTTGCTGACTTGGACCAAGGCATTGGCCGCAGAGGGTGATGCGATTCGCAGCTTCGAGGACTGGCACGATTACCTCCGGAGTCGTTGGGGAGAAGGCTCGGCGACCGCAGCCGGCGGCGGGGAAAACGAAACGAAGCAGCGCTGGGAGGATGCTCTGAGAGCGGGGGGGTTGTTCCAGGCCGTACGAGAGGCCCCTTTCCCGGAGTTAAACCGCGCTGCGGCTGAGGATATGGCGCGTGCCGAGCTACGAAGCGGCGGGCTCGATGTCGTCTTTCTGCCTCATCATGCCGTATACGATGGGCGGTTTGCCAATAATGGTTGGCTTCAGGAATTGCCTGACCCTATCAGTAAGGTCGTCTGGGATAACGCGGCATCCGTGAGTTTGCAGACTGCGCAACGGCTCAAGGCGGTCGAAGGCGACCGTGTGGAGATCAAAGTCGGTGATCGCTCGGTTGTGCTTCCCATACTCGTTCAACCGGGCATGGCGGACGGCGTCGTGGCGCTGACGCTTGGCCACGGCCGGACCGCGGGCGGCAAGATTCTGGGAGAAGCCGCCGGCGCAAACGTGTCAAGACTTCTCGGCCAAACGGCTCAGATCGCACCGCGTTTGGTGACCGAGGTCCAACTAACCCGGACGGGCGAATCACAGTCACTCGTACGCACGCAGACGGAGTTTTCGATGCACGATCGCCCGATTGTGCTCGACGGCACCTTGGCCGAGTACCGCGAGGACGCGGGTTTCGTGCAAGGCAAACGGCACATCCCCGAGCCGGTTACGATGTTCCCGCCTTACGACTACTCGAAGGGGCATAAGTGGGGGATGGCCATCGACCTTAGCTCGTGCGTGGGTTGTAACGCTTGCGTCACGGCCTGCCAGGCCGAAAACAACATCCCGATTGTCGGGCGCGAGCAATGCGCGGTTGGACGTGAGATGCACTGGATTCGGATCGATCGCTACCTTACCGGTGACGCGGAGAACCCCACGGTCCATCAACAACCGATGCTATGCCAACATTGCGACAATGCTCCTTGCGAAAGCGTATGTCCGGTCAACGCGACGACCCACAGCCCGGAAGGGCTTAACGAGATGGTCTACAACCGCTGCGTGGGGACGCGATACTGTTCGAACAATTGCCCGTACAAGGTGCGGCGGTTCAATTTTCTGCGCTACCAGGAAGCCCAGTTACGCGACCCGGTGCAGGAATTGGTATTCAATCCGCAAGTAACCGTACGCGGCGTCGGGGTGATGGAGAAGTGTACGTTTTGCGTCCAGCGCATTAACGAGGGGAAATATCACGCCAAGGACAAAGGGAAGGCGGTTGAGGACGGCGCCATACAGACGGCCTGTCAACAAGCTTGCCCGGCTCAGGCGATTACTTTCGGCGACGTCAACGATCCGAACAGCAGGATCGCGAGAATGAATGCCTCCAAGCGAGCATTCTTCGTGCTTGAGGAATATAACGTGAAACCGAACGTAGCCTACCTGGCGCGAGTTCGGAACCTGAATCCCGCGTTGGCCGGAGACAAGAAGGAGAGCCATCACGGATGAGCGTTGACACATCATCGCTGGCGGCGCCTTCCTTATTTGTCGGGGACGTGACCCTCCGAAAGCTGGACGATGACATTTACCGGCCTTTGGAGTCGTTTCCGACGATTCGGTGGTGGCTCGCGATCGCGATCACCGGAACGTTGGCCGCGATCTTTGTGTTGTGCGCCGCGTACACGGTGGTTCGTGGCATCGGAGTGTGGGGCAACAACGTTCCTGTTGCGTGGGCGTTTGATATCGTCAACTTCGTATTCTGGATCGGAATCGGCCACGCGGGAACGTTGATTTCGGCGATTCTATTTCTATTCCGCCAACGGTGGAGAACTGGTATTGCCCGCTTCGCCGAAGCGATGACGGTATTCGCGGTCATCTGCGCACTGCAATTTCCGTTATTGCACACAGGCCGTCCCTGGCTGGCGATGTTTTGGTTGGTTCCTTATCCCAACGGCCAGGGCATTTATCCGAACTTTCGATCTCCGCTGGAGTGGGACGTGTTCGCAGTCTCCACTTACGGCCTGGTTTCCGCAATGTTCTGGTTTACCGGTTTACTGCCGGACCTGGCTACCGCCCGCGACCGTGCTGTACACCCGTTCCGAAAGCTCGTCTACGGGATTCTGAGCCTCGGCTGGAAGGGCAGCAACCGGGCCTGGAGTCACTATGAGAAGGCCTATCTTCTCTTTGCCGGCCTCTCCACACCGCTCGTGTTGTCCGTGCACAGCATCGTGTCCTTCGATTTCGCCGTGTCCGTGATTCCAGGGTGGCACACGACGATCTTCCCTCCCTACTTCGTCGCCGGTGCGGTCTTCAGCGGTTTCGCCATGGTCGCGACTTTGATCATCATCATGCGCAAGATGTTCCGCCTGCAGCACTTGGTTACGGACAATCACCTGGAGCTAATGAATAAGATCATCATCGCGACCTCGTTGATGGTCGGATATGCCTATGCCATCGAGCTGTTCATCGCGTGGTACGGCGGGGTATCGTACGAGCGGTACGCTTTCTTGAATCGGGCGTTGGGGCCGTTCGCGTGGGCCTATTGGATCATGGTGACTTGTAACGTGCTTGTGCCGCAGTTGCTTTGGTTCAAGAAGGTCCGCCGAACCGTTCTTTTGATGTATCCGATCGTTCTTCTGGTGAACGTCGGCATGTGGTTCGAGAGATTCGTCATCATCGTGACGAGCCTGCATCGCGACTTCCTGCCGTCGAGCTGGGGCGACTACAAACCGACCCTGATCGACTTCGGGTTGCTCGTCGGAAGTTTCGGCGTCTTCCTGACGCTCATGCTCCTGTTCTGCCGATTCCTGCCGACGATCGCCGCCACGGAGCTCAAAGTCATCCTCTCCGAATCGCAAAGCCAGGGAGGCGGCCATGAGTAAGTCCCGCGAGAAGGTCGTCGGCGTCGTCGGGCTGTATGACGATCCCAGTTCCCTGTTGCGCGCCGCGGAAGGGGTACGCGACGCGGGCTTCACACGCTGGGACTGTCACACGCCATTTCCCGTACACGGTCTGGACCGGGCAATGGGGCTGAAGTCGTCACCACTGCCCACGCTGGCGCTGACCGCCGGTTTGATCGGCGTTCTAGCGGCCTTTGTGCTGACGGGCGGGCTTAATGCGCTGCATTATCCGATCCGCATCGCGGGCAAACCGATGCTGAGCTGGCAGGCCTTTGTCCCCATTTACTTCGAGATGTTCGTCCTGTTTTCAGCCCTCACGATCATGGGATCGCTCTTCGTGTTCTGTGGATTGGGCCGGTGGCACTCCCCGCTGCACGACAGCGGTGTAATGAGTGAAATCACGGGGGCTCGTTTCGCGATCGTCCTCGGAGCGGACGATCGTATGTATTCACAAGCGGACGCAAAGACGTTGCTCGAAGCAACGGGATGTCGTGACATTCGACCTCTGGTCCAGTTCGAAGAGGAGGATGACGCGATCATATGAGCAGGGCATCGCTGATAGACAAGCTGCTCGGCTGTTACCCGCGATGGTCGCCGACCGCGTACAAGATGACGCTCGGGGCAGTGCTCGGATGTGCGATTGCGATACCACTCGCGATGGTCGCGCTCCCGTTCATCGAGTTCTTTAACGGCATGGCCGCCCAGCCCAAGGGCAAAGCGCAGATGACTTACGGGCGCACCTACGGTGCGGAGTTGATCGTCGAGCGAGCGCCAGTGGCGGGTACAATCCCGCGTGACTTCTACCCGTATGCATTTGATCATCTCGCGAATACGATCGAGGCCGCCACGGAAGTCGGCAAACGGATCGAGAATCCCGTACCCTTGACCATGGATGCGCTTCGGGAGGGGCACGAGCTGTTCAACGTATATTGCACGGTATGCCACGGGGTTAGGGGTGAGGGCGACGGACCGGTGACTGGTCCTCGACGGTTTCCCGCGCCGCCTTCTTTGCACACGAAGCAGGCCATAGCGTACAAAGATGGGTCATTCTATCACATTATGACCAAAGGAATCGGCAAAATGCCGTCGTATGCCGACAAGCTCAGTCCGGAGCAGCGCTGGATGGTGGCTCATTACGTGCGCGCTCTGCAACGTTCAATGGCGCCAAAGCCGGGGGACCTGACGCCATGAGCGCCGAGCTCGGACAATCGCTAAACGATTTTGTTCCCCCACCCAAGCCCTGCACGGGCCTGCGTAACGCGGCCCTTGTCTTGTCGGCCATCGGTGCGGCATTGAGTCTGACCGCGGCGTTCAACGAAACTCACCGCGTGCGGCTCGGTTTTGGCTACTTGTGGGGCTTTGTGTTTGTGTGGTCCGCGGCATTAGGATCGTTGTTCTTTGTCGGCTTGCAGCATCTTGTGCGCGCCGTGTGGTCGGTCGTCGTTCGCCGAGTGGCGGAGATGTTCGCCGCATCGATCTGGCTGGTGGCTTTGTCGTTCGTACCGATCCTGCTCTACTGCTTTTCGCATGGCGGAGCGTCGCTCTTCCCGTGGCTCGACGCCGAACATGTTTCGCACGACGCCTTGTTACAGCAGAAACAACCTTACCTGAACCTGCCCTTCTTCGCCGCGCGAGCGGCGGCGTTCTTCGCACTTTGGATCGGGTTTGCGGTTTTCTTTACGCAAAACTCTCTCAAACAGGACGTCGGGCGAAGCAGCGTCGAGCCCGCGGTACGAATGCGCAAGGCTTCGGCTCCTTTCATGCTGGTCTTTGCCGTCACCACGACGTTCGCCAGCTTTGACTGGCTGATGAGTTTGGAACCGCACTGGTTCAGCACGATCTTCGGTGTATACGTGTTCAGCGGCATGGTGGTGACGGCGCTTGCGCTGATCACGATCACCACGATCGGCCTGCGTTCCTCAGGCCGATTGGGAAGCGGAGTCGTCGGCGACGGGCACCTCTACAACCTGGGCGTTCTGATGTTTGCCTTCGTGTGTTTCTGGGCGTACATCGCCTTCAGTCAATACATGCTGATCTGGTACGGGAACATCCCCGAGGAGTCGTTCTACCTGGTTCGTCGATTCGAGGGGGGATGGCTCTTTGTAAGCGTGGCCTTGGGCGTGGTCCGTTTTGTGGTGCCGTTCCTGGCGCTGCTTTCGCGCAGCGCCAAGACGAACCCTACGCGACTTCTCTGGGTATCGATATTCTTGCTGGCCGGCCAACTGTTGGATTTGTACTGGCTGATCATGCCGCAATTGCACCCCGATCGTCCGATCCTTGGCTGGCAGGAGCTTGGACCGGTGTTGATGTTGGTGGGTATACTTATTCTCTTTGTGTCGCATTTTCTGGAGCGACATTTGCCCGTTTCAGTAGGCGATCCGCTTTTTGAGGAGTCGCTGCGATTCTACATCTAGGGAGTTGATCCATGAGACGACACGCACAGTCGACACTTCTATCTTTCGGCACGATCCTCGCCGCTGCGTCCATAGCGGCTGCACAAGGTCCTACCGAGGTGGGTATCGAGGAGCGTTTGGGCGCAATCCTCCCGTTGGAGAGTTTCACGTTCGCTGATGAAGAGGGGAAACCGATCGTATTGAAGGAGCTTTTCGATCGCCCGGTGATTTTGACACTGGTATACTTCCGCTGTCCAAGCATCTGCACTCCGCTCTTGCAGGAGCTTTCGCGGAATGTCAACAACTGCGATATGACACCGGGTCGAGACTACCGCATGGTGACGATTAGTTTCGATCCAACCGAGACATCCGACCTGGCGAAACTGAAGAAAAAGAACTTCCTTACGACCTTGGACAAGAAGGACGTTTCGCCGGATGCCTGGCGCTGGTTGACCGGGGACGAACAGACAATCAAGCGGATTACCGAAGCGGTGGGCTTCCGCTATATGAAGGATAAAAACGGTGTGGACTATGTTCATGCCGCGACGGTGATGTTCCTATCCAAAGATGGGAAGATCGTACGTTATCTCAATGGCGTGCAGTTCAACCCGGCCGATCTGAAGATGGCGGTGATCGATGCGTCTGAGGGCCGGGCCCGTACGTTCATGCGGACAGTTCAAGCTTTCTGCTATGGATACGATCCGGTCAGTCGCGGTTATGTGTTGCGGCTCAACCGGATCATTCTTGGCGTCACCGTGTTATTCGTGATGGGCTTTGGCGGGTTTCTGCTGTTTCGAAAGAGCCGACGCGCCGAACCTCAGCGAGACCAGGGAGGGAAAACCGCATGAGCTCCCAACCGGCGGCTTCCCCGATGTCCTTGCCGAATTACCTTGAGGCCCGACCTGGAATCCTGTCGTGGCTCACCACGACGGACCACAAGCGCATCGGCGTTCTCTATTTGGCGTCAATGATGCCCTTTTTTCTCGTGGCGGCATCATTCGCCGTGATGTTCCGGCTCGAGCTCTTTTCTCCCGGTCAGCAGTTCCTCACCAACGACCAGTATAACCGCCTGCTCACAGTGCATGGAGTGGTGATGATCTTCTTGTTCATCATTCCCGGCATTCCGGCCGTGTTCGGCAACTTTTTCCTGCCGATCATGATTGGCGCGGAAGATGTTTCTTTTCCCAGGATCAACCTAATGTCCTGGTATTGCTACGTGTCCGGTGCGGTTCTTGCGCTGATCTCCGTGGCGGTGGGGCCGCCGGATACGGGGTGGACGTTTTACGTGCCGTACTCCGTGAAGACGCATCCCAACGTGCTGCTTCCGATGGCCGCTGCGTTTATCCTGGGCTGGTCGTCGATTCTTACAGGATTGAACTTCGTCGCCACCGTTCATCGCCTTCGGGCCAAGGCGATGGGTTGGTTCGAGATGCCGCTCTTTGTCTGGTCCCTTTACGCAACCGGATGGGTGCAGATTGTGGCGACTCCGGTGGTCGGCATTACACTGGTCATGGTGCTGTTGGAGCGATTCCTCGGTATACCCATATTTGATCCGGCACGAGGGGGGGACCCTGTCCTTTATCAGCATATGTTCTGGATTTATTCACACCCGGCCGTGTATATCATGGTGCTGCCCGCCATGGGTGTGGTCTCGGAAATTATTCCAACTTTCTCCCGGAAGAAGATCTTCGGTTATAGATACATTGTGTTCTCCTCCATCGCCATCGCCGCCATCGGATCGCTAGTGTGGGGCCACCATATGTTTACGTCGGGGATGGCCGACGTCGCCAGGATCGTTTTTTCTTTCTTGACGTTCTTTGTAGCCGTACCCAGCGCGGTCAAGGTCTTTAACTGGCTTGCCACGATGTACAAAGGGTCCGTCTGGCTCGCTCCACCGATGGTATGGGCGTTGATGTTCATTCTTCTGTTCTCCATCGGGGGACTGACCGGTTTAATCAACGCGTCACTGTCGTTGGACGTGCACCTGCATGATACTGCGTGGGTGGTAAGTCACTTCCATTTCACTATGTTCGGTGGAACTGGAGTGATATTCTTTGCCGCGCTTCATTACTGGTGGCCTAAGGTCTTCGGCAAGATGTACAATAACACAATCGCGTACCTTGCGGCCGGCATCTTCTTCTTCGGCTTTCTTGCGACCTATTTGCCGCTCTTCTTCGCCGGCGCGAGGGGGATGCCGCGGCGTTATGCCGACTATCTTCCGGAATATGAGATCTATCACAAGATATCCACCATCGGCTCTTGGTTCCTGTTCGCGTCGTTGTTGCTATTGCTTGGAAACCTCGTGTACTCTCTGTTCAAGGGCAAGCGCGCGCCAATCAGTCCTTGGGGAGGAGCCACGTTGGAATGGCGAACAGCGACCCCACCCCCGACCCTGAACTTCGACGGTGAACCGGACCTCAGCCGCGGGGCGTACGAATACCCCGAGCAGGTGGACCATGATTAACGACACTGCCGCAAAGCCGCATGACGCGCACCGAGGCCATACCGTGCATTACGATCCGGTCGCCGGCAAGATCGGGATGTGGCTGTTCCTGTTTACTGAAGTTCTTCTGTTCGGCACGCTGTTCATCGCGTTTGCAGTCTATCTGCAGAAATACCACTTTGAATTCCGAGAGGCATCGGGCCACCTTGACAAAGTGATGGGGGCGGCGAATACGGTCATCCTTCTGACCAGCAGCCTCACCATGGCATTGTCGATCGCGGTTTTGGAACGGGCCAAGAAACGCTTGTCGCTGTTGTTATTGACGATCACGATTTTGTTTGCCCTGGCCTTTTTGGGGATCAAGTCCGTCGAGTGGGGTGCAAAGTTTGCGCATGACCTATATCCGAAATCGGCGACCATGCTTCAGAAGCCTGTCGGCGAACAGGTGTTTTATGGACTGTATTTTACCATGACCGGGCTTCATGCCCTCCACGTGATCATCGGGGCCGGGATCATCATGATTGCCATGGTCCTGGTCAAGAAGGAGCGCACCCACGCCGAGCGGATTAATTTCCTGCAAAACACCGGCCTATATTGGCATTTGGTAGACTTGGTTTGGATTCTACTGTTTCCGTTGTTCTATCTGATTGGATGAGACGAGGCGAATGCAAACGGAGGGTAAGCCGCAATTCGATCACGCCTTAGTGCCTTATGGCGTGTATTTCAAGGTGTGGGGCGCTCTGGTGCTCTTGACGGTCCTTACGGTCAGCGTTTCCTATTTGGACATGAAGCATGTCAGGGTATTGACTGCCTTGCTCATTGCGACATTCAAAGGCTCTCTCGTCGTGCTGTATTTCATGCACATTCGTTTCGAGGAGCGGATGTACGCATACATGATAATGGTGGTTCTGGCTACTTACGCCATTTTCATCGGATTGACGTTCGTTGACTACTGGTATAGGTGAACGATTAATGCTGCTGGCCGCTTCCGAAATCACCCGTGCAGTGGACCGCGCGTTCTTTTTGATCGGCGGGGTCAGCTTGCTTCTTCTGGCCGGGATTACCGTCGCGATGGTGATTCTCGCCGTGAGATTCCGGCGGAGCCGTGTCCGTACAACTTCCCAGGTGGGCGGGCATACAGTCTTGGAGATTACTTGGACGGTTATACCCACGATCATCGTAATGTGGATGTTCTACGTGGGTTACGGGGGCTTCGCGTTGATGCGTCAGGTGCCGAAGAACCACATGGTCGTCGACGTCACTGGAAAGCAGTGGGTGTGGTCCTTCAGCTACCCCAAGGAGCGGATCGACGCGAGTGAGATGGTCGTGCCCGTCAACACGCCGGTGTTGGTCAATTTGACGGCGCCCCCGGAAGACGTCATCCACAGCTTCTTTATTCCTGATTTCCGAGTGAAGGAGGACGCCCGTCCCGGCCAAGCTTCGTATCTATGGTTCGAGTCCGAACGCATGGGAACGTTCTCGATTCTCTGTGCGGAGTTCTGCGGCAAAGATCACTCCAAAATGTACACTTGGCTCAAGGTGGTTTCACGTGAAGAGTATGAGCAATGGGTTGAGAAGCAACAGATGAAGAAGTTCAGACCGCTTGAGGTCGGCGCGATGATGGACCCGAATAACCCCGGCTTTGGAAAGGATCAACTGAACATTGACGGCGCCGTCATTTTCGGGGCGGCCTGTGTATCGTGCCACGGTTCGGCTGGTGATGGGTCAGGCTTGCCAGGGCAGGCACGCAATATGACGATCCTCAAGGACTGGAAACGCAGCGCGAAGGTTACAGACATTTACCGTACACTGTCGGAGGGGATAGAGGGGACGCAGATGCGGCCCTATCCTAATCTCACGCCTTGGGAACGCATCGCCGTCGCGCATTATGTACGGTCGTTTTCGAAGGAACCGCGGCCGGAGGATACACTGGAAGATTGCCAGGCGATGATCGAGGAGTATGGTTTGGACAAGGTCCAGGCACCAAAGCAGACCATTCCCATCGAGCGGGCCATGGAGCTATTGGTCATGGAGGCCGGCGGTCGTGCATTGACGGGAGAGGACGCATTGCGAGGAGTCAATCCGTAGTCGATGTGCGTTATGTGGTTTCTTTCGCGGCAGCGACTTTCGGGAATCGCAGTAATGCACACATTGATGTAACTCGCTTTTGTGCTAGTGCAAAGACATGTATCCGCCGTATGATTTGCAGATTGACGCCGGGAGCACTGAGATGCCGTTGCAATCCACAGGTGTATTCAAGTCCCTGCGGATGGTCCTGGAGTTGGCGAAGCTGCGAATCACGGCGGCGGTTACGTTGACCACGGCGACTGGTTACTTGATGGCGGCGCGCCGATTTGAGCGCGAGATGTGGTTGCCGCTGATGGGTGTCTTCGTCTTGGCTTGCGGCTCCGCCGCGTGTAACCAGTGGCAGGAGCGCGCAATTGACGCCCGCATGGAGCGGACGCGCAGACGGCCGATTCCATCCGGTCGGATAGATCCTTCGTTGGCGTTGTTTATCTCAGTCGCGTTCATGCTCTTAGGACTGTACTGCCTGGCGTCGATAAGCCGGGACCCAAACACTTTGGTGAGTCTCGGCGGTTTGGCCGTTGTGTGGTATAATGGAATGTACACCTATTTGAAACGTGTGACTGCCTTTGCCGTCATTCCCGGTGCGCTCATTGGCGCGATTCCGCCTTGCATCGGATATGTGGCAGCCGGCGGCAGTTTGCACGATCCGAGAATCGTGCTCGTGGCGCTCTTCTTCTTTGTCTGGCAGGTTCCGCACTTTTGGCTATTGCTGTTGATGATCGGAAGGGAATATCGCGCCGCCGGACTGCCGACGGCCACGGACAAGTTCTCTCAGCCTCAACTGGTGCGCATCACGTTCATGTGGATGCTTGCGACAGCCGCCTCCGGGCTTGCGTTTCCGGCGTTGGGCCTCGTGGAGGGGATGTTGCCGTGGGGTATCGGCGTGGTCTGTGCGTCGACTTGGCTTGCTGTGAAAGCCACAAACATTCTGGGCGCTCCGATTGACGACGGCGGAACGCCGCTAATCAGACGGGCCTTTGGGCACATAAACGCATTCGCTCTGATGGTAATGATCTGTCTGTCGATGGGGGCACTAAGTGCGTAGGTGTACCCATGCGGCCGCTGGTGAATAGGGGTTGAATTCACCGCGACAACATTGAACGCTGCGGCTATAGCCGCCGGAGGTGCGGGACAATGTCACTGAGATCCAAAAGCGAAGTAGTAGTGATCGGCGCGGGACCGGTGGGATTGTTCACTGCCCTTTCCCTGGAAAACCGTGGTGTCGGCGTTCAGGTTGTGGACGAGGAGTTTAGGACGGCCGCTCACAGCTACGCCCTCGCCATACACCCTCAATCTCTCAAGTTGATCGACGAATTGGGCCTTGTGGGAGACCTTCTCGCGCAAGGGCATCGCGTTGATACCGTGGCATTCTACAACGGTCCCGATCGATGCGGTGAACTGAAGCTAGCGAAGCTTGAAGGCGGATTTCCCTACATGATCGTTCTCCCTCAGAGCGCGCTTGAGGGCCTCTTGGAGCGACAGCTCCTTGCGAAAGGAGTAAATGTCCGGTGGAACCACCGTGTCACGCGGATTGCCCCGGGGACGGATTGCGTAACGGTCGAAATCGATAAATTGGCCAGAGCTTCTTGCGGATACGCAGTCGCCACGACGGAGTGGATCACCGAGAAGACCCTGAATACCGAAGCCGCGTTTGTGGTAGGCGCCGACGGGCACCGCTCGGTCGTCCGCAGAACGTTGGGCGCCGAATATGCTCGGACCGGCGAATCAGAATCGTTCGCCGTATTCGAGTTCCACACAGACGCGGACTTGGCAGAAGAGACGCACATCGTCTTCGACAGGCAGACGACGAATGTTCTCTGGCCGCTGCCCGGCGGCCGATGTCGTTGGAGCTTCCAGCGCGAGCATGGCGCGTCCGACGACTCCCGGACGAAGCGGCGGTTGGCCGTTCCGATCGGCCGGCAGGCTTTCCCGCATGTTTCCGGAGATGAGCTGAGCGAACTGATTCACTCGCGCGCCCCCTGGTTCGGCGGCAAGATCAAACAGATCGATTGGGCAATGGAAGTTCGATTCGATCGCCGTCTTGCGGGCTTGTACGGCCGGGACCGCTTGTGGCTCGCCGGAGATTCCGCACATTTGACGGGGCCGGTGGGAGGGCAGAGTTTGAACATGGGCTTGCGCGAATCCGCCGATCTCGCCCGGAGGCTGGCCGGAATCCTTCGCGAAGCCGCGCCGCTGAGTTCATTGACGGACTACAACGAACAATTCCAAGCACAGTGGCGCAAGCTTCTTGCCCTCGACGGGGGGCTCGTGCCGTCCGATCGCGCCGAACCGTGGGCCTGCGAGCGATGTACGAAGATCTTGCCGTGTATCCCCGCGACGGGGGATGATCTCTACAGGCTCGCCGCACAGATCGGTCTGGAACTTGCACCCAGAGGTAAGTTGTAGGAGTTTTGCGATTGTGAAGTCTCTCATGAGATTCAGCTTGTCCATCCCGAGTATTTCGTACGCGTTGTCCTCACTGGTGTTACAAATTGACGCCTCTGACGACTTGGCTACGGTCTCCGGACCGTGATTACGGCATCTGGAGTGTGTGAAATGTGGTTGCTTCGCACGATGGTCCTCTTCGTCCGGGCCTTGGTTCGTGATTGAGTCGATCTTGCCACCGAGAATCTCGCGCTACGGCAACAGCTCGCGGCCCTGCAGCACAAGTCCAAGAGTCCGCGGTTGCGGCAGCGTGATAGGATCTTCTGGGCGTTGCTGTCCAGAATCTGGGCGGGTTGACGCTCTGCCCTACTTATCGCTCAGCCTGACACGGTGGTCCGTCGGCATCGGCAAGGCTTCAAGCTGTTTTGGCGGTGGAAGTCGCGAGGAAAACCCGCATGCCCGAGGATCGAAGCCGGTATTCGCAAGCTAATCCAACGCATGTTCCGCGAGAAACCGTTCTGGGGATCGCCACGCATCCAATCGGATGCTCGCGTTGCTTGGCTACATCAGTCGCCGAATCGACGGTGGACCAATACAGAATCCACCCTCGCGAACCGCCCTCTCCGACATGGCGAGCATTTCTGGGCAATCACATCAAAGACATGCTCGCCATCGATTTCTTCAAACGTCGCAGTGGGATCTCCGCCGTACCTCTACGACCCCCAAGTAGCCAACCCGACGGTCGTGAATCCTCGCGGGATCCGCGGCGCGGCCGTTCAGTTCACGGACGATTTCCGCCTCGGCCTACTGCCCATTTTGCAGCGAAAATCGCATCTTCTCGAAATCGAATGTCAAATCGGGATTCTCATCACAGCGTGCTCACTGTCTTGTTTCCTTCCCGCAAGCGGCCGATGACGACCAGATAGAAGAGCGAGAGATGGGATCGGTCGGCGCAGAAAACTGCGGTACATTCGTCGTCGAGAAAGCCGCCGATCGGCACAGCCGCCAGGTGGAGCGCGGTGCAGGTCAGCAGGATGTTCGGGGCTATGTGACTGACTTCCAGCAGGGCGAAACGATAACCCCGCGCGCCATACTTGGCGATTAAGGGGCGTACGTCCGCAAGCATCGCCAGAACTACGTAAGCGTACGGCCAACCCCGTCTTCAATTTGCCAGCTGGGCGGCGCAAGATGCCTTTCCGACGAAGGAGGTATTTGCGATGCGCCCAGCGAGACGGG
>JAGVHG010000120.1 GCA_020056715.1 Phycisphaerae bacterium | reverse complement strand
TCTTCCGCTCCAGGTCCTTCCGCGCCCGCATGATTCCCAGGTCTTTGGAGTTCGGATCGATCTGGTCGAACTTCTTTTTCCATTTGACGATCTTCACGTCGTCTTCGTGGGCCAGGGCGTAGACATAGCCCGTTTTGTCGAACTGCGGTCTGCCCGCTCGCCCGAACATCTGGTGCGCCGAAGAGGCCGGCACCAGTTTCTTTTCACGCGGTTTACCGTGCAGCAACGTGCTGAGCACCACCGATCGCGCCGGAAGGTTGATCCCCGCCGCAAGCGTCTCCGTGCAAACCACGAGGGGGATCAGTTTTTTCAGAAACAGGGTTTCGACCAGCTCCTTGTATTTCGGGAGGATCCCGGCGTGATGGACGGCCACCCCGCGAATGAGCATCTGCCGAAGCTTCGGCCCCACACCGTTGGTCAGGTCGTACCCCTCCAAGTGGCTTTCGATTTCGGCGCGCGTGCCCGCGTCGATCAGCCCCACGCCCTTCAGCCGCTCGGCCACTTCCCAACATTCATCTCGGTTGAAACAGAAAACCAGCGCCGGGGAGCGGTTCGTAGCATCGTCCTTGGAAACCATCTCCGGAAGATGCTCGGTCAGCAGCTTGTCCCCGACCCACACGAACTCCAGCGGGACCCGCCGCTCATCTGACTTCACCAATGTCAGCGCTCGCCCATGCTGCTCGCGTGCCCAGCGGATGAATTCGACCGTATTTCCCGCCGTGGCCGACAGGAGCATCAGACGAACGTGCGCCGGCAACAACACCAACGACAATTCCCAAACGACCCCCCGCTCCATGTCGTTGAAGTAGTGAAACTCGTCCATCACCACCGCGCTGACGTCGCCAAGTTGCTCCGGCCCGGACAGAAGATGGTTGAGCAGGATTTCCGCCACCACCACACGCACCAACGCATCCGGGTTCTCGCGGCGGTTGCCGGTGATCAGGCCGACTTGTTCGCGGGCGAAGCCCCAGCCCACGGCCCGGTCCTGAAACTCGCGGAACTTCTGGTCCGTCAGGGCGATGAGCGGCGTGGTGTAGTAGATACGCTGTTGGGTGTGTAGGGCCTCGAAAATCGCCGCTTCGGCGATGAGCGTCTTACCCATGCCCGTCGGGGCCGACACCAGCACCCCGCCCGTGGCCTCGAACCACGCCAGCAGCGCCTCTTCCTGAAAGGGGTAGAGCGTATAGGGGACGGCCTCTAGGAAACGGGAGCAGACTTCGGCGCGATCCATCCGCCAATCGTACGTCCCCCTCTCCCTTTTAGGGAGAGGGCTAGGGTGAGGGTCAAATGTGGGACCGCACGACCAGGGGTTCGCCTTCCTTGTCGCCGGCTTCAATCACCGTAACGCCCCTAATACCGCCGGATCACCCCGATAACTACGCCCTGGACTTCAACATCGCGGACGTAAATCGGGTCGTACTTGGTGTTGGCCGGCTGTAGGCGGATACGGCTCTTCTCGCGGTAGAACTTTTTCAAGGTCGCCTCCTCGCCCGCGATAAGTGCCACAACTGTGTCACCATTGCGGGCATTGGACCGGCGTTCGTAAACCACAAGGTCCCCGTCGCGGATGTGTTCGTCGATCATGCTATCGCCCATCACGGTCAGCACGCCGACCGGGTGTCGGCTGGTGAACACCTCCTCCAAATCCACGCTGTCGGGGCTTTCAATCGCCTCGATGGGCCGCCCCGCGGCGATGCGACCCACTAGCGGCAACAGCGTCGGCCGCTCGTCAGGCAAACGCGCCGAGGCGGTCAATTCCAAAGAGCGTGCCTTGTTGGAACGACGCGAAAGCAGCCCTTTTTTGAGTAAGGCCTCGACGTGCTCGAACACGGTGATCTTGCTGATGCCCAGTTCGTCGGCGATCTCTTGCAGCGTCGGGGAATAACCATCGTTGCGCCGACCGTCGCGAATCAGCGTAAGGATTTCGAGCTGCCGCGGGGTCAGACAATGGGTTTCGTCGGTAACCAGTTTCTTCGTTCGCGCCATGAATTGGCTCCACAAAAGAGGACAACCCCTCCGGTCCGATGGCGTACACGGGCAACGCACTCCGCGCGGACATCCACCGCAACCACACGTTCCGCCGCATTTCGTCGCGTGCGGCCTCGACCATATCGCGCCAGACCAACCGCCAACCACTCGTGCTCGCCGGCGACGCTGAACAAAGCGGGTGGGGCGGCCACGCCGTCCGAAACGAGCCGCCGGGACCGAACACACACAGCGGTGATTCCTGATGATGCGCGGCGGAGGCGCACTTTGAATCGCCCTCGTCCGATCCCCTGCTATTCTTTCGCGTCCGGTTCATCCCTAACCCTCAGCGCGGGTTCGCGCTTTGTTTGGCTAAACTATACCCGAACCAAAACCAAACGTCAAGCGATTTACAAATTTTTTTCTTACGTCTACTCACGTCGCGCAAGATCGGCAAAGCACGCGCAACAAGATGTAACCTATGATTATCGCTAAAGTTACGAGGAGTAATAACTGTACTTGTGGAGAAAAGCACGGCAATAATTGCGCGAAGTGGAAAGTCTAACGCTTGGGCTTGCCGACGTTTTTTTTGAGCCAACTCGCTACTTCATCAGGCTTGAAGCCCCACGGGCCTTGGTTGCCGGCGTAGGCGATGCGGCCGGCGGCATCGA
>JAGVHG010000073.1 GCA_020056715.1 Phycisphaerae bacterium | reverse complement strand
GTCGTTCGCGTTGCCCTCGTTGGGGCCTTCGAAGAACACATGGACCGTCGTCGGACCGCTCAAGGCGATCGGCACGCTGCCGCCGTCCGGCAACTGCAACTCCATCACTGCCGTCGTGTGCGGGAAGTGGTCGATCTCCACCGCCGGCGGCACGCAGGTTTCGGGAGTGCAGAACGTGTTGTTGCCCTCGTAGGTTCCGCCGAGGTCCGCACAACGCAGCCGATCGGTCACGATGCAGCCGGGCGTGGGAACGGGGATCTCCCCACTGACGTTGCCCTGGCCGCCGGAAGCGGTCGGTCCGGCGCTCGGGTCAAGAGGCGCGGCCGTTGCCACCGTCACGCAACCCGCAGGCCCGCACGTCGGCTGCTGGCAACAGGTGTTCACGTAGCAAACCTGGCCCGATGGGCAGTCGATCGTTCCATTGGGACAAAGCGGATAATTGGCACAAAAGTAGTCCGACGCACAGTTTCCGCCGCCCTCGGCTACCGTGAAGCACAAACATGGGGCGGCGCCGCCTCCGCAAGTCTCAAATTGCCCGCACACCCCGCCGGTCGCGCACGTATGGGGCAGACAGCAGGCGCCGGGGTTGCATACAACTTCGGCCGCCACGGTGCACGACTCATCCCACGCTTGCGTGCAGCAGTTCGGACGAAGCTCGCAAACACGCGTGCAGCACTCGGCGTTGTTACAGAACGGCGTGTCGTGGGGTTGATCGCATGGCCCGGTTCCCGGATCGCCGCACGTCGGGTAGGTGCTGTGGTTGGCCGAAGTCAGGTTTGCGATGTGGACTCCCTGCTCGTTAAACAGCTTCACGCACTCCGCCGGATGCAGATAGGTGGCATCGGGCGGAACACAGGTGATCTCGGAGGTCACCCGCAGCGGGTCTTGGTTGTAGGCAAAACCACCCGTGGGAGATATCTGAATCTCGAAGAAAACGTCAAAAAAGCTGTCCGCCATGGACGGGTCGCCCGGCTGTTCGGCGATCGCGCCCAAGGAAGGGCGGATAGGCGCACTGTGGCTCATGCCCTCTCCGGCGCGAAGTATAACCCCGCCTCCGGTAAGCTCCATGGAAACAATCTCGGTGTCGACAACGTCCAGGTGATTGTCGAACGGACGGGTTCCTGGAAAGTTCTGGGAGTCGTTGAGGGGGCCGGAGCGCCGGATCGCTACCGGTCCGGCCATCACAAGATTCAGGTTCGGTAAGCAACTCGTCGGATTGGTGGAGATCCCGACGAGCGCGCCAGTGGGCATGAGGTCCACGCCGCCCTGACATTGGTCGATCCAGTGCGGCCCCGGACCGCAGTCCTGACACGGCGGGTTTGGCTGACAAATCGCCGGGTCTCGACAATCCGTGCCGTCGCCCAAATAGGGACCGCCCACTGAGTTACAAGTCGCTTGGTCGGTGATGAAGCATCCGTCGGCGCAGCAGGCCCCGGTCGGCAAACAGATGCGGGGAGTTGCGCAGGTCGTTCCCGGTCCTTGCGGCACGCCCTGGCAGGCACTCGGCGGCGTGTCCTGACATCCGCCGGTGGGAAGACAACACGCTTCCGGCAGGGTGCAAGTCGCGCAAGTGAGCGTGGCCGTGTACCTCGCGCCGCAATTCACTAAGTCACCAAAAGCAGGAGCCACGAAAAACCAATGCCTTCCGGGCGGCAGACATACCGTCACGCTGCCGGTCGAGCACGAGGGAACCCCCGCAAGGGGATTGAGTGAAAACGTGACATCGGCGCAGTCGCCGGAGCCGGGATTGTTCATCTCCACAAGCGCGATCACAGCGGCGAATTCCGAGGACACCGTCCATGTGAACTGCGTGGGTGTCGTGACAACGACCTCGTACCAATCGGTGTCTCGGGTGGCGCCGTCGAAGGCGGCGGTCCCGCAATAGGTCATGCCGCAACCGATGCGGGAGAATTGTGGCGGCATCCCCGGCGGGGTGTTGCACCCGCCGTTGGTCGTGTCCGTCGGCAGCCCGCAATTGGCTTCATTTTCCGGCGTAGAACCAGAAGGACAGTTGACGCAGCAGGCCATATCGATGTTCAGTTGGTATTGCCCCCTTGCACCCTGGTACCCGGCCACGCGGATGAAGTACGGGCGTCCCGCGGCAACGGGGATTTCGAGCTGCGAGGCCCGCCCGTTCAGCCCGCAGAAGTCATCATTACAGGCCAGTTCCGGGCCGCCGCAGTCGCCGTAGACGGCGAGCGTGGTGTCGAAGCTGGTTTCCGCTCCGCACAGGCTGATCTTCGCCGTGCCGGCACAGGGGGCCACGAAGTAGTTCCAGACATCGAAGTAATCCTGACCGCCTCCGCAGGAAGTCGGCGCGCCCGCGGTCGCGTTGCCGTTGTTCCCGAAGAACGGTACTCCCGGCGTGATGGGAACCCCGGGACAATTGTCCGGATTGAAGCCTGCAACTTGGTCGGGCTGGTCTTCGAGTGCTGCGTTTTCCACGCTCGTTTCGAGGTGCAGCGCGCGAATTTCAGGCGGCGCTTCGGCCGCCGTCGAGCGACTCGGGTCCGACGCGGGGAGTAGCGACTCGCCCTCGGCGCGCGCGGTTTCCTGTGGCGACGCCACGGCCGGGGTTGCGCGGCCTTGTTCGGCCTCTCGGCGCGCGGATTTGCCGTTGCGGCGCGCGTTCTCCACCGACGGGAGCAAGACCGCCGCGAGCAACGCGATGATCCCGATCACCACCAACAACTCGACCTGTGTGAAACCAACCCCCGCCGCAGAATGTTGGGCCTTACGCCCGCGCATGGTTAACGACATCGCACCCGTCCTCCGTTTTGTATCCCGCGCGGACTTCCGCGTCCGCGCAAGCGATTACAACGACCCTAAGAGCGCATTTTGAAATGGGTTCGGTCCCCATCCTCACCTCTTTGTTCGAAGCACCCGAACCGTCGGTTCGAACAAGTTTGGCTCATCGTAGTATAAAACCTCAACCAATACAAGATAGGGTATGGGAATATATTATGGACCAGCCGGGCGGCGTGTCAGGGACGCCAAGCCCGACGGGCGGGGTTGCAAGGTAGGTGGCCTAGGTTATAGGACGTTACCATGAACCCGCTGTTTAACCGGGTTACGGTTATTGGGTCAGGCGGTGAAACCCAGACTCAGGTGGCTCGAGGTGGTTGTGGGTTCCTCATGAAAAGTATCAGCCAACCATCTCATGTGGCTCCCCGCTTTCCCGGGCTTCGCTTGGCGCAAGGGCGGCATCTTCGCCACGTACAACTTCTACCCCTCGCGTCCACTGGCGGCTGCGAAAGGCCGCAACCCTTGCATCAACAGCCGGAACTGCCCCAGATCGAGCGATTGCTCGCCGTCGCTCCATGCCTCGGCGGGTTTCCCGTGCACTTCGATTATCAGACCGTCGGCGCCGCATGCGACCGCCGCGTTACTCATCGGCGTCACCAAGTGATTGCGTCCCGTTCCATGAGAGGGGTCCACGATGATAGGCAGTTGCGAGACCCGTTTGATCTCCGGCACCACAGCGAGGGCCAGGGTATTTCGAACGTAGGTTTCGTGCGTGCGGATGCCCCGCTCGCACAAGATCACATTGTGGTTCCCTTCCACCATGATGTACTCGGCGGCCAACAGAAACTCCTCAAGAGTGGCGCTCCAACCGCGCTTGAGGAGGACGGGTTTTTCCTGTTGCCCCACGGCCCGGAGTAAAGGCGTGTGATGCATGTTACGCGAACCGACCTGCAACACGTCCGCGTATCGGGCGACCAGTTCAACGTGGGCGGAACTCAGCACCTCCGTAACGACGGCCAACCCGGTTTCTTCGCGTGCGAGTGCGAGCCATTCCAACGCCTTTTCGCCGTGTCCTTGAAAGGAGTAGGGCGAGGTCCGCGGTTTGAAGGCGCCGCCTCGCAGAGCTACCGCACCGGCTTCTCGGACGGCCGCCGCGATCTCCAGAAGCTGTGCGCGGCTTTCCACGCTGCACGGTCCGGCGATGACCGCCAGCTTTGTGCCCCCCACGGTCGCTCGTGCGCCCAGGGGAACTTGGAATGTCTCCTCTCCAGGCCTCCGACTTGCGGCAAGGAGCGGCCCCGCTTCCGGAAGTACCTTGTCGACCATCGGCGCGTTTTCCAGGCCCATGTTGTCGAATGAACCTGCAATGCCGAGCACTTCCACCACTTTCCGCTCCGCGGACTCGATCAAACAACTACTGAACCCCATCCCATCGAGCAGACTGATCACGTGATCCGCGTGCTCTTTGCTGCTATCCGGCTTCATCACCACAATCATGATCCGCCTCCCCACGTTCCCGTCGCCGGAACAATGCCGGTCTGGCAGTCCTCCATTCTAATCATCCTGTCGACCGGCCGATAACATCATCTGTGAACACTCACCAAGCGTTCAACCATTCCCCCCGAAACCAGTTCGCTCGCCAGGGCCGACTGCGACTCTTCCACAGCCGACGGTGTGTATGCCCCATTATAGTCATCTGCCTGCGCATCCGGATCGCCACCTCGTCTACTATTGGCGATTTTGTGTGTCGGCCACGCCGATCTGCAAGCCTCCGGCCGATTTTTCCACCCGGTTGCCCAAGCTATCGAAGCGGAACAGTCCGCTAACACCCTGATACCAAGTTTCTGCGGCAAGTCCGTTTCGCAGTGCAATTCGAGTGCCCGCGCCGTCACGAATCCGCGCTGCCAGCAAGGCGGCGGCGTCGAATCCGAGGGCCGCGTAGGCATCCGGATCCGCTTCATAACGCTGGCGGTATTGTCGAATAAAGCCCGGGTCGATTCTCATAGTCGGGGAAGCCGCGCAGAATATCCACGGCAGTGGAATTTCCGTGATCGTGGGATCGGTCCCACAGAGGCTTACCACAGGGAAATGAACTTTGGTCGCCAGCATTTCCGCCACGTGAGTTCCCCGTCGTTCCGTCGAGCCGATCAATGCCAGAATCTCATCTTGAAACACAAGGTCAACGAGGGAACGCGAGTTCGATCCCCAGACGCCACGGGCGTCGCGGACCAGCAGTTCGATCGGTGTCTCGTTGGGGTGTCTAGCGGCGTCGTTCTCGATGGCCATTTGCATCCCCCGCACGGCGGCCTGGCCGGCGTCGTCCAGGGGAAGGAAGCAGCCCAGTCGCAACGGGGTCGTCGCGCCTGGGGACGGCGGCGGCGACAATCGCACGGCCGGGGCTGACTCCGCAAGGGTTCGGTATGGGATGGGTCCGCGGTCGGCGCGGACAGTGGATGCGAACTTCGCCTCCCGGTAGGCAAACTTTCCGTTCTGCACGGTGGTGAGATAAACGGGCCCCACATCGTTGAGGGTGCTGTCGAACTCGATCGGGCCTGTGACACCGTCAAAATGTTTGTACTCATATAGGGCGTTGCGAATGCGAACACGATTCAGCCCCGCTTTGCGGATGGCCGCAACCAGAATGTTAGCGCCGTCATAGCCGTGCGCCGCATAGGCTTCGGGTTCGTGACCGAATCGTGTTGTAAAGGCATTCGCAAACATGGTAAGCCGTGGGTCATCGCGTGTAGGGTCATAGGTTGCGACCGCCACAACCCCCTCGGCCGCGGCGCCGGCCTCGGTGAGGAACGTGTGACTGGAAAGGCGGTCGCAGCCGAAGACCCGCTCGGGCAACGGGGCGGTTGGGTTCGTCTCATTCCACTGACGAATCGCACGAACTGCGGCTGCGGCATCCGACGCGTTACCCCACAGAACAATCGCTTCCGCGTCACTCTCGGCGATTCGCCGGAGCTGGGCGCTGAAATCCCGATCGCCGCGTTTCCACCGAACCTCGACACGAAGCGGATGACCCAGGCGCCGTGCGGCGTCACGGAACTCCGCGATGCCAAATCGACCGTGACGATCGTTCACTCGCAGGGCGGCGACCTTGGTAATGCCGCATTCGCGGAAGATATGTTGTGCCAGTGCGTAACCTTGCTGGCGGTCATCGGCCATACAACGCAGGATCCAGGGGAGGTTTGTGTCGGTAAGCGTGGGATCCGTACCGCCGGTGTTTACAATAGGCACCTTGGTCTTCAGGGCGACCCGCAGCGCGATATGGGTATTCGCTCCATCAATGGATCCAATCACGGCGAGCACGTTGTCCGCATAGCTGAAGGCGACCATCTCGATTGAGCTGGCGCCCCACAGTCCGGAGTCGGGACGCACCACCAGCTCGAAGGGGATACCTTCGTAACCTCCCTCGGCATTGGCCTCCTCAATCGCCAGTCGAACGCCTTCGAGCATCTGTTGCCCGAGGTCGGAGTCGGGTGCGGACGCCAAGGGGCCCATGAACCCGATACGTACCGTGGCCGGAAGCGCCGACAAGCGCTCATCGCCTCCGGTACCGCGGAACTCAGAAACATTTTGGAAGAAACGGTGGTACGGTTCCTGGAAGTTGTGGTAGGGGAGGACATCCTGTGGTGTTCGAGCATAACTCGGACTCGAGTCGGAGACGGCCTTCGGTTCCTCGGCCGCGAGCGGCATACCCATAACCAGGATCGCCGCCACCGCGAAAACGCCGAAACGCCGAAACACCGAAACACCTAAATAGAAACGGTGACCTCTTGGTTTCGGCGTTTCGACGTTTCGGCGTTTCGGCGTTTCGGCGTTTCGGCGTTTCGACGTTTCGGCGTTTCGGCGTTTCGACGTTTCGATGTTCATTTCCCGCGCTCCTTGGGAATGATGGCGATGGCCTCGATCTCCACCATCAGTTCGGGACGGCAGATTCGGGCCTCGATGCAGGTGCTTGCCGGAAGGGGGTCGAGTCCCTGTTCCAAATAGAAGGCGTTCCGCACTTCGTTGAACGGGTCGTAGTAGCGGAAATCCGCGAGATAGCACGTCGTCCGCACGATGTCGTGCCAGTCCGCTCCTTCGGCGGCGAGCAAACCGGTCATGTTGTGAAACGTGCGCCGTGTTTGCGCCTCAATGTCACCGGGATACAAGGACTCGCC
This sequence comes from Phycisphaerae bacterium, assembly GCA_020056715.1. Classification (GTDB taxonomy): domain Bacteria; phylum Planctomycetota; class Phycisphaerae; order UBA1845; family UBA1845; genus SBAX01. The sequence goes on along the minus strand of JAGVHG010000073.1, from coordinate 76,167 downwards.
GTTTTCGCCCACGCTTGCCGTTCCCGAGATGAAGAGCATTACGCACTCGCCGAGCTCTACACGCATACCCCGCGTAAAGGACACCTTACTAGGGTAATCATACGCTTCGCACAGGACCTCTCTGTTTTCGATCGCAGACTTCTTAACGCGCGTCATATTTTCTTTGTTCATTACGTGACGAGGCTCCTTGCCGACGAAAGTAGGTTGCGCTTTGAAATCGTTCATTACCGGTCGCTCTTCCCATATTGCAGGTCGCACGGATCCATCTCAATCAGTTCCTGCGCTTCTCGTGTGACCGCGCGTGCCGCGGGCCACCCCCTTCTCCGTAGCCACCCAGATGTCGTCTCCCTGGAAACTGACGCCCAACAGGTAATTGTGCGGGAAAATCGTCTCGGTCGTGAAGCGCTCCGCAGGTCCATTGGCGGGCGTCCAGGTAACCAAGCCGGCTCTTGTATCCGGGTCCCGGCGGTAAGTCCACCAATTCTCGCGATCGGAAGCGCTCAAGCCGTTGTCCGTCGCCATCCACGCGACATCTACGTGGGTAGTGACGAAGTTGATGAAATTGCTCGCCAGGGGACTGTCATGATCCATGAAGGTTCGCCAACGGCGACCGTCGTACACACTGAGTCCGAAGTATGAGGCCACCCAGACACGGTCCGCGGAATCAAACGCCACTCCCGCTACGACATCGGAGAGAAGCCCGTCGTCGCGAAAGAGGTCGATTTCCATCTCGCCGTCGGGGTCACGATAGTTCTTCCACCTATCCTGCGCGATATCATATTCGAGCAGTCCCCCGCCCCAGACGGCCACATAAACCTTCTTTTGACTACTGGTGACTGAATAACACCAAATCTCGTGCATCGGAGTGTTGGTCTCGTCGTAAAGAGTCCAACGGTGTTGGGCAATGTTATATCGGCTCAGGCCCGCCATCGTGCCCACCCACACCTCACCTCGCAGGACGGTCACGGCATGCACGAAGTCGTTGGAAAGGCCGCTGTTGAGCTGGGTGAACGTGTCAAACCGTCCGGCGGAGAAACGACTAAGCCCTCCGGCCGTGCCGATCCAAAGGTCCTTCGTCTCCGGATCCTCAGCTATGGAAAGAACCACTCGATGGGCAAGCCCGTCGGCCGTCGTGTAAGTTTTCCATCGACCGGCGGTGTAACGAGCAAGTCCACGATCCGTTCCGGCCCAAACGCTATCTTCTGTGGCGCGAATGCAGAAGACTTTTTCACTGGGCAGGCCGTCGGCAATCCCGAACGACTGCCAATGGTCGTAGAACGGCGGCGCTGCATAGGCAGTGTGCAGCGATATTGTGAGAAAAAGAACTGCTTTCAGTTGTACGATGTTCGTCCGCATGACTACGTTTTCCAGAATCAAAGGTTCTTCAGGTACTCCACGAGGTCATTAAGCTGTTGCTTCGTCCAATCGCTGGAAACCCCATGCCGGTCCTCCGGATTGTACTTCGTCCATATTTCCTCCAACGTAGCGGCCCGTCCGTCATGCAAATAGGGCGCGGACTCAAAGATGTTAGTCAGATGCGCGGTGTCGTAATCTCCACTCTCGTCGGTGGGCGATCGGGAGCCGACATCGAAGGCTTGGTGATCCGTGTACACCGACCCTGAGTGACAGAAGTGGCACTGCGCTCGCTCGGGCAAAGGTTTTCCGTCATTGGCCGCCGTTCGTTCGAACAGCGCCTTGCCGCGAAGCTGGGCGTCGGTAAAGGCGCCATCGGGCGAACGAAAGGGGTTGACGACCGGCGCAATAGAACGAATAAAGGACGCCAACTCCACAACCTGCGACGTACTCAACCAGCCTGTGCGAACGATCCACTTGGCCGTTCGTTCGCCGCACTGCGTGGTGATGTCCGGGTTCGTGCCTCTCCACTTAAAGGGGGCCGTATCGCCGATGGCGCGCATCGTGCGGTTATCGACCAGGTTTTGTCCAATGCCGTCAGGCTCCAGGTCATACTGTAGGCCGTCCAGTCCCTCGTCGGGGTGGCAACTGGTACATGAGAACTGGCCATGAAAGGTACGCGCCGCGGAATGGAACAATCGCTCCCCGCGGCTGAGCTTGTCCGGCGGCGCCGGCGTGCCCATGACCAATGTACGAACGACTGTGTCTTTGCCGGTATCGATCACCGAAATGGAGTCATCAAGTCGATTGGCCGCGTAAAGCCATCGTCCGTCCAGACTGATCGCCAGCGCCTGCGGATTTGCGCCTACGGGAATCCGGGCGACAACATATCGTCGTGACAGTCCGAGATCATCGGCGGGTCGCGGCAATCGCCCTTTCTCGACTTCCTCCATCACGCGCCGCACCGCGCTCACGTCGATGGCCATCACTACGTCCGACCCGGCACACGACAAATAGAACTTGCTCCCATCTGGAGTAAATACCGTTCCATAAGGATCGGCGTACGCCTGATTGGGAAGATCGACGAGCAATTGCACGGGCGCATGGCCGCTTCCGGGCGCCATCACGGCGAATCCGCTGGTCATCACCCAGCCGCGCGCCACCTGAACCATAGGGATGAGATTTTTCGGTCTATTGATTGCCACGACCGCCAGCGACCCGTCAGGCGAAAATGCAATCCATCTTCCGACGTTCGCGTTTTCCAGGATGATCCGCTCGACTACATTGGCTGAAATGTCGTCAATAACGGTGATTTCGTTGGCAGGCGGTTGATCGAGGGGGACTGGGTTTGGTAGCAAGTTCGTAACGTAGACCAGTTGCTGTTGCGGCGACCTTCGCACCATTTCCGGCCCGTTGCCGGTCGCCAGTCTCTTGATCTCACTCCCGGTCTCGAGATCGAAAACGGCAACCTCGTCGAGCGAATGGACCGCGACGTACAGTCGCCGCCCGTCGGCGGATGCGGCCACGCCGGTGGGGTCACCACGGAGAGGAAACGTCCGCAGTGTCTGCAACGATACCGCATCCAGCTCTCTAATTTCCTGTCCCCGGCGGCAAGTGACGTAGAGACGTGCGCCGTCCGGGTGCCGGTCGAATGCAAAAGGAGATTCGCCTAGCACTGCCTCACTCTTCATGCTTCCGTCGTCGGAACCTAAACGCCTGATGGTCCCGCTCTTTCCGCAGAGAATGAGCAAATCCCCGGTTGTCGGGTCGATATCCACAAAAGTAGGCCCGCAGTGTTTCGCATTTTCCTCGGCCCGAGCCGGCAGCAGCGGCGCGGCAGCCGCAACCAGGACCATTGCCGAAACAGCGCGTGGTCCAAGGCGTCTGAAATATGACCGAGTGGCTAACATTCCGCGGATCATCACTTGGACTCGCTTACCACACCCGATCCGTAACGCACCGTGAGCAACTGATCGGCGCGAATATCTTGTAGGGTGGACTTCGTCCCGTCGGGCCAAGTCACTTCTAAACGGTCAACCGTTGTATGTTCGCCGAGACCGAAATGAATCCGTGGGTCGTGCTGGGAGAGGTAACTCCCGCCCGACATACGCTGCCGCATCTGCCGCAGCTTGCCGACCTCGATCTTCACCACAGCGCCGATGGCGTCGCGGTTGGGAGGGCGACCCACGAGCGACACTGTCAACCAATGGCGGTCGCGGCGGGGAGTATCGTTGCGCAGCAGTGCAGGGCGGTCGTTCAAGTTCGTGACCAGCACGTCCATATCCCCGTCGTTGTCGAAATCTCCCCCGGCCGCACCGCGGCCAACCTGCTTCTGGGCCATGCACTTCCCGGCTGATTCCGAAGCGTCGGCGAAACGTCCGCTTTCAGAGCCGAGCAACAGGACATCCTCGTGAGGTTCGAGATGGTGCGCGTCGCCGGTGCTGACATAAAGATCCAGCCGGCCATCGAGACTGAAGTCCGCGAATACCGCACCCCAGCCTATGTATTGCCCTAAGACCGGCGATATTCCGGACTTGGCGGCCTCGTCGTCGAAACGTCCGCGCCCGACATTGTGATATAGGCACGAATACGTCATATCGGGGATGAAGATGTCAAACTGTCCGTCATTGTCATAGTCACCAATCTCTACGCCCATGGCGGAAGTGGCGTCCCCGTTCTGACCGAAGGCCGCCCCGCTGCTTAGCGCCCGATTCTCGAACGTCCCGTCGCCCTTGTTTCGAAACAGGAAGTTTTCCATCGCATCATTGGATACGAAGACATCGACGAACCCGTCGCCATCGTAGTCTACGCCGCCCACGCCCATGGCCCGACCCATCGGCTGGATGGCGATTCCGGACACCTGCGTGACGTCGGTAAAAGTTCCGTCGCCGTTGTTCCGGTACAGCTTGTCCTGCTTGCCGTTGTAGTCGAGGGGACCGGGGAAAGCGTCGGGGGCATAGTAGAGCCGATAGTTGGGGTCGAAGTCCAGATAATTCCCCACGTACAGATCGAGCCATCCGTCGCGGTTGTAATCAAAGAAAAAAGCGCCGGTGCCCCAGCCTTTGTCGTCCACACCTGCCTGCCGGGCGACGTCGGTGAAGGTGCCGTCGCCGTTGTTGCGATACAGACTGTTCGACCCGTAGTTGGTTACGTAGATATCAGCGTCGCCATCGCCGTCATAGTCGGCCGCGGCCACGCCCATACCATAGGCTGGTCGCGCAAGACCCGCGCGAACCGTAACATCTTCAAAAGTACCATCTTTCCGGTTGCGGTAGAGACGATTGGTCGCGGAGGCGAGCTTCTTGCGCGATTCAGGATCGAGCTTTGGATCGGACAACCCTTCGAGCCAGCATCCATTCACCAAGAAAATGTCGAGCCATCCGTCGCCGTCATAATCCAGGAAGCCGCAGCCGACGCCTGACGATTCCACAATGTTGCTCATCTCCCGGTCGCCGATCGTTTCGATGAAATCGATTCCGGAAGCAACGGTCACGTCGGTGAAGAGAATCGGAGGATCCGGTGCGCCCCCAAGGGAGGGGGCAACGGTCAGCGCGACAACGAAAAACGGAAACGCCGAAAAGCCGAAACGCCGAAAAACGGAAACGCCGAAAAGCCGAAACGTCGATCTCTCGGTTTCGGTGTTTTGACTTTTCGGCGTTTCGGCGTTTCTTCGATCTTTTCTATTTCGCACTGGAGCCTTTCTCCATCGCCACTTTCCCCCGCGAAGGCGCCTCGTAAGGCCAGGGACCGGGCAGTGACTCGTCGTCGTATTGCGCGCCCAGGTCGATCCATTTGCGAATCAATTCCAATTGCGCGTCGGGAAGCATCGGTCCGGGATGGGCGGAAATCATGGTTCTCTCGAAAGGCGCGGGCGTGTACTGAGGGGCGAGCGCCTTTCCGTAGAGCATCCACAGCATCGGACTGCTTCGCGCATCGCCGGGATGGACACGGCGGCCGCCGACTGCGAACGGCTTGTTCGCCTGTCGGGCGAGCAGGTTTGCGTAGGCCGGGCCGAAACGTTCCGCCAGCGGCGCATCGCCGCCGTCATTGATGAGCTGATTTGCGGTGAGGTTCATGCCCGCTGTGGGAAAGGGGGGCATATGGCAATCCGTGGTAGCGCAGCGGGTACTGAGGATCGACTGCACGTCGCGACGAAAGGTAACGGTCTGCCACGCAGAGGGATCAGTCAGATCGGTCGGCGTGCGGCGCACGGCGAGGGGAACGGCATTGGCCGGAGCAAGTTCTCGGTTCTCGTGACAGCCTATGCAAATACGGTGTTCCCCGGGGCGGACCCAGAACCACGCCCGCTCGTTGATGATGGTGAACCCGTCTTGATCGACGAGTTGAATGCGAAGCGGTCGGTCCGCGGGCACCTTCAGGTGAATCGACCCGTCGGACGCGGGCGCCACTTCGCCGAGGATTCGCGTGGGAATGTAACCGGTTGCGGAGTTGGGCCTGATCAGCGGTTCGTCGGGGAACCCCGGCATCGGCAGGAATGTGGGGCCTGCGCGCCCGTCGAATCGCAACGGCAGGCCCTCGAGCACACGCACAAGTTTCACGGATTCCTTCTTCAGTGGATGCTGGTCCGTGCGGTCCGTCTCGAAGCAATTCAGAACGGCAAGCTCGCCATTTGTCGTATCCGAAGTGAGAGTGCTGATGTACAACTCCGGTCGCACCCCGACTCCGCCGACCGCGGGGGCCAACTCGTGAAACTCCGGATCGTCATAGAGGAGCCGCAATCCGCCCACCTCGTAGAGGTATAAGCCGAAGGTCGGCCGCGATCCGTCCGTCGGCCGCGCGGATACGAGTAGTCCGCCGTCCGGAAGCGACGCCACGCCGCTAACCTGATACTGGTCCGCCGGCACGAGCGTCTCGTACGCCGCGAACGGATCATTCAACGAGGTGGTGACTAGCTCACCGGCTCCGAACTCGCGGCTCGGTGAGCTCGCCGAACCGCCGAAAGCGTTGGATCGAATGAACGCGACACGGTCCCCGGCCCAGGTCTTGGCCCCGCGCTTGACCCAGGGCGCCTCGTGGTTACCGGTCAGGGGAAACACGCCGCTGCCGTCGGCGTTGACCAACATGAGGGCGATCACGCCGCGAGGCCAATCGTGGTTACCCACGTGCTGCCACGAAGAAAAGAGGATGCGCCCATCGGGAAGCACGTGAGGGTCAAAGTCGCTGCTGGGATTGAACGTGATCCGCGAAGGTTTCTCACCGCCCGGTTCAGTTCGATAGAGGGAGAAGGAGAAGTGCTCGCCATGCTCCTCATACTCGCGTGCGAGGAGGGAGGCGAAGACCGTTTGCCCGTCGGGCAGATACACGGGCGTCACGCAATCGGCATCGCATGCGACGACCGGCTTGAGCGTGACAAACCCGCCAGCGGGCTGGGCATTGTCCGCGAGTTCCCAAATCTGGAGAAGATCGGTGGGGCCTCGCTTGCCCGCGAAGGCGAGCCGCGTGCCGTCGAAGACAAAAACGGGATCCGTGGCGCACTCGAAGCCCTCCGTGACCGCGCGCACGGTTCCGGCGGGGTTCTCTGTATCCGCAAGAACAATGCGCATGCCCAGCGTGTACCGGCCCGCGAGGATTGTGTTGCCGATCGTCGGTGTGGCCGCTGGTGCAGTTGACTTCGGCGCTTGGACGAAAGCGATTGGACGAGCCTCGGCACCGGCCAAGAAGATCTGCGGTCCACCCCCCAGAACCACCAGCACGCCCGCGATCAGGAGTGTGCCTACGGTCCTACACGAGCGTCGGCTCACGTGCTTTCCTCCCAGCGCCAAGCTGCGTAAGTGGCAACCCCTTCGTCGCTCCTGTCGAAGGATCGGAACGCCCCATTCGCAATGCGCAACCCCCCCGCCGTCCAGCCGGGTCTATAGGCCCGGCCAACCTTTGCCAATCCCGCCAGCCCCAGACACGGGCTACGAAAAGCCCCTAGTTGTGCAGTTGGACAATCTAATCACAACGCAGCTTCTATGTCAATGGGTATGCTGTTATCGGCCGTTGCCGTGGGGAAGCGTGCGGAGACCCAACCGGCTCGCCTCGGTATGGTCATCAGGAGAGCTGTGTCCCGCGGTCCGCGGGTTGGCTTGTCGCTGTGCGGCCCCGTTTGCCGCGTGCTCAGTTCACCGCAGAACCGTAGAGCACCTTGGTTCGGAACGCGTCGGGGCCGCGTTAGCCGCCTAAATCGACCCTTTTACTTCCTACGCCTCGGCAGCGACGCTTTTCCGAAGAGGCACCATCCCGAAGGAAAAGGCAGTCGGCGTCGCCGCCGATCAGGACGCACGAACCATCCGCGTGGGTGCCGCATTGGAGGCAGAAATGCGTGAAAGCGCGGTCGGCGTTCCAATGATCGGTCTTGATCCACCCGCCGGTGAGGGGGAAGAATAGAGGTTCGGTAATTCAGAGGGATCCGGGCGTTCCGGCGGAAGGCGTTCGCGGAGCGAGCGAGCAGAAACCGGAGAACCACAACTGAGGCGCGTCTTGGCTGACCCTCGCCGAATCCGTCTTCGGCGGACCTACGGCGGACCGACCGGCGGATTCGGCTAACGGGCCGCTTCGAGCAGTTGATTCATCAGCGCCGCGTAGTTCGCCGGATCGGCCAAGTCGTGCTCCGTCAGGTTGTAGGTGCCCAGATGCTCATTACCGGGTCCGAGGATCACCACGTCCCGATACACGACCAACCACGACGTCCAAACGTCTTCGTCGGCTGCCGGCTGGAGCCATGACCGAACCCGATCGGCCGTCATGGCGTCGTTGTCGGACTCCAACCCTATGCCGTTGATCCCCATAATCTGAATCGGACGCAAGGTCTCTTGTGAATCGATCTCGGTCTGCATTTGGTTGAGGAAGCCAAACTGGCTTCTGCAGTAACCTCACGTCGAGTGGCCGAAGTACCAGGCGGAGATTAGTCCCAGATAATCGCGGGGCGAGACGGTCTCCTGGTAGCGCGCGGAGTTTGCATTGACATCGACCAGAGAAAAATCCGGCAATGCGTCATCGCTTGGTTTAGGTATCTCTGCAGACCCGGGATTGTTGGGGATTAAGCTGCAGCCAATCAGTGAACCCATGACTACGAATAGAAATACTGAGAAACCTCGGTTCATTGTGAACATCGCCCTTTCTGCTCTTTGGAGATCATCTTCGAAGAATACTCTAACCTATATTCCTATGCCAATATAGTAGGGATGGTTGGGCGTGTAACACTCCCCCTTGCCGATTGGTGCTTCTCAGGTCTTGACCGACCCGCCGATTAGCTGGTAGACTGGTAGAATAAAGGGCCGGGTAACACAGTTAAGGATCTAGACGTTCCGGCGGAAGGTACCGCCGGATATATTGTGTTTGCGTAAGCAGCCTGGGGGGATGTTGCGCCATTCCAGGGCGGCGAGATAGGGGGATATTGGACCGATGCTCAAGGAACTGCTTACTGAAGAGCGGCGTCAGGCCAAAAGCCTGCTTTCCGGCGTCCAGCGCGGCTGGCTGACGTTCACGCTCATATTGACCGCGCTTTTGCTGGCGAACACACTGTACCTCTTGGCGAATCGCCTGGCCTCTTCTGTTTTACCAGGCGTCACCGCGGAACGTTACACCGAGGGCGCCTACACCGTTTCCAAGCTCTTTCAGGTAATGGTGTTATCTCACACCGGATTGGGGTTCCTTGTCGTCAGTCTGCTGCTGGTGTTCGCGCTGTGGCACCTGCCCACGGTATGGCGACGGCATCGACGGCGGACGGTGGTCAGCGGCCTTTTCTTTCTCACGACCGGGTTAATTTTGGCGATCACCGGTCCCTTCATCATGTATGCCGCAGCCTCGCGCGAACACGGGTGGGTGTGGTGGACGCATGTCGTCGCATCCGCGATTGTGCCGGCGGCGTACGTCGTACACCGCATGTTCTCCTATGTGCCCGCGCAACCACGCGCGTTAGTCCGCTTCGGTACACTGGTGGGCGGAGCGGCGGCGGTGGTTTTCGGGATGCACGTGTTGGGCAGTCGTGACGCGGGTTTGACGCCTGAAGCACAACTGGCGCAGGCGACGGGCAGCGACACCGGCCCCGGCTCGAAGGCGCGGGATCTGGCCGAGTTCATTGATGGGCCTTACCTGCCCGTCGGGTACGTGCCCCCGGCCAGCCCGTTCTTTCCCAGCGCCACGACCACGACCACGGGCGGCTATTTGCCGGAACGGATCATCACCCGCGGCGACGTGTCATCCCCGGAAAAGTTAGCCCCAGACCTGGACAACATTGGGTTCGTGGTGAGCGAGAAAATCGGCGCGGAAACCTGCGAGCGGTGTCATGCGGATATCGTCGAGCAATGGTCGAAGTCGGCCCACCGTTTCGCTTCCTTCAACAACCCCTTCTACGAGGCCTCAATCAACGACATGCGCGAAAAGGCCTTGTCGATGACCACGGGCGTGAGCGAGCACGTCGCCCATTTCCCGCAATGGGAGGATCGGACGGGGAAAATCAAGAGCAAATGGTGTTCGGGCTGTCACGATCCGTCGGTGATGTTGGCCGGTCAGATGACGGAGGAGATCGACCGCCGCACCCCTCAAGCCCAGGCGGGACTTACCTGCTTGGCGTGCCACGCGATTGACAAAATTCACAACGTCACCGGCGACGGGGCCTACAACATCGCCGACGAGCACGAAGACCCCTATGTGTTTGCACAAGCGGAAACGGGGAGCCTGGGGGCGTTGTTGCACGACACGGCGATCAAGGCCAAGCCGGAGGCGCATAAGAAGCAGATGTTGCAGCCGGTCTTCCGCACCAGCGAATTCTGCAGCGCCTGCCATAAAGTGAGCCTGCCGGAGTCGGTGAACGACTACCGCTGGTTCCGTGGACAAAATGAATACGACAACTGGCATGACAGCGGCGTGGCACTGAATGCCTCGCGGACGTTCTACCTTCCGCCCAATAAGCGAGTATGCCAGGACTGCCACATGCCGCCGGAGCCGGCACCGCTCGGGGATGTCGCCGCCAAGAACGGGATGGTGAGATCGCACCGTTTTATCGCGATCAACACCGCGCTGCCGCACATCCGTGGAGACGAGGATACGATTCGGCGGATCGAGGCTTTCCTCCGCGACAACAGGCTAAGGATCGACGTTTTCGCGCTGCAGCGCGATCGAACGGAGGGTGTGAGCGAGACGGTCCTTGCTTTGGACAAGACTCAGCCTCCCTTGCGGGCCGGTGAGAAAGTGACCTTCGACATCGTGGTCCGCAACAAGGACGTGGGCCATACTTTCCCCGGCGGGACCAACGACTCGAACGAAGGTTGGATCGAGTTCACCGTCCTCGACGCCAAGGATCGGGTGCTCTATCAGAGCGGGTCCGTCGGCGAGGACGGATACGTCGATACCGCGGCACACTTTTTCCGTGCGTTGGTGGTCGATCGTCACAGTGAGGCGATCCACCGGCGCAACGCCCAGGACATGTATGCGGCCGTGTATACCAGCGTGATCGGCCCAGGCACGGCCCACACAGTGCATTACGCCGTCGAAGTCCCGGAACTTCCGGGCGAAAGCGTGAAGGTTCGCGCGCGGCTGATGTGGCGAAAGTTCGATCGAGGGTATACCGAGTTCGCGTTCAACACCAATCGCCAAGGGTTCAAACGGTTTGATAAGTGCCCGGACCTGCCGATCACGGAAATTTGCCGGGCGGAGGTTACGTTGGCGATTGCTGAACCGGGCGAGTCGGCCCCTACGCCGCGAGAGGTTGACGCGGGCGCGCTGGCTTCCGATTGGATGCGATTCAACGATTATGGGATCGGCCTGTTTTTGCAGTCGGATACCAAAGGCGCGGAAGCGGCTTTCGCCGAGGTGACGCGGCTCGTCCCCAAGCGGATCGATGGGCCGCGGAACCTGGCCCGCGTGGCGTTAAGCGACGGTAATCTGCCCGTTGCGTATGAGCAGCTTCTGCGATGCGAGGAGCTGGTCTCCAACGACCCGCAAACGGCGTGGTTCTGGGGTGTGTTGTTGCAGGAAGACGGTCGCTACGTCGAGGCCGCTAGTGCCTACAAACGAGTGCTGCAACGGTTCCCGGACGACCGCGCGACGTGGCGGAACCTCGGTCGTACCTACTACCTCGACGGGAAGTTTGAGGAAGCAATCGAAGCCATGGATCAGGTTCTGCGAATCGACCCGGAGGACCGTGTGGCCCACTATCACGTCATGCTGAGTGCTCGTGCGCTGGGCCGCACGGAGTTGGCCGCGTCGGCGGAGGCGGCGTATCTTCGCTACAAGATCGATGAATCCCAGGCCGAGGTCACGCAGGCTTATCGACTAAGCCACCCGCATGACAACCTCGAATCGCAACCCATCCACGTGCATGATTTGACCGCGTCGCATGAACACGCCGGAGGCATCACTGAGATGTCCCATCAGACCGGTTCACACAGGGGGCAGGGCAAGTGAAACGGCGAAGCGGGTTCTTGGCAGCGTGCCTCGTCATCGCATTCTTCGGCATCGGCGGCTGCAAGAAGGAATCACCGCCACCACCGATAGCGGTTAGCGAATACATCCAACCCGACGCCCCGCCGACCTACACCGCGCCGCGCGGATCGAACGAACCCGACGTGACGTTCACCGACATTACCGCGTCCGCGGGTATCCGCTTCACGCATGTCAACGGAGCGTTCGGGGAGAAGTGGATGCTGGAGACGATGGGCGGCGGTGGTGGGTTTTTTGATTATGACGGCGACGGTTGGGCAGACATCCTGCTGGTGAACAGCGGTTATTGGCCCGGGCATGAACAGCCGGGACAGGCACCGACCAGTAAGCTCTATCGCAATCGCCGTAACGGCACGTTCGAGGACGTCACCGGTGCGTCGAACCTCTCGATCGTTTCGGGCTATGCAATGGGCTTTTCCGCCGCGGACTACGACGGCGACGGTGACAGTGACGTATACATCACCGCCGTCGGCAAGAACCATCTCTTGCGAAACGACGGCGGGAAATTTGTCGACGTAACCGACGAGGCCGGTGTGGGATTTAGCGCGTGCAACGACTCGGCATCGCCTTGGGAATGGTCCACAGGTGCCACTTGGCTCGACCACGATCGAGATGGGGACCTGGACCTGTTCGTCTGCAACTACGTGGCCTGGACGCCGCAGACGGACATTTGGGCGACGCTGGACGGGAAGACGAAATCCTACGCCACGCCGCAGCCCTACGACGGATCGACCTCCGTTTTGTTCCGCAACGAGGGCGATGGGAAGTTCACCGACGCGACCAAACAAGCCGGCGTCTTCAACCGCGACGGGAAAAGCCTCGGCGTCGTTGCGGATGACTTTAACAACGACGGTTGGCCCGATCTGGTCATCACCAACGACACCCAGCCGAACTTTTTGTATATCAACAATCAGGACGGCACCTTCACCGACCGGGCGCTCAGCGCGGGAGTGGCCTACGATGAAAACGGGCTTGCTCGGGCGGGGATGGGCGTGAGCGTCGCCGACCTCGACAACCGCGGGTCGAAGTCCATCGCCATCGGCAACTTCAGCGGCGAACCCGTCTCACTCTACACGCAAATGGGGATGGAGACGTTTCTCGATCGGGCCGGGGCGAGCCGCTTGTCGAAGCCGACCGAGGCCGCGCTGACCTTCGGACTCTTGTTTGCGGACATCAACCTAGACGGCTTCGAGGATTTGATCCTCGCCAACGGGCACATCGAGCCGGAGATCGAGCACATTCGGAAGACGTGGGAGTTCGCTCAGAGGCCGCAACTGTTTCTCAACAACCGTAGCGGACAATTCGTCGAGGTCACGGATCGCGCCGGAGCGCCGTTTGAGTCCAAGATCGTGGGACGTTCCGTCGCCACGGCCGATATCGACGGCGATGGCGATCTCGACGTTCTGCTAACGGCCAACGGCGGTCCGCCAAAATTGCTGCGCAACGAGCGCTCGAAAGACGCAAACGTAGTCCGCGTGCGCTTGATCGGATCGGGCAAGAATACCAACGCCCTTGGAGCAGTGCTTCGCGCTGAAATAGGGAGCGTGACACAAACGCGCTACGTCACGACGGGCGGCTCGTATCTGAGTCAGTCCGAGTTGACCCCAACCTTCGGATTGGGCCAGGCAACGAGCATCACTCGCCTGACGATCCGCTGGCCTGATGGTTCGCAAGCGGAATTCCCCAACTTGGCCGCAGGGTCGCTCTACGTCATTCAACAAGGTAAAGGCGTCATCCGTAGCGATGCCCTAAAACCGAGACCGTAGGCGTCATTTTTTGACATTCGCAGATCGGCTCGCAACAATAACGAAGAGTGGGTCCGTGAAGGACCGTTCAAGGATAGACAGTCGGAAACCTACTCGTTTTGGAAAGCTGCCGACGATGAAAATCGAAGTACTCCGGGCAAAGCTGCATCAGGCCTGCATCACTCAAGCGGACGTGGAATACGAAGGCAGCCTGGGCATCGACATCGAACTGATGGAGGCCGTGGGAATCTATCCGTTCGAGAAGATTCTCGTCGCCAACATCAACAATGGCAGTCGCCTGGAGACATACGCCATCCCCGAACCGTTCGGCTCGCGTCGCATGGTACTTAACGGAGCCGCCGCCCGACTCGGCTCGGCCGGCGACCGTATCATCGTCATGTCCTTCTGCTGGCTGGATGAGGCCGTTGTCCGCGAAGGCAAGCACCGTCCCCGCGTACTGCGTCTCGACGAACACAACGAACCCATCCGCCGCATCCCCGCCGCCCCCACCACCGAGGAAATCGCTTCGATGCTGGAGGGTTGAGGACGCCTGGAGGATTTGGAATTGACCATCACGCAGCTCAGAGACGCCATTCGCAAACAGCCGTTTGAGCCGTTTACGATTTGCCTGACGGACGGTCGGACATTCCGCGTGAAGCACCCGAAATTTGTAGCGATCGCCCCGGAGGGCAACAGGATTTTCATCGTTTTCGGCCCCGGGGAGCATTATCGCGTCCTTGATGCCTTCTTGGTGACGTCGCTCGACTACGTCAACGGCAAGACGCGGCGGCGGCGATAAGCGCGGCCCGATCGTGGTTTTTGAAAGCCCACGTCTTTACCCGGACATTTAAGGGGCTTACGATCCTGCTCCGCCGAATTCAGAGCCGGGAGCGGAAGCGACCGGATTCGTCGAAACAGCGGCGGGAGCCGCACATATGGCAGAATCCAGCTCAATCCAAAACGTGATGCTGACCGGTGCGACGGGGTTCGTGGGTCGCTCCGTCGTGCGCGAGTTGCTGGCCAAGGGCCTGCGTCCTGTCTGTCTCGTCCGCTCGGCGGAGAAGCTCCGCGCGCAACATCGAGACGTGGACCCCGAGCGATTCACGCCCATCGTGGGGAGTCTCAACGATCGTGGAGCTTTGCGTGAGGCCGCCGAGTTGAGCCAGGCGGCCATTCATCTGGTGGGGATCATCATCGCCCGACCGCTGCGCGGGCAGACGTTCGCCGCGATCCACACACGAGGGACGGTAAACGTCGTCGACGCCGTGCAACGAGCCGGCATCCGCCGCTACGCGCACATGTCGGCCCTTGGTGCGCGGTCCGACGCGGTGTCGGCCTATCACCGCACGAAATGGGCGGCGGAGGAATACGTCCGCCGTAGCGGGTTGGATTGGACGATCTTTCGACCGAGCCTCATCCACGGAGCGGAAGGCGAGTTCATGCAACTGATGAAGCGCTTCATGTGTGGCCTTGTGCCGCCCGTGATTCCGTATTTCGGCAGCGGACAGGCCAAAGTGCAGCCGGTGTCCGTCAAGGACGTCGCAGCCTGCTTCGTGCGCTCGCTCGTTGCCCCGGAGACGATCGGCCAAGTGTTTCCCCTCGGCGGTCCCAAGGCGTACTCGTGGGTGGAACTGTACAACGCCTGCCGCGCCCTGATGCCCGGCGCGAAACACTGGAAGCCCATCGTTTCCCAGCACGTGGCCATTGCCAAGCTCACCGCGACCCTTGGCCAACCGTTCATGGCCTTGGCGGAGACGATCATGCCGTCGATGCGCGTTTTCCGCTTCGACGCCGGTCAAGTGGCAATGTCTCAAGAAGACAGCACCTGCGACCACACCATCGCCGAGCGAACCTTCGACCTAACAATGCGCTCTTTCGAGGACGAACTGGCCTCTTACGCCGATCGGATTTCATGACCAACGCTGACCCTCCTGCGTCCCCCCTTGGCAAGGGGGGATTGAGGGGGGTCCAGCCGCGACTCTTCTATTTCGGCTTTTTGACGTTTTGACGTTTTTCGCCTACCCCGCCACTTCAAACCATACTCACCCTTCAACCCTTTGAACTCTTCAACCCTCCAACCCCAACCCCGCCCTCCGTGCCGGAGCAAGGTCCGCCAACGGCGGATGGCTCCATGCCTCTCCCGTTTCGACTTTTTGACGTTTCGACGTTTCGTCTTTGTTGCCCTTGTTCCCTCCCCGCCGCCGTGGTAAACTCTCGTTGGACATACGATCAACTTACGGAGTCTTGAAATGACCGTCGAACAACTCCAGGCCACGCAGCACGCTCAGCCGTTTAGTCCCTATCGGATTCACATGGCCGACGGGCGAAGCCTAGACGTACATCACCCCGATTTCGTCGCCCGCTCGCCGGCGGGGCGCACCATCGTCGTCTACAAACCCGACGACACTTCCGAGATCGTAGACTTACTCCTCGTCACCAGTTTGGAAGTGCTCAACGGACAATCGGCACCCAAGCGAACCGGCTGATGACCGATCGTGGAAATCCCGGCGCGACAGGATGTCCTTGTGCGGCCAGCCTCCCCCCTTACCAAGTCGAAGATCCGCCGCGGCGGAGGGGGGACACAGTGGGGTCCAGCCGCAACTCCTCTATTTCGACGTTTCGACGTTTCGACGTTTTGATGTTTTGACGTTTTGGCGTTTTGGCGTTTTGACGTTTCGGCGTTTCGGCGTTTTGACGTTTTGACGTTTTTCGCCTACCCAGCTGCTTCAAATCCTTGTCACCCTTCAAACCCTTGAACTCTTCAACCCTTGAACTCTTCAACTCCCGATCTGATCCCCTCTACCCTTGAGGGGAGAGGTTGGGTGAGGGGTGATTCCTGCAGATTCAACTCTCACGCAAACCTTCACCCCCAGCATCCGAGCCGTTCGGCGGGGTGGCACTGTTGGATACCCCTTGCACGCAGACTCCTTATTTTGTGTGCCACTGCTCTGCGAGCAGTGGGTTCGCCTGCTCACCCGAAGCCCGTTCCTAACCGACGAATGCGTCCCTCCCCGATGCAAAGCCTACTGCTGACACAGCAGTGGCACACGGTACGTCTCCTATCGGCGTCTTCGGCGTTCCATGAGGAAGGCATGTCGATGACATGCCCTACCGGATCACCGCCGCCACCGCGCCGTAACTGACCTTCGTTGTAATTCGTAA
This sequence comes from Phycisphaerae bacterium, assembly GCA_020056715.1. Lineage (GTDB taxonomy): Bacteria > Planctomycetota > Phycisphaerae > UBA1845 > UBA1845 > SBAX01. The sequence goes on along the minus strand of JAGVHG010000073.1, from coordinate 59,461 downwards.
CTCGTAACTCGTAATTCGTAATTGCCGCCCGGTGATCGCCCGATCACACGGTCCCTACCGATCACCCGTCAAGTTATAGGTGTAGATGAAAGCCACACCCGCTCCGCGCGCCAGTAGGAGTCAGTACTCATGGTTTCTGTGTTTCTGCGTTTTCTCCCCTTCGTGCATTATTGCCTTAATGCCTAGCGAAAGCGCCCGTACGAAACGAACCCACCGCGAAATCCATAAATCGCGGTAGACAAAGGGGTTACGGAAAATGAGCATCAGGCGGAAAGCCACCGAAACCCAAACAAGTGCCTGCGGTAGCGGTTCGGATCAAGGGTCCGCGGGCTCGCGCCGCGCGGCTCAGATCAATCGGCAATTGGAAATTGGCAATTCCCTCCATTCGACAATCGACATTCGTCAATTGTCTTGTTGGGTGCCATATGCTGACACTCGCAAAAAAACTGTACTCGCAAAACGAAGCCATTTGACAGCCATGATTCACAAACCAAAGCAAGAACGCTTCTCCCGCTTGTCGCCGCTCGATCGCGCTCCCGACTCGTTTTGGCTCCAACCCCGGCGCTTAGGTTGCGGTTTCCTTAGGCTCTTCCGTCGGCGCCACCTTCACCAGCAAGCGTGTGATGCGCTGCGGCTCCGCGGCCAACACTTGTATCCCGATGTTGTTGAACTGGCAGCGTTCGCCGACTTTGGGAATCTTCCCCATCGTACTGAACACAAAACCGCCGAGGGTCTCGTAGTCGCGGTCGTCGGGCAGCATCACGTTGAGCTGGTCGTTGAGGTCGTAGATGCGCATCCCGGCGTCCACCTCGAAGGTCGTCTCGTCGATTCGCTTGAAGGTGGCCGGGGCGGTCGTCTCGTATTCGTCGCCGATTTCGCCGACCAGTTCTTCGAGGATGTCCTCGATGGTCACCAGGCCGGAGGTGCCCCCGTATTCGTCCAACACGATGGCTATGTGCACCTTCTGCTTTTGAAGCTCCCGCAGAAGATCGCGCACCAATTTCGACTCCGGGATGAACAACGCCTTGCGCATGAGCGAGCTGAGTTGAAAGGGTGCGTCCTCCGCGCGGCCGAGCAGGTCCTTGGCGTACAAAACACCCAAGATGGTGTCGATGGTCCCCTCGTACACCGGGATGCGGGAATGGCCTTGGCTGCGGATCGCTTCCAGCACGGTGGCGAGATCGGCATCCACGGGCAGAGCGACGATCTCCGTCCGCGGGGTGATGATCTCCACCACGCGGGTGTCGCCCAGCTCGATGACCGACTCGATCATCTCCTTCTCTTCCTCGTCGACGGCCCCGTGCAATTCTCCCTCGCTGACCACGTCGAGGATTTCCTGCTCAAGTTCATCGGCGGCGGATTTGGCGTCGGGGAGCGGGACGCCGGCAAGGCGTCGAATGACGGGATCGAAAAGCTCCAAAAACTTGATTACCGGCAAGAACACCACCCGCAGCATTACGAGCAACGGCAAGAAGAAAACCACCAGTCCTTCGCTCGAATACTTGGCCCAAGCATAGGGAATCGCCACGCCGAAGATCAACAGCAGCGTCCCCGCTACCGTGCAGGCGCCGATAATCCGATTGAACCCGCTCCGCGTTTCGCCCGACTCGAATTGATAGAGCACCGTTACGAAGAGGACGAACACGGACGCGGAGCGCAGCGCCGCAGTCGCCAGGAGATACTGCGGGCGTCGAGCGACGAAGCCTTCGAAAAGGTGCCCCCGGCCTCGACGATCGAACTCCTCCGCATTGCGCGATCGCGACGGCGTCCGCAAGGACAGGTTCAGCACGGAGAACAAGGTCAAGCCCAGCAGCCCCGCAAACCCCACCCACAGCACCCAGTCGTTCACTTGGTCAACTCACAATGAATGACGAATGCGGAATGCGGAATGCTAAATACCACAAATAACCGTTTCCGCATTCACCATTCACAATTCAGCATTCTGATCCGTCGATTTCGCGTACACTGTCCCGAATCCGATCGAAGACAAAACTTCATCCTCCATGGCGTGCATCCGCGCGGCGTCGGCTTTGCGCCGGTCGTCGTATCCCAAGAGGTGCAAAGTCCCGTGCACCGCGTACAAGGCAAGCTCGGCCTCCACGGCGTGTCCGCGTTCGCGCGCCTGTTTCATGGCCATGTCCACCGACATCACGATCTCCCCATCGATCGCTTTCTTCTCGCTCGCCTCGTCGCGAAGGTCGAAGCTGAGCACGTCCGTGGGACCATTGTGCCCGAGGTGGTCCCGGTTCAATCGTGCCATAGCGGCGTCATTCACCAGGGCCACGCTGATTCGCGCCCTGACCACCCCGTGTCGGCGCAACGCCGCACGAATCGCCTTCCGCACCTTGGCTTCGACCTTCGGAACTTCGCCGCTTCGCAGTGCTATACGTACGTCGTAGATAGGCGCGTTTTTCATACGACGGTCTGCTGCCGCGACCCAGGCCGCTGGAGTCAGACGCTAATCCTCGCTGCCGGCATGTTCACGTTACCGCCTTGGTCGCGTTCACCCTCGCGGGGTTTTCGGGCCTTGGGATAGGCGACCCGTCCATGGTAGATGCCGCACAGCGTCTTGACCAGAGAATCCTCGACCTGGTGAATCTCGCGCAGGGTAATGTCGCAATCGTCGAACTGACCGTCGTTGAGACGGTCCATCACTGTTTCGTGTACGGTGCTCTCGATACGCCCGACCGTCGGCTCGCTAAGCGCCCGCACGGCCCCCTCCACGCCGTCGCAGAGCATCAACACCGCCGCCTCCTTGGCACGAGGCTTTGGCCCCGGGTAGCGGAAATCCGCCTCCGACACCTCGCGGTCATGACGCCCGCTGGCGACATGCGGTTGTTTTTCGGCGGCGACGTGGTGGAAGTAACGTACCACCGTCGTGCCGTGGTGCTCGGCGATGAACTGGTGCAGGACCGGCGGCAGCTTGTACTGCTTGGCCAGCTCCAACCCGTCCTTCACGTGTCCCAGAATAATCAGCAGACTCATCGTCGGGGCGAGATTGTCATGGCGGCTGATTCGCCCCTCCTGATTTTCCATGAAGTACTCGGCCCGATGGATTTTGCCGACGTCGTGATAGAGGGCGCCGACTTGGGCGAGCAGCCCGTTGGCCCCCAGCCGCTCACAAGCCGCTTCGGCCAGTGTCCCCAAGACCAGACTGTGGTTGTAAGTCCCGGGCGCCTCTCGCGCCAAAAGCTGTAAGAGCGGACGGGTCGGGTCTCTCCATTCCAGCAGGGTAAGTGATGTGGCGATGCGGAAGATGCGCTCGATGAACGGCAGAACTCCGGAAACCACAAACGCGGACATCAGGGCGCACGATCCAGCCCATACGGCGTGCTGGAACACGAATGCCGGCGTTTGCCCCTCCATTAAGCCGCCCGCCGCCGACGCCAGCATGATCGCTCCGGCCGTCGCCAGCCCCACCTTGATCAACTTAGTCCGCGTACGGATCTCGTCGAGTTGATAGACCGTTGCTCCGACGCCCGTCAGCAACATCAACAAAAACGCGAGATGGTTGTGTACGATCGTCGCGACCAACACGGTAACGATGCACATCGCCCCGATCGCGAAACGTCGCGGATAGGCGATGCACAAGACGCTCGCCGCAATCAGACACGGCGAGGAGACCAACTCCGGGAAATGAGGCAGCTTGATGGCCAGAAAGCGCGCCGTCGCGAGCGTTCCTAACATGACCGCGGCGAACGCAAGGGTCTTCGCCCGGACTTCAAACATCGAGGGTTGATAGAGTCGTGAATAGACCAGCAATCCCCCCGATAGGACGACGACCAGCGCGACCAGACCGCCGCGCTGCAGCCACCGTTCCAGTCGCAGGACGGCGGCCTCGGCGGTGTCCTGGGAAAGGAACGCTTCATAGGCCGCATGATGCGCCTTCAGCAGGGTGTAACCACCGTCTCCCAACTCTCCCGGATTGATATACGGTTGGTTTTTCTCATAGGTCGTCAACGCCTCGGGCGTCGCCTCTTCCGCTTTTTGCAAAGCATCCACGGTCCGCTCTTGGGCATAGACGATGGTCGGCTGCTCGCGGAAAACGGATACGATCATCGCCTCGACGACGGGGCGCAGCTCGTAGGCCGGTACTCTCCTCGCAACGATGCCCGCACTGCCCTGCAGGGCCTTGTCATTACCTTGAAGCACAAGCTCGGAATGGGGGACCTGCGACGCGCTGATTTCGTTATCCGTGCCGCGGGTCTCCAGAAGAATAAAATCCGTCGCACTAGGTGGATCGCGGGGTTCCTTGGAGAGACCGCGGACGACGTACTGACTTTCCAGGGGGAGTTTGTCGATCCATTCCTGGAACTGCACCCGTCCCGAGTCGTCGGGCATGTCCACCAACGCCCGTAGGCGATCGTATGCCGCCCGCTCGGCGGGCCACTTCAACCCCTCCATCGCCGTGGAGTAGGTCTCGAACGTGTCCGCGTCGGCGGCGACTTGATAGAGCCGCATTAGGTCGGCGCGAATCCGACCAAAAGTCAATGCGGGGTCGTTCATCGCGTAGAAGCTGGAGGTCTTCGCCCGCGCCGCCTTGCGGTCATTCGTGGTCTGTTTAATGTCCGGAACTTGAAACCGGACCTTGGTGTAGATGGGTTGCTCGATGCGCTGCCCGACGACATAGTCCAGAGAGCCTTCACCCCACAGGGCGACGGCCGATGCCGCGACGATGAAAACGGCTCCGACCGTTGTCGGCCAATTCACTATGCGACGAAATAAACGGCTCCACCGCGATCCACCCGGCTTCACCCGCTGTTCGCGCAGTTGCCGACGGCGACTCCCATTCTTTGCGGTCAGTCTAAACATTACGCACGATCCGCGGAGGATTCTATCCGCAGCTAATCCCTATCGGACGATGCCAACGCGGGGACATGGCATCGGATGACCGCATCACCGTTAATCTGACCATACTGTTATTCTCGGACGTTGCGATCCACGCGGCTGTACCTCTCGACCACGTCCTGAACCAGCGGATGCCGAACGATGTCACCCTTGGTCAACCGCACGGTGGCCACTCCCTCCACCGTCTCCAGCCGCCGCACCGCGTCGATCAATCCGCTCGATTCGCTGTTCGGAAGGTCGCTTTGGCTGTCATCACCGGTCACGACCATCCTGCTGTGGTGACCGAGGCGGGTGAGGAACATCAGCATTTGCGACACCGTCGAGTTCTGGGCCTCGTCGAGGATGATCGCCGAATGATTGAGTGTCCGTCCGCGCATGAACGCCAGGGGGATTACCTCGATCACGTCATTTTGCAGAAAGCGCCGAATCTGGTCGAACGGCATCATGTCGTGCATGGCATCGAACAAAGGGCGTAAATACGGGTTGACCTTCGCTTGAAGATCGCCGGGCAAATATCCCAATTTTTCCCCGGCCTCCACCGCCGGTCGGGCGAGCACGATCCGCTTGATCTTGTGCTGCTTAAGGAGCGTTATCGAAACCGCGACGGCGAGGAACGTTTTCCCTGTACCGGCCGGACCTAGGCAGAAGGTCAGATCGTGTTTGAGGATCGCTTCGACGTATTGCCGTTGGCCCTCGCCCTTTGGCGTGATGGTCGTGGCGGACAGGAACACATCGATCGGCGCGCCCGATCCGGCCTTGCCGTCCATGCCCGCCTGATCGATGGAGTCCTGCACCCACTCGTCGCTTACGTCCTCGTGGTCTCGTAGGAATCGTTGGATATCCTCAATGACGCAGGACGCCTTGCGCACGGCTTCATCCGCCCCGCCGATGTGTACTACATTTTCGCGGGCGCTGATGCGAACGTCGAAGGCTGCGCGGATCAGGCGGAGGTTGCGATCGCCGGTTCCATACAGCGCTCCGCGCCGCGACGGATCCTCGATGGGTATGGTAAGTTCCAACGGGTCTCACGTTCCTCCAGGCGGTCTCGGGAACAACGTCCCTCGACGCGTAATACCCGCCTGGAGCAGTAGCTCGCAATCCTAACAGTCTAGCCCATAGTCACACGACATTCCAAACCGCTGTCATCAGGAACCAAGCCACCGGCATCGCGAACACCGGGCTGTCGATCATGTCCAGTATACCACCGTACCGTGGAATCAAGTTGCTGGAATCTTTAACACCACTGTCGCGTTTAAAGCATGATTCGACAAGATCGCCGATTTGCCCGGCCGCGGAGAGGGCAAGCCCAAAGAGCAGCGCCCGAACGACGGGTGACATGCCGATCGGGTCATTGCGAACACTGAATGAACGAATGACATCGCGGAGCATCGCGGCGAAGACACTCTCACTCGACCCTAGTAGTCCGTGAATTGCATCCGCCGAGGCGAAGAGCATCGCAACGAGCGCGCTCGCCAGCAGCCCGCCGATTGCGCCTTCAACAGACTTTGCAGGGCTGATTCCGGGGATCAGTTTGTGCCGCCCCGTCGCCGTACCCACGAAATAGGCCCCGATGTCGGAGGCTTTAGTGACCAAAAGCGTGATCAAGAGCAGCCACGCCCCTTCCTGGCCTGGAATGTCCCGCCCACAGCGAAGCTGTAGTCCGAAAGAGCCTAAGAACCCTACATAAAAGACCATCAACAACGTGGCCGCCATGTCGGGTATCGCGCCTCGAGGATGTCCGCGGAAAACGCACAGCACTCCGGCGCCGATGACCGTTACCATCAAGGCAACTAGCTGCCAGAATAGACCCTCTTGGTCGCGGACGTCCGCTCCAAGCCATCCCGCTGCCGAAAACCACGGCGTCAGAAGAAGGACCAAGATCATCAGGTACGCGAAAGCGGAGTGGGGCCTAACGTCCTTGGCCCGGATGATGCGGTCGAGTTCCACCGCGGCTCGCAAAAGAACCACGATGAACAGCAGGGGAATGAGGCTGCCGCGACGAAGGAGATCGCCGAGCGGGCCGCTCAACTCGATCGACTGCTTGGCGATCACCGCGTCCTGCATGAACAGCAGAACCAGCACCGCGATCGCTAGTACCCCGTAGGCCACCCGCTGAGTCATGGGCGAGTTCCTACCCCTTCGCGGTTCGCGACGCAACAAGTCAGCCCCAACGCCCTTGAGCGTTGGGGCGAACGATCATCGCACGGATTGCGAGGGACCTAACGTTCTCAAGCCTCGCGTACGGCGTGTCGATAGGCCGGACATAAGGCCGGCGTTACCTTCTGAAAGGAAGGACGGCCTTACCTAGGGAACCCGGGTTTCGGCGAGCCCGGGTTCCTCTTTGTTTGCCAGGCATGTGATGCGTGTTGGAGGTGCGATTCCTTTGCGGGCCGCGATGGTCGGAACCTCCAGGGCAGGCCAGGGTGTCCTTCGCGAGGTGGAATCTGAAGGGAGCTGTAGCCCAAAACTCGGACTCGGCGAACAGAAACCGGATACAAGGCCGATCGCATCCCAAACCGGATCATCAATGAATTGAGGGGCGTAAACCGCGTCGTCTACGACCTTTCTTCCAAACCCCCGGCCACCATCGAATCGGAATAGAGCCGGGCGCCTAAACGTCCCCCCCTTCGAATGCCCAGGGGTGTCATTCTGAGCGCAGCGAAGAATCTTCCGGTGGGTTGGAAGGGCGTCGCGCTCGAAAATAGCACTCCGTGCAATAAAATTTCGCTTTTTTCCAATTTTGCGCGTGAATACCAGCCCTCAATTCGCCATAGAACTAATAGAGTCGATTCAGCCGGTTAGGCCCATCGAATTCAAACCAAGGAGGGTTGCTTGATGTGCCGCCTATTGGCTCCGGCGCAACGATCCTCGAACGCCGACAGAGGGGACGTTGGTGTTCGGTCATGGGGAAAGAACCACGGAGCCCCGTCGCCGTCGGTTCGATCTGATCGTTAGCTCAACGGAGTCGCACGATCCGCGTTTCGTGCGAGCGGATGTCGCTCGCACCGCGGGGAGTGCGCGCTTTTAGACAAAAAGGAGACTTACCATGAGATCACTATCCACACTATCTAGGCCGGTTCATCGAATTGTATTCGGTACGGCCGCCCTGCTGGGAATCGGGAGCCTTCTCACTCTCACGGCTTCGTCGCAATCCAGCCGCGCAGTCGCGAGTCCGAGCGATGTGGGCGTCTCATACGTCACGTACGGTGAACCAACGTATTCCGAGGGCGACCTCGCCCATGGGGACGAACAAGAGGCGACGCCCGCCTATTCCGCGTGGGACGAGGTTCGGGATGGTATGGGAAGCATATCGAACCTCCATTGCTGCGTGGGTTCGGCCGGAAGCTGCTCAGTGTGGGCCGGTTCCGGTTGCCCATCGGGTAGCACACCGACATCCTGCCCGTGCAATCAGCCGATGTGAGGAAGCGATCGCTCTTTTCAATCCTGCTGAGCGGAGTCCGAATGCCCTCGTCCGGACTCCGCTTGTCCGGGGTCGAAGATTCAACCGTTGGGACGATTAACCGAGAAAAAGACGACCTCCGTCGTCGGCTGTCCCCATGCCGCGGGCCGGCCGTGACTGTCATGGCCGTCATCGCTGATCGAATTTAGGACGGGATTACCGTTCACGATCCGATATCCGAATTCAACGCCGGTGTACGGATCGATGGTAGTCATAGATGTGTCTTGTGGAACCGCGTCCGACAAGCGCTCCGGCCATTCGCCGCGATCAAGGTGATAGCGACAAACATACGCCGCGAGTAGCGTTGCAGAACGCATCGCGTCAACACGCGCCCGCATCACCAGGCAAGGCCGTAGGTTCGGCAGCAACGGCGTGAGAACCCTTGTTGAATCGTGGCTGGCAAGAGTCGCGTGGAGCGCGGTCTGGCGTCCGGCAACCTCGCGGAGTGGGAGGTTTTCCCAAGACTGGGCTTCGTGCGCGAAGCGCTCGATGGCCTCGCTTAGCTCCTCAACGGAAACGTCGAGGACATGCCTTGGCCTCCCATCCGGCCCCGGACCGAGGCTTTCGTAAAGGCCCGGGAATCTTGTTTCTAGCGCGTCCAAGTCCAAGTATCGCGATCCGCCCAATCGCCCCGCGCGTGTAGCCCCTTCGACCAGTTGTGAAAGCTTGAGTCGCTCGGTGATTAAGACCTCTTTGTAACTTGCTAGCGGAGGGTCCGACATTGCAAACGCGATGTACGCCTCCCCGCGTGTACCCTGTGTCGCGGATGCTTCGAGGATGTATAACAACGCTTCATAAGTGCGCATTCGTGTGGCGATCGAGGAATCAATAGGGATCAAGGTTCGACCGTCGCCCAAATCGAGGGCAAGGGATCGGGCGGCACTCAGGTTTCGGATCGCGGAATCGTCGTTTCCATCATGAAAGTCCAACAGAGCTAAGGCAACAAGGGCCTTCGAGACTTGTTCGGCTTCGCCAACGTGCATCGGAAGTCCGAAGATGATCCAATCAGCATCCGCCGCATCGTCCATGGTCGGGAATTCAAACCGAAAGCTCAGTGTGGCCGACTCGATTTCTTCTAGCCGGCGTCGCTTGGCGTTCAGCCACGCCTTGCCATCGGCAAAATCCGGGGTATCCGCGAGATGCATCATCTTGTCGATGGTGTTAGGGATATTCTTAGAGGCCTCAAGCAGGAGTTGTGCCGGGGCCGTTTGGAGCGGCTTTTGCAGCCGCTGAACGGCCGGATGTAATCGGTCTGTTTCTCGTATTTCCCGGACGGCGTTCGATAACCGATGCAGGTCATCGAGTTTTTCTACAAGATACTGTTGGCTGCTGCGTACCAGTTCCGAGCGAACCTCCGTAGTGGCTCGTGCCGCCGTGGCGTCCGCATAGAGTATCGTGACCGTCACCGCGAACGACACCAGCACCGCGACCCCCACCAGAGCTGCCGTTGCCTGCCATCGGTAGCGGCGTAGGGTCATCCGAAGGATATACCAATGGCTGTCGCGCTTGGCCTCGATCGCTTCGCCCGCGAGATACCGGCGAAGATCCTCTCCGAACGCCGCGGCCGACTGATACCGGCGGGCCGGATCCTTCTGAAGCGCACGGAGAACGATCGTGTCCACATCGTCGTCGATGTCCGCCCGAATCGCCGATGGGCGAAGAGGGACGGTCTCAAGAATGTGTTCAGCGATCTTGGCCCTGGACTCTCCGTCGATGGGATAGGGGTAGGCGTCGGTCAGTGCCTCGTAGAAGATCACGCCGAGCGCATAGACATCGCTGCGGACGTCAAGAAGACCGGCGTCACGACGGACCTGTTCCGGAGAGGCATAGTGCCACGTCCCCGCGAACATGCCGACCTGTGTCACCCTGGCCGCGGGGACCGACTCTTCATCCACGATTCGTTTCGCTAGTCCAAAATCGAGGATATGGGCCTTCCCGTGAGAATCCACGATAACATTGGTCGGTTTCAGGTCCCGGTGAATGATCCCGTGCTGGTGGGCGTAGTTCACGCCGTCGCAGACCTGCAACAGAAGCTGGATCGTCTCGTCGACGGAAAGCGTGCGGGAACTCAAGTAAACGTCGAGCGGGACTCCCTCCACGTACTCCATGGCGAAGAAATCCCGTCCTTGGTCTCGCCCGCACTCGAAGATTGCGACGATGTTGGGGTGTTTAAGCTGCGAAGAGAGTTGTACTTCGTTTTCAAAGCGGCGGCGTTCCACCGCCGATGCAAACGCGCCTTCCCGAATGATCTTGAGCGCTACGATCCGCTTGGTGCCAAGCTGTTCCGCCTTGTAGACGACGCCTTGGCTGCCGCTGCCGAGTTCCTCCAGGACTTTGAATCGTCCGATCGCGGGGAGTTGCGTGGTCGATCCGGCGCTGCCATCTGTAGCTGGTGCGAGATTCCAATCTCGCACCACACGGCCGCCGTTTGTTGCGTTCCCATCCGGTCGATCCAGGCCGATGTCTGGCAGGCCGATGTCCGGCAGGCTAAGGGCAGGGAATGTTCCCCGTTGGTCAGCGAGCTTTGTATCGACAAATTCTAGATCGCTGAAGAACTGGCCGAGTTCCTCGGCGAATTCCGGGTGGCGTGCGAGATACTCTTCCGGAGCCGGCGTCTGGTTGTCCTCGCGACGGGTCAGAAAGTCTTCAAGGATTGTGTCCAAGGCGGGATCGGAACGGGTGGTCACGGCTAATCCACCCGTAGCTTTTCCCGCAGCATGGCCATCGCTCGGGCGATCAACTGGCATGTCGCTCCTTTGGTGCGGTTCATCCGCGCCGCGACCTCCGTCAACGGGAGTTCTTCGATTCTGTGAAGCTGCAAGACCATCCGGTAGTCGGGAGGGAGCTCTCTGAGGCCCTTCACCAACGAGTCGCTCTGTTCGCTGTCCGCGACGGCACTCGACGGGGTTCGATTGGGTGCATAAAGGCGGGTCTCGCTAACGCCGATCCCGGTCGATTTCGCCCTTCGAATCCGGACGGTCGACAGCCGGGCCTGAGGGCTACGGAGCGAGTGTGAAATCACCCGTCGAGCAATAGTTGAAACCCAGGAAATGAAACCGGCATCATTGACGTACTCGAAAGTCTCAGCGCTCGCTAGCGCTGCGGTCGCCGTTTCCTGATAAAGATCGTCGATCGTGGTGCGCTGCAGGACCACGGAACCGGACCGGCGACCGATGAAGTTTCGAATTTCGTTCCGATGTGCGACTAATAGTCGTTCGATCGTCTGAACGCTGGTCGAATTGTTGGGTTCGACGTCCATCCGGCAACCGATTCGCACGAAGTCGACGTTCAGCCCAAACGCCGTTGAGCGTTGTGGCGACTCGTCATGCTGGATGAATCCATCCACATGGGTTGTCCATTATAGCTGTATCCGTGGAGAACCGCAACCTGCCTAGAATGACCCTGGAACGTCCCCCCATCCACCCAATGGGCCGAATCACAAATTTTTCTAAGAAAGCGCGTGTATGCGCTGGCCTTTCGCGCCATTATAGAGGTAGAGGAATCGCGGGCTGGATAGTTGGGCGAACAACCGACGGGAACCGGCAGGGCAACGTATGAAGTCAACCGACCCAATTGCATCCGATAATAAGGAACGGCAAATCCCCGTGCAAGTGGGGTCCACCGGTCAAAACCCACCCGTGACCGTGTTCGTTGTCGATGACGACCCGTCCGTGCGGCAAACGCTTCAGTTGCTCCTGGAATCCGCAGGCTTCCGCGCCGAGTGCTGCGCGTCCGCGGAGGAGTTCCAGAGAATCTTCGATTCAACAAGCCCAGGCTGCGTGGTCATCGATATGGGTCTACCTGGAATGAGCGGAATCGCTCTTTTGGAAGAACTCCAACGCAAAGGCGTTACAACCCCCGTGATCCTCTTCACGGGCAGCCATGATGCGGCGTTAGCGGCTCGTGCGATCAAGGCCGGCGCCCAGGACTATTGCACGAAGTCCCAGGGACCTACGGCTCTGTTGGATTCCGTATGTAAGGCGATACAGGCAGGTCGGGGCGTGCCGAAGGAACTCGACCACACACACGAGACGTCGTTGCGAATTCTCGAACTAACACCGCGTGAACGGGAAGTTCTCGAACTGCTCGCTTCCGGCAATGGCAACCAACAAGTGGCGGCGCTTCTCGGCATCAGCGTCAAGACGGTCGCTACACACCGGGCCAGTCTGATGAGGAAAACCCAGTCGGACTCGCTGGCCACGCTCACCGGTCGCTGGTACACATACAAGTCTTGTCGTTAAGAGACCGGAGGCTGGACGCTACCCTGCAGCGTAACCGCCGGGAAAGGCCCGAAATCTACAGTGGTTAGTGGTTCCCTCGCCGACCAGCCCTTGGCCGGTAGGTTGATGTAGGAGATTGCCTCCGTACGGACCATGATCGACCCTTGCTCCCGCGGGCCGGTCGGTTCGTGGATCGTCGCGTTGGTAAGGATGAGGAATCCGCCCTTGCCGTCGCGTATGGCGTCGGAGGGGCGGATGGCCGAGCTGGTGTCGACGGCTATGTGGAACGTCCCCACGATCCGCACCCCCGTCACAAGGTGGACCGTCAGTTCACAACATTTCGTCTGTCTTTCGATGCCCTGTAGTGCTGGCATAATACTGAAATACACATCGGCAGATTCACGGCATCGTTGACGACCGATAACGAAACGACCTTTGAGATGTTGGACCTTCAACGGAGAATGGGTTGGGCCGGCGATGCAACAGGGTTGCTGCGCCTGCTTAGCGAGAGCGTCTGCGAACCGACGGCGAAACCGAGAAGCGCAATCGACAACACGACGCGAATGGCCCACCCGATTCGTGCCGGCGAGCGGCGTAGCGTTTGATCGAACGATGGAATGGCGCCCTTTTTAATCTCCCCTTCGAGCAGCATCCATCGCGCATAGCCCAGCACTCCGCCGGGAGAATGACGCTCACGAAGGAAGGAACGAACTTCTTCCGCGACAGCGGTGCGGTATTCGTCCGCGGATCGCCGCCCGATGTCGCGGCTACGCAGCACGGCGTCCGCGGCGACGTCCGCGGGGAAGTCGCGGCTTTCCTTCACTATGGAGAGCGTCCAGCAAACGCCGACGATGAGGGTCGTCCCCGTGAGGACTGCAAAGCGTCCGTAGGGTCTACCCGGGGCCGCGATGCGGTAGACAACCGCGCCTATTACCAGCCCGAACAGCATGAAAAAGAACAGGCCGAGGTAAAACGGCAACATGGCCGCGTAGGAAAGGAGCCACGCAAACGGAAGCGAGACGATCGTCCCCGCCGCAGTCGCGCACCACCACTGCGCCGGCGAAGTTCCACGTCCATCCGCGAGTTCAACCGCTGGAGCGGTCAGGTCAGGCATCGTCTTGTCCTCCCGCGCGATACTGAACGACTTCGACGGTTTCAAGGGTGACTAATCCCTCCATCACCATTTCGTCGAGATGCGGCAACAACTGGTCGATCTTCTCACGGCTATCGACGATCTCGATCACGATGGGCAGGTCCTCCGACAGCCGCAGAATCTTGGACGTGTGCAGCCGCGAATGGGCGCCGAACCCCATGATCCCGCGCAGCACGGTCGCACCCGCGAGGTGCAGCTCCCGCGCCTTAAGAACGATGGCCTCGTAGAGCGGTCGGTGGTGCCAATGGTCCGACTCGCCGATCAGCACCCGCAGCAAACATCCCTTCATGGGCGTTTTCATGGCGTCACCATCCATCTTGCGAATTTAGCCCCCGCCCAGGCCGCGATCAAACAGGTCGTCACGCTTGCGGCCACGTTCAACAGGGCCAAGGCAAACTGGCGATCCTCCGCGAGCTTCAACGTCTCCAGCGAGAACGTGCTGAAGGTAGTGAACCCGCCCAGCACGCCGACGAGAATGCCCGTACGATACAGCGGATCGACAGAAGCTTCGGTAAGCCGCTCACTGAGGAACCCGATCGCAAGGCAACCCAGGACGTTGACGACCAGGGTGCCCAGCGGGAACGCGACGACCGTCCGCTGGACCAGGCCTCCGACGATGTAGCGCAGAATGCTCCCCGCCGCCCCACCCGCGCCCACTACGAACACTCGCACGAAGGATTCGCTCATCAATGGTTCAGGGGATCCCCGGGAAACACACCGTCCGCATCATCCGCGCCGTCACGACGACAATGGGTCATCTTCGAGGACCGGGACGGTATTCGCAACAAGGCACGATACGAGTACGGATTCACGGGTGTTCCAGCTATTCGAGAGACGAATTCTAGGATCAGAGCATCAGGCGCAAGCCCGGTGATAGGGGGTGTTCGAGCTTACACGGGAATCGTTGGGAGTGTCCGTAGGCTTGCGCCTACGGCTCTGACGAGGCGCCCGTGGCTCAGAAGGGTCGCCCCTTCGGCGTGTCCACCTACTTGATCCCTTTTGACGCTTTGGCTCGATCCGTCTTCGACTTTGCGGGCTTGTCGGTCTCCACGGGTTTGGGTTGTTCAATAATCTGAACGACGACCGTTACGCTCGCACCTGGCGTTTCTTCGCCGCCACGACGCTGGTCATCTTTTCCCGCAGACTCGCGGGAAGACTCAGCGGCGGCGCGGAGCCGACGCTCGACCAACGGCGGCGGCGTTGGGGGTTGCACTGCTGCACGAGTGGCCGTTGACACCGCGACTTTTGTCTTAGCTGCTGCTCTGTGTGATTTTGCGCTCTCCTCAGCGTCGGCAACGGACGATTCGTCGTCGGCAACCTTGGGTGAGTCCGTGGGTGCGGCCTCGGCAGCGGATTCCACGGGAGCAACGCCCGGCTCGGTCGCTGACTTGTCCCCCGAGGACAACAGCTTGGGATCGATGCCCACGATTTTCAGTAGGCCGCCTGATAACCCGTCGTTGCGCTTCGTCTCACTTCGCGACAGGCCGGCCTGTTGTTGATCGCCGAGCAGTTGCACCACGCTACGGCTCTTCTCTACGCCTTGCACCGTAATGGGTCCAGCCACGAGCGCGACCGCTTCCTCCGGCTGATTCGGTTCGGAGAGCTTGGTGAGTAAATGGTCAATCTGCTGCGGCGATGCTCGCACCAGGATTTGATCTTCGTTTGCTGCGTCGAAGTTTACGCCCGCCTTCCCGCGGTAGTAGAAGTTCTGCACAGAATTCGTCGTGTCTTCTCCCGCGCCGGGCGCCGAGGCTAGGTCTGCAAGGCGTTGACTGGATAACGCGGCCTCAATTCTCGTTGAGACCGCCTCGCGCTCCGCCCGGTCGCGCACCGTGACTTGCAGACGCACGGGTTCGGCGGCGAACGTCTGGCTTCGGAATGAAGTGGGATCGACTCCGGCCGCAAGCTGCTGTTCGACGGTCGCAACGGCTGCCCCCGCGCTGCCGACTGCATCGCTGACGGCGAACTCGTCGCCCCTTCGCTCAAGGGCGATGCGGCTATCGGTCGGAACGGAAATCGGTGCGGCCTCTCGGACCTCACGCTGAGCCAGTTCGGTTTTGCTTTTGGAACTGCTCCGGTTCTGCTCGGCCATGAACCACCATCCGGTCACGACCACCAGGCCCACCATAGCGGCCATCGCCAATCGCGCGGTCCACGACGATCGACCGCGTGTCTGGTGCGCCCGAGGCTCCGGAAAATCGTAAAGAAGGGCCGATCGTTCGAGGTTCGCCTGAGTGTCACCCAGGATCGACGCGGGGGCGGCATGGCGCGGCAGCGACGCCACGGCCTGCGCGGTTCGTTGGAGGTCCACAAGCAACTGCCGCGCCGACTCATCCTCGCGCAACACACGCTCGATGATCTCACGCTCGCGGGCGTCAAGCTCGCCGTCGATGTAGCCCGACAGCAACTCGCCCAACTGTTCTCGATCAATCCTAGCCATCACCGATTCACTTTGCGTCTTCCCGCGATATCGCCGGGTCGATCGCCTTCTGCAACGCTATTCTCGCCCGGAATAACCGAGATTTCACCGTTCCAGGCGGAATCTGCAAGATCGTGGCGATCTCCTGATAATCGAACCCCTCGATGTCCCGAAGCACGATCACCGTACGATGATCGTCGTCGAGCGTTTGCAGCGCCCCCGCGACGGCGGCGTGCAACTCGGCCTCGCCCAGCCCGCGGGTCGGGTCGTCGTCGGACTCGTCCCGCACCGCTGCGCGGGGCGACTCGCGCTTGACCAACTCTTCTGCCAGCGTCCCCGTCCCCGCCGACGCCGCATCCAGAGACACCGTACGCCGTCGATGGACGTTCCGCCGATGGGAGAGCGACAGGTTCACCGCGACGCGGAAGATCCAGGTGTAGAACCCGCTCTGCTGCCGGAAATTGCCCAGCCCCTCGAAAGCCTTGAGGAACGCCTCCTGCGTCAGATCGCGGGCATCCTCCAGATGACCACAAATCCGCCAACAGGCGTTGAACACCCGGTCCTGATACCGTCGAACCAACTCCCCGTAGGCCTCGGTCTGCCCCTGCTTGACCCGCTCAACCAGTTCCACATCCTCCACCTGGGCCGACTCAGACGTTCGTCCGCAAACATCACCCTTCCTTGGATTTGGACGCTCCAGCACCGATCGAGTTCCCTAATGGAGGTGGCCGTTTCAAGCGGGCCGCGAGGTCCGCAACCCCCAGCTTAACCTATCATCACTCCCGATCCTATCCGGGTCAACGTGAGTATCGGTAGCCACGGTTGGTTCTTCCGTCCAAGAATGTTAGCATGGAGCGTTCGGTAGGGCGGTAATGAGGTTTTTTGGGGCCGCTGAATAGGGGGAAGCTCTACAGCAAGCCCGGAGTGAATGATGACTACAGCTGTTGAGGATTTCAAAGTTACGGACCTTAGTTTGGCCGATTTCGGTCGCAAGGAGATGGTCCTGGCCGAACACGAGATGCCCGGGCTGATGGCCATTCGTGAAGAGTACGGCCCGAGCAGACCCCTCACCGGGGCACGCATCACCGGCTCGTTGCACATGACCATCCAGACGGCCGTGCTCATCGAGACCCTGGCCGAGCTTGGGGCAGACGTTCGCTGGTGCAGTTGCAACATCTTCAGCACCCAGGACCACGCCGCCGCCGCGATTGCCAAGGCCGGCACGCCCGTCTTCGCCTGGAAGGGCGAAACATTGGAGGAATACTGGTGGTGTACGAACCAGGCGCTTCTCTTCCCCGAAGGCGGTCCGAACCTTCTCGTAGACGATGGCGGCGACGCGACGCTGCTCATCCACATGGGTTATGAGGCGGAGAACGCCTTCGCCAAGTCAGGCAAGCTGCCCGATCCCGACCGGGCGGACAATGAGGAGGAGGCCATTATCCTCGCCCTGATCCGTGAGGAATTGCAAAAGGATCCGCAGCGTTGGCATCGGGTGGCCAAGGAGATCGTCGGCGTCAGCGAGGAGACCACCACCGGCGTCAAGCGACTCTATCAGCGGCAAGAGGCGGGCACGCTGCTGTTCCCGGCGATCAACGTCAACGACAGCGTAACCAAGAGCAAGTTCGACAACATCTACGGCTGCCGTCATTCGCTCGTGGATGGGATCATGCGGGCGACGGACGTGATGCTGGCGGGCAAGGTGGCTGTCGTGTGCGGTTATGGCGACGTCGGCAAGGGCTGCGCTCAAAGTCTACGCGGCCAAGGGTGTCGCGTCGTTGTCACCGAAATCGACCCCATCTGCGCCCTGCAGGCCGCGATGGAGGGATATACGGTACTGCCGCTTGAGGACGTGGTTACGACCGCTGACGTTTTCGTGACCGCCACGGGCAACAAGGCCATTGTCCTCGCCGCGCACATGGCCAAGATGAAAAACCAGGCCATCGTCTGCAACATCGGGCACTTCGACAACGAGATCGACATGTCCGGGTTGAAACGCTTCCCCGGCGTGCGCAAGGAGAACATCAAGCCGCAGGTGGACAAGTGGGTCTTCCCCGACGGGCATTGCATTCTGGTGCTCGCCGAAGGGCGGCTGGTAAACCTCGGATGCGCCACGGGACATCCCAGCTTCGTGATGAGCAACAGCTTCTGCAATCAGGTGATCGCCCAGATGGAGCTATGGCAGAACGCCGCGAACTACGAAAAGAAGGTGTACATCCTCCCCAAGCACCTTGATGAAAAAGTCGCCCGACTGCACCTCGCCAAGCTCAGCGCGAAGCTCACCAAACTCCGCCCCGATCAGGCCGAGTACATCGGCGTCAGCGTCGACGGACCGTATAAATCGGAGCACTACCGGTATTAGGCACCGGACCGTAGCATAGGACACACCGAAGGGATGAGCCTTGCTCAACGCGGGATCGGAAGCGTGGCAGCCAACCACGTTCAAGCGATGGGTCCGTTCAATCCCCACGAGTACGGGCCCCGCCATCATCGTTACCGACGCGGGGCAAGCCCTAATCAAAGCGTTGGGCAATAAGGAAGGACCTCATGCATTGGCTTGTGAATGGATCGGGACGAAGCTCGCCGCCTGGCTCGGTCTTGCGACTTTTGACATTGCAATCATCGGGGTAACCGCAGACGATGAGATTCCGCTGGGACACGGACGAATGGCAGAACCGGGTCCGGCCATCGTGATTCGGTGGGAAGTAGGCGAACCTTGGAGCAACGTTCCGGGGCAGCTAGAACAGACCAGCAACCATGAAAGCATGATTCCGGGGATTGTCGTACTTGACACGTGGCTCCGAAACCTCGACCGCCACCCACCGCTCGGAACGCGCTGGAAGCTGCGTCCGGACAACCTCTTCCTTTCAGTCGGAAAAGGTTTGACCGATCAGCCCGTTTTGAAGGCCATCGATCATTCGGCGTGCTTGGGATGGGGAAGAGACCTTACGGAGGCTCTAGCCCATATTCACACGGTCCGGGACGACCGGCTTTACGGTCTCTTTCCGTTGTTTAGGCCGTTTGTAACACGGAGTTCGATTCGCCCTTGGCTTCAACGGCTTGCCGAATTCGACCAGCACGTCGGCGAGTCGCTCGTCGGTACAATACCGACAGAGTGGAATGTATCGACTAAGGTAAGGAAAGCGATCGTAGAACTGTTGTCGAGACGTGCAAGTTATGTTGTCGATACAATCGAGAAGAGTATCGAACAGGCAATAATGAGTGAGACAGGAAAGCTTTGGCTTTGATCTGCGATTGGGGGAGCAACGATTATGGCCGGCGAACGTGCGTACTATAGTATGATCCAGTTCTGCCCGGACGCTTCGAAACTCGAAGCAGCGAACATAGGTGTGCTGCTCTATTGCCCGGACAAGAACTTCATCAAGGCGAAGGTTGCGAGAAGGAACAAGCGCGTCGCGCAGTTCTTCGGGCGCACAAGTTTTGATCCCGAAAGACTCAAGGCGTTTAAGCGCGCATTCCAAACTCGGTTCGAGGTCGATCGAGTCGCGTTCCGAACAATCGCCGACGTCGAACAGTTCATCGCAACCCGCGCGAACCAAATACGAATGACTCCCCTTCGTCCAATGCGCAGCATGAACCCGCAGGCGGACCTAGAGACTCTGTTCAACGATCTCGTAGGAGGTCCCGTATACCAGCGCTCTCCGAGGATCCCGTTCCCGGAGTTGGACAGCGCCTTGCGCCAGCCCACCTTTGAGCGAAGAATCGAGTTTGATAGAATGGTTGAGGTGCCGACGTTACGAAAGAAACTGGCGATACCTTATGCATACAAGAACGGCGTGCTGAATTTGGTCAAACCGTGCGAATTCTCAGGTTCTCAAGATCAAGCTATTAGGCGTGCGGAAGTGCTTGCCGTCGATGGACACCTTTTGCACAAACACAGCGTGTCGCTGGAAATTCCGATGCAACTCGTCGTCGTGTCGAGATTCGCGCCGGGTCTAAGCGATGTACGGAAGAGAGTCGTAAGTCTATTTGGCGAGCTCCAAGTTCAACATTGGGCTTTCGAAGAGATAGACCGGCTTATAGAGAAAGTGGGAACCGAAGCGCGCCCATAGACAACGCCGGGGATTGGACATCGGAATAAATCACGTCTGTATCTGCATCGATCACTTTGAGCATTAAGCACGAACCCTCAGATCGCTTTACGCCTCCGCCCCGACCAAGTCGAGTACACGGCGTACCCATTGACGAACCGTATAAGTCGGAACTTTTATCAAGCGAATGGCGTTTGTTTTCCGGGCTGTTCGGCGGCGGGTGGTTTGGTAAGATGCGCTGATGGCAAAGAATAGACGATGGGCTTACTTTTTCGGTAACGGCCGGGCCGAGGGGCGCGGGGATCAGAAGGAACTGCTGGGCGGCAAGGGCGCGGGTCTGGCGGAAATGACGCGGATCGGCCTGCCGGTCCCGGGCGGATTCACCATCACCACCGAAGCATGCGCGGCGTACAACCAACGCGGCCAATCCTGGCCGGCGGGGTTGGAGAAGGAAGTCCGCGACAACCTTCTTGCGCTAGAGCGTGCCGCAAAGAAGAAGTTCGGCGCGGCGAAGAATCCGCTCCTAGTGTCGGTCCGTTCCGGCGCGGCCCGGTCCATGCCGGGGATGATGGAGACCATCCTCAACCTGGGACTCAACGACGCCTCCGTCGAAGGACTGGCCAAGGCTTCGTCCAACCGCCGGTTCGCCCTCGACGCCTATCGTCGCCTCATCATGATGTACGGCTCGACGGCCAAGGGCATCCACCGCGAGCACTTCGAGACCGCTTTCGACGAGATTAAGAACACCCGGACCCGCCGCCGCCTCGAGCGACCGTCGGACGCTAAGGTCCTCGACACCGACGTGAACCACGAGGAACTCGAGGAACTCCTCATCCGCTTCAAGGAAATCTATCGACGGCACGGCGGCCAGGAATTTCCCCAGGATCCGTTCGAGCAGTTGCAAGGTGCGATCAACGCGGTGTTCGATAGTTGGATGGCGGACAAGGCCACCACCTATCGGCGCGTGGAAAACATCACCGGCCTGTCGGGCACCGCGGTCAATGTTTGCCAGATGGTCTTCGGAAACATGGGCGACGACTGCGGCACGGGGGTGTGTTTCACCCGCGATCCGAGCACCGGCGAATGCACGTTCTATGGAGATTTTCTGATCAACGCCCAAGGCGAGGATGTCGTCGCCGGAGTACGCACGCCGCTGCGGCTGGAGGAACTCCGCACACTCATGCCCGAAGTGTACGACCAGTTGGAGGCCATGCGCGTCATTCTCGAAGTCCACTACAAGGACATGCAGGACCTCGAATTCACCATCGAGCGAGGTAAGCTCTACATGCTGCAATGCCGCACCGGCAAGCGCTCGCCGCAGGCGGCCTTCAAGATCGCCGTCGATCAGGCGACCAAGCCGCTCCTGTCCGCATCAGCCGCGAACCGCTTGGTGAAGAAACGATTCCTACCGAAAAAGTATGCTGCCGCTGCGGTGAAACCCATCATCACCAAAGAGAACGCCATTCAACGGATCACCGCGGCGGACGTCGAACGCCTCTTCTTTCCCGTGCTCGATCCGAGTTTTTCGCCCGATGAATTGCGTCGACGTCAATTGGGCGACGGGATCGGCGCGGTGCCCGGCGCCGCATCCGGGGAGGTCGCCTTCACCGCCGAGCAGGCCGAGATCCGGGCGAAAGCGGGAGCGACGGTCATCCTGGTGCGTAAGGAAACGTCGCCGGAAGATGTCGGCGGAATGTACGTTGCCGCGGGAATCCTCACCGCCACCGGAGGAAAGACTTCGCACGCCGCGGTCGTCGCTCGTGGTTGGGGTAAGTGCTGCATCGTCGGCTGTGACTCACTGTCCATCGACTACAATGCCAAGAGGTTGACACTCAATAATCGGACGCTACGCGAGGGCGACGCCATTACCCTCGACGGCGGCAGCGGTCGGATCTTCGAGGGGGCGATACCACTGGTCCGCCCGCAGGCCCCAGCCGAGTACGACACGCTGATGGAGTGGTGCGATCAGCGGCGCCGGCTCCTGGTACGGGCCAACGCCGACACGCCCGCCGACGCCGATAAGGCGATCGAGTTTGGCGCGGAGGGGATCGGCCTGTGCCGGACCGAGCACATGTTCTTCGACCCCTCGCAGCCGTTGCGCATCCGCGCCATGCGGGAGATGATCGTTGCCGACGATGAGAGCGCTCGCCGCCGTGCGTTGGAGAAGCTGTTGCCGTTCCAGCGAGACGACTTCGAAGGCATTTTCAAGGCGATGGCCGGCCGACCGGTCACCGTCCGCCTGCTCGACCCGCCGCTGCACGAATTCCTACCGCAACACGACAACCGGGCCGGCCAGCAAGCCGTCGCCGATGAGCTTAACGCCCACATCCGCGACGAATTGTCCACGCTGTCACTATGGGATTCGGAAGCCCGTCACGCGTTGGAAGCCAAGCGCATCACCATCAATGACATCCAGCGCCGTGTCGATCAGCTTCACGAGGCCAACCCCATGCTGGGCCATCGCGGTTGCCGTTTGTGCATCACCTTCCCGGAAATCCTGGAAATGCAGGTGCGGGCGATCATCGAGGCCGCCGTCCGCTGCAGTGAGCAGGGCGTTGAAGTGCTCCCCGAAATCATGATTCCTCTGAGCATCGATGCGAAAGAGCTGTCGATCCTGGTGCATCGCACGCGAGCGGTGGCTGATTCGGTCCTGCGGGAAAGCAAGAGCAAGCTAACCTACCTGGTGGGTACGATGATTGAGACGCCGCGGGCGGCATTGCTTGCGGATTCGATGGCCGAGTCTGCCGAGTTCTTCAGCTTCGGCACCAACGATCTCACGCAGCTAACGATGGGCCTCTCCCGCGACGACGCGGGACGGTTTCTGCCGGATTATCTTTCAGAGCCGCCGGCTTCAGGCGGCGCGGATGGATTGATTAAAGGGAACGGTCCGATCTTCCCGCACGACCCGTTCCAATCACTCGACGCCGAGGGCGTGGGGATTCTCATGAAGATGGCCGTGGAGAAGGGACGGTCCTCGCGGCCCAAGCTCAAGCTCGGTATCTGCGGCGAGCACGGCGGCGATCCCCTGTCGATCCACTTCTGTGAGAAGGTCGGCCTCGACTATGTGTCGTGCAGCCCGTTCCGCGTTCCCGTAGCCCGTCTCGCCGCCGCCCAGGCCGCCATCGCGTTCGGAAGCAAGCCTCGATCTGGTTCAATCCCGAAGAGCCGCAGGAAGCCAAAGCCGACCGCCTCGGCCAAAGCCAACAAGAAATCACCGGTAAAGTCCAAATCGACCGCCCGGTTATTGCGACCCACTGGAAAAGCGCGCACAAAACCGCAAAAAAGACGAGTATTGGTGACAGTCTAGACCGACTTCGGCACCGTTTTAAGGGCTTTTCGATAAGCTCTTGTGGATCGTCTCCAGCCACGCGTCGGTCTTGATGAACCCGTCGCCCCAGCTTTTCCAGGGGTCGGGCAAGCCCTCGGCCTTGATCTGATCCAAGGTTTTCCCCGCGGCGATCCGCTTCTTCACGATGTCCGTCGTTTCGACCAACATACGATGGAACGTTTTGAGATCGTCAAGCGTCGCGATCGGTCCGTGGCCGGGGATGATCTTCACGTCGGGCGGAAGTTGCGCGATCACGTTGGCGATGTTCTTGGCCATCCCCTCGACATTGCCGCCGTGATCCAAATCGACGAAGGGGAACATCCCCGCGAACATATGGTCGCCCATGTGTACGACGTTCGACTTGGTGAACACGACCACGCAGTCGCCGTCGGTGTGCCCGTTGGGGAGATGAATCACGCGAATCTCCTCGTCGTTGAAGTGCACGGCGAGTGAATGGTCGAAAGTTATGATCGGAAGACCTTCCTTGGGAAGCGGCTCCACCGGCTGGCCGAACAACTCCTGTTTGACGATGAGTCGCTCGCGGACGCTGGTATGGGCGATGATGGTCCCGTCGCGGCCGAACAGCGGATTGCCGCCGGTGTGGTCGCCGTGCCAGTGCGTGTTGAGAATGAACTTCGGCTTGTCGCTGCCCAGCTTGGCCAAGGCGGCCTTGATCTTGTCCGCCAGCGGCGCGAATTGGTCATCGACGATGAGGATGCCGTCGGACCCGACGGAGACGCCGATGTTTCCGCCGCGACCTTCCAGCATATAGACCTTTCCCGCCACTGGCGTGGTCTTGATCTCCACGCCGGAGAAGTCCTGCTGGCCAAGGCACGCTACTGAAAATATCGCGCTCGCGCAGATTGCCAACGTCGTTCGCATGGCGATCATGCTATCGGACGGTAAGAGCGTGAGTCAAACCTCGCGGACCCCGCTGAGCCTCACACTGCGTGTGGTTCTTCTGGGGAGCATCCTTCGTTCCACGAATGGCCAAAACGATGTCCAAGTACGCGCTCTCGATACTCATGATCCGAAAGTCGGCTGCGACAACGTTCTGAACCGTGTTCCGGTTCATCTCCGTACCGCTCAACCGCGTCCACAGCGTCATCAAGTCGAGTGCAAGACCGAATACGGGATTGCGGCTGCGAACATGTTCAAACATCAGCAGTGACCCGCCCGGGCGTAGAACGCGGTACAGTTCCTGAAGCGCACGGACCGGGTACGGGACCGAACACATCGTGCAGGACGTTACGACGGTATCGAACGATGCGTCGGCGAAGCCCAAGTGCGCCGCATCCATCTGCAAGAGCCTCAAGGGTCCGGGATACCGGCGCGCTCGCGGTTCGGCCCGGCGGAGCATGGCCTCACTGATGTCGATGCCGACGATTTCCAACCCGGGCGGAAAGCGCTTGATCTCCAATCCCGTACCGACGGCGACGAAGAGCGCTCGGCTCCGCATGTGCCGAAAAAGGTCGGCCTTGGCCGGCCCGCGACGGAGGTCGGACCCCTCACACACGTCGTAGAGCCGAGCGCGCAGATCCCAAATCTTCGACATGGCTCGTCTTACCGTGGCACGCCAGCCCGACGGAATGACTTACGACACAGAACGCCGTAACCTTCGACAAACATGAACATCGCGAAGCCGAATCCGGCGCCGAGTGCAACGGACCACGACCACCCCAGGTTCACGCCGATCATTTCGAGGAAGTCGAGCACCATCGGACAGGTCATGGCGACGACCATCGAGGGCACCATCGTTTCGATCGAACCCAGAAGCGGCGCTGCAGCAAATGCGAGGATGGTCTGCAGCAGCATCGCCAAGCCCATTCCAATGATCCAGGCGAGTACGGAGTTCCACCCCAGCGAATCAACAAGTCGCATACATGCGGCGGCAACGACGCCGACGGTGAGGAGAAACATGCCGTCACCGACGGAAAACAGTACGGAGCGAAGTCCGCGACCCGCCCTGGCCGACGCCGGCTGGGCCTCGCGGATTGCCGCCGAAACACGAGTCGCAGTTCCCTGGGCCATGATCCTTCCGGTGTGACCTCGCTCCATGCGACGTGCGATGGCAGAAGACGGCGCGCCGTGCGAACCGCCGCACCGAAGTCAGTCGCAAGGAACCCTGAGCGTCGTCACAGTGTACTGGGGAACATCCAAGAACGCCCGAAGAACATCATCCACATTGCAAACATCGCCATCATCAAACCACCCATCATTCCCATTCCCATCGTTTACCTCCGAATAGTGGACTTCCTTCAAGAGCCGGCAGCGCGGATGCCGCTCTCACGCTGCCTCCGCGTCGCGCCGTTACACTTTTCAAAATAGATGCCGAGCGGGCTGGGTTTCTTCCACACCTCTACGCCCCCAGCACCTATGCACAGGATTCTCCGCGCCCAATGAGCGGGCGGAAAGAAGCTCAGTGCTTGCCCGAACCAGCCTTGGCGTCGATCTTCGCGAAGTACGCGGCCTTGTCCGCTTCGAACTTTTTGACACAACCGGAACAGCAGAAGCGAACTTCTCGCCCGTCATACACCTTGACGATCGGCCCGCCCATGGAGCCGAGCTTTTCGCCGCTGACGATGCAGAAATCCAGCGGATACGGGACCACGGCCACCTTGGGACTTTCCTTCGCGGGTCCCGATTGTCGACCAGCCGGCCCAGACCCCTCGTGGGCCGCGGGTGAATGCCCATGATCGTGTGCCCCTCCGCCCCCCGGAGGGAGCTTTGACGGGGCGTTGCAGGACACGCCCGCACACATCCATACCGTTGCGCAAAAGACCGTAATGCGATTCATCATTCGACTCCTTCGGTTGATTCCCAACACGTAACAAGCCCGGCACCGCACCGGCTCGTGATACTCGAAAGTCGTGCATGATTAACCCGTTACCACATTATAGCGGCGACGGCGCTTCGACCACGAAGCGGCCTTTTCGGACGCCAGCCCGCCAGAGCCACTCTTTCAGCATGCAATACGACACCGGCAAGACAAAAAGCGAAAGCAGTTCGATCGTCAGCCCACCGATCGACGGCGCGGCCAGCCGGCGCGCTAATGTCGCCCGCGTACCAATTCCATCCCGCATTTCGGGCACCGACCGGGTGACGCCTGAACGACTTCCGGGTGCATGGGGCACGTATAGATCACAGCCGGGGCGTCACTCCTACGAACGTCGGGACGGTTTCGGTCGACCTCGCCCGTGGACCGATAGTCTTGGCCGCGATCGTCAAACCCCGGCGTACGTTCATACCGCTCGGACTCGTAGGTGGACTGACGGTAGCTCCCCGTCCGGTCATAGCCGCAACCGCCACAGCCCCTGCTGGCGTGTTCGTTAGCGCAGCCTGCCAGTGAGGCTACGCAAAGAACTAAACCCACTATCGCAATCAGTCGCATGATCGATCTCCTTTTTGTAACTGCAACTCGAAACCTACTCAACAGACAGCCAACGCGGCCCGTCCGATCGTTCACTGTTTAGCTCCATCAGAGGCGCCGATATCTTTGCCGTGCTGGCGCCGCCAACGGCGGCACTGATACCAATTGAAGATGACCGGCAAAAGCAGGTCGATGACCTCGTCCGCCACCAGCATTCCGCCGAGCACCGGCGCGGCCATCGGCCTCATAACTTCGGATCCGATACCGGTGGCCCAGAGCATCGGCATCAGACCGATGATGGCGCAGCCTTCCGTCATAAGCTTGGGTCGCAGGCGGTGCACTGCGCCACTGACAATCGTCGCCGACAGCTCGGCCTCGGAGCCGATTTTACTTAGCCCGCCGCGGGAGTTGATCGCGTCGTGCAGGTACACCAGCATGACGATTCCGGTCTGCGTGGCCTCCCCGAAACATGCGATGTAACCGACCCAGACGGCCACACTGAAGTTAAAGCCGAACAAGCTCTGGAAGATGACGCCGCCGATCAGGGCCCCGGGCACGGAGAGCATAATCAACAGCGCGTCGCGGACGTCGTTGAAGGTCATGTAGAGGATGACGAACATCAGCAGCACGACCATCGGAAAGATGATCTGGAGCGTTTTCTTTGCCCGGACCTGATGTTCGAACTGTCCGCTCCATTCGATGAAGAAACCGGTGGGAAGTTTGACCTGTTCCGCGACGGCGCGCTGGGCCTCTTCGACGAACCCGACGATGTCTCGTTCGCGTACGTTCAGTTGGACGTACGCGCGCAACATGCCGTTTTCACTCTTGATGACGCTGGGGCCTTCGACGACCTTGATGTCGGCCACTTCGTTGATGGGTATCTGGATGACCTCGCCGCCGGCCATTGCGGCGGAGTTATCACTACCCATCGAAGCGCTCGACGTCGTGCTCCCGGTTGCGGTTCTTTCGGCGCTCGCCCCTCGCCTGCCGGTAACCAGCACCCGGCGAAGGGCGTCCTCGGTCTGCCAGAAGTCGCGTGCGTAGCGGACACGAACGGGGAACCGGCGTCGCCCCTCAACGGTGGTCGTGATCGTTTTCCCGCCCATCGCTACTTCGATGGCTTCTTCAATCTCCGAAACGTTCACGCCGTAGCGGGCGGCTTTCTCGCGGTCGATGTCGATCTGCAGGTAGCTGCGGCCGACCACCTGATCTGGGAAAACGTCCACGGCTCCGCGGATTCCCCGAAGCACGCCGGCCACTTGGTTGGAGATGCCTTGAATGCCCGGCTCCTTGAGGACGACCTTCTGGATTCCGTTTTCGTTTGTCTCTTCGGTGAGGTCCTCCTGGCGGGGACCAAAGACCTTGACGCCGATCATAGTGCGCACGCCGGTGGCGAGCATATCCACGCGGTTGATGATCGGCTGCGTCCAGATGTTGCCCCAGCCGGGCATCTGCAGTTCGCTGTCCATCTCCTCGACTAGGTCACTTTTCAGTTTACGCCACAAGAACGTTCGCTGGTGGAAGTCCTCTTCGTTGGCCTCGCGAAGCTTCTGCAGCTCCGCGTCCTGCGGCTTGTTGGCGAGGAGACCGCCGATGTCAGCGTGATGGCGAAGCGCTTCCAATAACGCCCACACCATCGCCCCGCCCGCCTGGTCCTCAAGCTCCCAATTAAGCACCCTGATGCGCTGAACCCATTCGACGTTTAACCGTTGCTCTAAATCCTCGAACATTCGGCCCGCGAGCGTCGCCTTTTCGGAGCCAAGTGCGGTAGCCACGGCATCCCGCAGTTCGGTCCAGGGACTTGCGGGCAGGAGCAACAGCTCGGGTTTTCTTTCGACGGCACCCAGGGCCGCGAGGCTGTCCGTGGCGGCCTCCATTAGTTTCGTGAGTTCTTCCCGACGCGGGACTTCGACCAGTAATAGCCCGTGTTTTTTCACTAGCGGCTCAGCCAGTTGATCAACCTGGGCCGCCGTCGGCTCGGTCTTCAGCTCGCCCTTACGACGGAATAGCTCCACCAGGTCGTTGACCGCCGCGACAACAAGTTTCTTTGCTACGACGGGCCCGAACTCCGTTTGCCGGCGGGAAGCGAAGCCTCGCATCCTTCGGTCGAACTGGGTCATGGCGTCCATCGAAGCGTTGTTGGCCAATGCGTCGGCCTCGTCCGGCTTCAAATCGCTCCGCACGAAACCGGACTCTTGCATGGCGGTCAGCAGCTTCTTGGCCTCGTCCAGGGCGTCGTTGAACTGGACCTTCCGCTTCGTCCACCATTCTTTGGGGCGCAGGCTCACCACCGTTTCAACCATGTCGATCCCGGACGGGTCGGTAGGCGTGTCGGCGCGGCCCACCTTGCCGACGACCTGATCCACTTCCGGGAAGCCGCGCATGACCTCATCGCGTACGCGGATGTCGTCGGCCGCCTGAGTGATCGAGACTCGCGGGACGGTCACGGGCATGTCGAGAACGCTCCCCTCGTCCAGGGGGGGCATGAACTCGCGTCCCAGCTTCGGGAATCCCCACGCCCACACCGCGGTCGTGAACAACAGAACGAATGCCAGCCCCTTACTCCACGCCCGTCGAAAGAACACGCTGCCGAAAAACAACGAAAGCGCGAGCATGCCCAGAAAGAGCGGACGGCTCCCAATGAACCCGGTCCCAACGATGAACAAAAAGCCCATGAACCAGATGCCCGCTGCGGGCACGTGCATAAGCCAGGTCAGGACCGGCTTGTAAATGTTGATAAACGTGCGGACGAACCAGTTGTCCTCTTCGCGCTGGAGGCGGCCCCGGACGAAGATCGGAATCATCGCCGGCACGAACGTCACGGCCATGATGGCCACCCCGATCATCGCGAAGGTCTTGGTGAAGGCGAGCGGGTGGAACATCTTTCCTTCCGTGCCGCCCAGTGCGAAGACGGGAATGAAGGAGACCAGCATGATCAACATGGCGAAAAAGATCGGGGCGCCGACCAACCGGCAGGCACGGACCACCGCTTCCGTGGTGTCGCCTTTAATCCGGGCCGATCCATGTTCTTTGGTCAGCTCGTGGATCGTATTCTCGACCATGACCACGGCGGCATCGACGAACAGCCCAATGGAAATGGCGATGCCGGACAGGGACATGATGTTGCTGGGCACGCCCACGTAGTACATGAAAATGAACGCCACGAGCACCGCCATCGGCAAAGTGCTGCACACGACGATCGCGCTGCGGAAGTGAGCCAGAATCAGCAGAATCGCAATGCTGGCGACAATCAATTCTTCCTTGAGCGTGCTGACGAGCGTGTGGATGGCGCCCTCGATTAGACGCGTACGGTCGTAGAAGGGAACGATCCGAACGCCGGGGGGCAGACCGGGTTGAAGCTGCTCGATGCGTTCCTTGATGGATTTGGTCACGGCGAGTGGGTTCTCGCCAAAGCGCATCATCACCACGCCGCCCACGGCCTCCTGGTTGTTCTTCTCCAACATGCTGCGGCGATACTCGGGACCAAGCTGCACGGCGGCCAGGTTCCGAACGTAAATGGGGACGCCATTGCGTTCGGCCACCACTACGTTTTCCAGGTCGCGTACTCCGCGAACCCATCCGACCCCGCGTATGAGGAATTCGGCGTTGGCTTCGAAGTAGACCTTGCCCCCGACAGAAATATTGCTGCCGGCAACCGCGTTAAATACCGATCCGAGCGAGAGGTCGAAGGCACGAAGCTTGTCAGGATCGACGTCGATCTGATACTCACGAACGAAGCCGCCCACGCTGGCCACCTGGGCCACGCCGGTTACATAGAGCTGATAACGAACATACCAATCCTGAACTGCACGGAGCTCATCGACGCTGTAACCGTCGCCTTCGACGGTGTACCAAAAGACCTGGCCAAGAGCGGTCGCGTCGGGTGCCAGATACGGTACGACGCCGGGCGGCAGAAACGTACTGGCGACGTTCAAACGCTCCAGCACCCTCGTACGCGCAAAGTAGAAGTCGGTCTTGTCGTCGAAGATGATATTGATCATCGAGAAGTTGAATTCGCTCGATGACCGGATCGCCTTCACGCCGGCGAGGCCCTGGAGGTTCACGGACAAGGGGTAGGTGATCTGGTCATCAATCTCCTGCGGGGAGCGCCCCATCCAGTCGGTGAAGACAATGACCTGGTTTTCGGAAAGGTCGGGAATGGCGTCGATCGGTGTCTTGAGCACGCAATAGACGCCCCACACGGCCACACCGGCCATGATCATGAGCACGATAAAGCGGTTGCGGACGCAGTATTCGATGATCTTTGGGATCATGTTTGCCCTCGCGGCTAGTGGCGCCGACTAATGTTTGTCCTGCTGACCGCTTTGCGGTCCGCCGCTGGCGCCGAAGTACTGGGCACTGGTGGCCGGGTTCAATCGGTTTTCGGCATCGACGAGAAAGGCCCCGGCCGTCGCCACGCGATCGCCTTCCTTCAAACCCGAAACCACGGGATAGAATTCGCCCGCCCGGTTGCCCGCTTGGATCTCCAGCATGTCGAACGTGCCGGGCTCACTTTCGCGGTAGACGACTCTCCGTTTGCCCGTGTTCACGATCGCGGATGCGGGAACGGCAAGAACCCTCTCCACCCTGGCCGGTTTCAACGGAAACTTGTCCAGCGGACAGGTTTCCGGCTTTTCGAAAAGCCGATCGGGAAAAACCGGGCAGTAGTAACCCACCACGAACCGCGGGCTTTGTCCGCCGGCGGCGTGCTCAATGGAACCGGTCACTTCACCGCAGTAGGCCATCTCCGATCCGTAATAGGGATTGTTGATTCCCTTCTTCGATTGGAGCCAATCAGCCGGGACCATCGGGCAGTGTACGACGTACAGGGTGACCTGGGCGGGGGAGTTCTTCTTCAGCAGCTCGATGGCGTGAGCGCTGAGGGACTTAAGCTGTTTGCGCTGCTCGGCGAGGGGCTTGCCGGTCATGGCGACGGCGCTTTCGAAAATGGCGTTGGAGTGTGCAGCGGCTTCGCCGGTGAGACGCTTTTTGAGGGTTTCGGCCTCGGAACGCAGCTTGGCGAGGGCCGCCTCGTCCGTCTTGTCGTTAAAGAACGCGGCGGTGAGATCGAGGTACGCGGCCGTCAGGATTTCCGTCGGCGTGGCGGAAGGTTTCGCAGCTTCTGGCGCTAAGGCGGCCTTCGCCTCCTCCTCCGTTAGTACGGTCACTTTGCCGATCGGCAGTCGAATGTAGGCCTGGGCGTACATGCCCGGTTTCAGTTTGTAATCCGGGTTATCGACTTCCACCCGGGCCGCCACGGTTCGGGTCGCGGGGTCCACCCTGTAGGCGACGAACGCGATCCGCCCGGCGAAGATTTCATTGGGGTAAGCCGTACTCCTGATTTCCACCGCGCTGCCGATATCGACGCCGGCCATTTCGTCTTCAAAGATTTTCGCTTGCATCCAAACTCGACTGAGATCCGCGATCGTATAAAGGTCTCCGCCCTCCTCCACATAATGACCCTCCAGCACGTTCTTCTCCGTCACAATGCCGGTCATCGGTGAGTAGATGACAAGGTGAGTCTGTGACGTGCCGCGGGTGAGGATTTCGTCGACCTGCTGTTCTGTCGTGCCCCAGAGGGTCAGTCTTTTTTTTGCGTCCTCGACCAGCGATTCCTGGGCGGCGAGGTCGGGGCTGTTGCCGGCCCGCATCTGCTGAAGGCGGCGGTATTCAACCAGTAGACCTTCCTGCGTCGTGAGCAGGTCCGGACTGTAGATCCAAGCCAAAGGGTCGCCTTTCTCGACGTGTTGTCCTTCATAATTCACGAACAGCTTGTCGATGCGCCCCTTGATGCGAGCGGCGATGAAGGCGCGACGGGTATCATCGTAATCCACAATGCCGACGGTGCGGATTTCCCGCGCCAGCAGGCGATACTCGACGGGCGATGTTGCGATACCCCCGAGCGCTACCTTGTAAGGGGTAAGTTGCTGGCGGGCGAGAACACCCTCCGGCAACTGCGCCGCGGCCGTCTTGGACCGCTTCGACAGCGGCATCCCGCAAATCGGACAGCTTCCGGGTTCTGCGCGGATGATGTTGGGGTGCATCGGGCAGTAGTATTCGATCTCTTCGGCCTGGACAGTCGCAACAACGGTTTCCGGTCTCGTCCATCGGTCGTAGTAGTTCATGATGTTTTCCCAGTAGCCGACGAGCAGGCCGACTAGGAGCATCAGGAAGATGAATCGAAGTCGGACGTTCATAATCCGAACGAACGTCCACAAACGGCCGAGGACGGATGTCCTCTGCTCTCCGACTGAGTTACTCGATGGTGATGGCATGGCAGCGATCCTGAAAAGTCGGGTCAGTTATCGTTCTTCTTTTCTACGCCCTCCGGCGGTGCGGACGGCGACGCAGTTTCGGCAGATTGAAGCAAAAAGTCCGGGATTTGGCCGGCGAGCTGGCGTTCGAGGTTGGCCGAACTGACCGCAAGATCGCGCTCCGCCGCCGCGGCGCTGAGCTGCGAACGGATGAGCGCTTCCTGCGCCAGCAGTACGGTCAAAATGGTTTCCTGACCGGCCTGGTACGATTTCTCCGCGAAACGCAGGTTCGCCTCCTGCTGGGGAAGGAGGGATTCCTTGAACATCCGGACCCGCTCTTGGGCCAGTCGATAGGTGTACAGCGCGGTACGCACGCCCTCGACGACGCGCTGTTGCACCTCTTCATACCGTTGCTTCAGTTCGCGTGCCTTCGCCTGTGCTTTGGCGACCTGGGCCTGGTTCTGGTCGAAGATCGGCAACGGAACCTCGATCGACGGGCCGAGGATGGCGTCGATTTCCCGGCTGCGTTCGCGACGGCGATCAGCGCGGGACTGGATCTCCGGCGCCGTCAGCGCTCCGTTTGCCACAGAGGCCCTGGCCGTGTCCGCCAAGAGTTTGCGTCCCGGCGTCGCCCGACGTTCGAATCGTGACGCCGATATCCCCAGTCCCAGAGAAGGGAACAAACGAAGGCGCTGCTGCTCTACGTCGGCCGCGGCGGACTCGACCTCCCACCACGCCGCCTGCACATCCAGTCGCCGCTCCAATGCCGTGTTTTCCACAATGGATTCGTCTTCCGCGACGGTGAGACTCGGCGGCTCGATGGGCTGGAACCTCCATTCGCCGGGAAACGCGGCGACGCCCATCATACGTAACAGCGTGCGCTGCGAGGTCCCGTATTCGGTTTGAAGCGCCAGAAGCTCCAACTGCGCCTCGATGAGTCGGCTTCGCGTCAGGTTCACGTCGAGCTGGCTCGTATCCCCGGCGCGGAACCTCGCCTGAGCCAGTTCCACCGTCTCCCGCAAGACCCGGATGTTCCGATTCTGCAACTCGATCGCCGTCGTCTGATAGCCGACCGTGTAGTAAGTCGTCTTCACTTCGTTGACCAGGGCGACGGCCGAATCGGTGAACGACAGAATCGTGCGCTGGAGCATCCGCTGCGCGGCCCGTTTGCGGCTGGGGATCAGCCACAGGTCCGCAATGTCTTTCGAAAGACCGAAATCGAGACTCGCCCGTCCGCCGCCCTCCGGAAGTCGGGCCATCACCGAAAGCATCGGATTCGACAAGAGTCCGGCCTGTACGAGATCCGCCTTGGCCGACGCGATCATTTCCATATCCGCGCGAAGGGATCGGTTGTTGCGTAGAGTCAGCACGACGGCGCGATCCAGCGGGAGCACGTCGCCGTCGTCCAGCGTCAAGTCCTGCGGCTCGCCGCCGTCTCCCCACGGTGTTTCCAGGCCGGACGCCGTTTTCATCTGTTCGGCTGCCTGACGAAACTCCGCCGTGTGGTCCACCCGCGCGCACGAACAGGTCAAGCCGGCCAGCAATACGACACACGATCTTCCACTCATCTTGCGCGCCATCATAACATTCTCCGTTCCGGATTCAGTCGCCAACGCGAACCCATACCGAACATGTCCCCGCAATCCGAGTCCACACCGAATCCGGTCTGGGGCTTACTCGTGCGGCCGCAGGTCAGCCGTCTTCCCTCATCGGACGTAGGCACCGGTCATCGTTAATGTCCCTCGTGCTCGGCCTCATGGTCGACGTGCGACTTAACGCCCTTAAGATCCATGCCGCACTTGGGGCATTTTCCGAGCTTGTCATAGGTCTTCTCGCGCTCGCACTTCATCGGGCACTGATAAGTCTTTGGCGTGTACTTCGCCAGCGTTGCCGCGATCTTGACCATCTCGTCATAGATCTTCTTCGTGCCTGCGGCGTCTCCGGCGTCGGCGCTCTTGTCGATAGCGTCGAACTTGCCCGCGAGGTCCTTCCCCGCCTGGTCGATATCCTTGACCGCCTCCTTCGGAACGCTGGAGCCTTCCTTGAGCGCCAATTGTCCGATCTCCTTGGCGACCTTCTGGATCACGTCGGCTTCGACGTGAACCTTCGCCAGTTGTTTCGACTCCATTAACTTCGATATCACATCGAGTCGATGTTCAATCTCCTCCACGCCCGCCTTGTACGTCGTGGGCATCTTGAACTCAGCGGGTTTCCCCTTCTCCTCCCCGTGCTGCGCCAGGGCGACAACGGGCGCCATCGCCAAGGATACGACCGAAATAAACATCGCTTTCACAAACATAAGACAATCTCCTTTGTAATCTCGCCGCACCTTATCCCGAACTACACGTTCGCCGGGACTTCGGACGGCCTCGTTCCAATCTCCACAGCCAGATGACGTACGACGATCAGGAACCCTGCGTATGGGCTAGCCTATACCCCCGAGGATTTACGCGCAGGCGCAACGCATCTTCATATCCCCAACGCACGGTCGCCCGCAAGTCAGGGGACAAGTCAGATTGCTAATGGGTTCAGAGAATTAGATCAACAGAACGCACGTGGTTAAGTGCGTGAGTTGAGAAGGTGGGGCATGGGCGATTGCCCGGACCAGCTCGGTCGGGGGTTCACCCAGCGTGTGAGATTCGTCAACAAGAACGGCGACGTGCACCTCCCGTTCGGGTTCAGTCATCATCCGTTGCAGCGTCGGAATGGACTGCATCGGACAGCGGCACAGGCTTTGCCCTCCCGACGGCGTGGGCGACGGGTTCGATGGCTTTTGGCAGCAGCACCGGCACTGCACGCCGCAGCCGCAACGGCACTGCGAGGATGAAGTTGAAGCCTTCCCACGGATGTCGTCGCCGATGGGCATGGCCGAGAACTGCCAAGTGAGAACGCCAGCCAAGATGAGGAGCCGTCTAGCCATTGTTAATAGAAGCATAACTCAAATCGCCTACCGAGGCAAACCCCAGTTGCCCCGATGTGACAGCCCCATTACCAGAACCCCAGGCCTTGACGTTTTCTCGCATGGTTGGTCTAATCTTCACCGAAGTGGACGGTCGATCGCCAGGCGACGCCGTGGATCATTGTGGTCCTGATCGGCTGTCCTTAACACCTTCTGACGGGGGCGATATGCCGGCAACCGAATCTCAACCGTACGTACCGACACACCCTGATACGGCCCATCGTATTGCGGCCCTGAACCGAAACGACAAGCCTTTCCACGTCGTTCTCGCTCAGCAGTTCGACCGCCCGACCGTCGATCAACTTTGCCAGCTCGCCGACATGATCCGCTCCATTAGCGGCTCGCGACAGGGCAGCCAGTTCCTCCAGACGTTATTGAGTCACCGCCGGGCGATGCTCTACTTCATCCAACCGTCCACGCGGACCTTCCTCTCCTTCACCGCCGCGTGTCAGATCGTCGGTATGCGCTACAGCTCCGTCCGCGACCGCTCGACCTCGTCGGAGGTCAAGGGTGAGTCTGAGGACGACACCGTTCGCACCTTCAGCCAATACTTCGATCTCATCATCATGCGCCACCCCCTGGAGGGTTTCGCCGAGCACGTGGCCAACATGCTCAACGAGATGCCGCGGACGATCCCCGTGCTCAACGCCGGATCAGGCAAGGACCAACATCCCACCCAGGCGCTGCTCGACATCTACACGTTGTATCGCTGCTTCGCCGACCCGCGCGCGGCGCGCGAGGAGCCGCGATACACTCGGAACGTGTTCGCGGGCAAAACGATTGCCTTCGTGGGCGATCTGAAGCGCGGCCGGACGGTCCGCTCGCTCGCCTATTTGCTGTGCCGTTATCCTGGCGTGCGGCTGGTGTTCGTCTCTCCTCCGCAGCTTCGCATTGGCGAAGACATCCTCGAGTATCTCTCGCGGAACGGCATCGAATATGACGTCGCCGAGGACCTCCGCTCCTCGATCGGTGAGTACGATGCCATCTATATGACGCGCATGCAGGACGAGCACGACGTCGCGGGGGAATCGAAAGCGATCGACTACTACGCCTACAGTTTGACCTACGAGATGGCCAAGGATTTCAAGCCCGGCCTTGCGATTTTACATCCCTTACCCCGGCGTAACGAACTCGATCAACGCCTCGACGCCCTCCCCCAGGCCAAGTACTGGGCACAGGTCCGAAACGGCATGTGGATGCGCTCCGCCCTCATGGCCTCCGTCTTCAACGTCGACGTCGCCATCCGCGACCATTACCACGCCTACTACACGTTTTGACCTCTCGCCACGCGGACGCGATGGCAGGCGAATACGGAAAAAGAACCCAAACGAAGCCAAATCCCGACGGACAAAACGCGTTCTTTACCCGGCCGGCAAGGTTTGCTGGTTCGTTTGGACGAAATCCATTTTTACGTCCTCTTCGTGCCGGAGCCTGCCCTAGAAGGGTGCCTTAATGCCTCAGTGCCTCTGCTAGAGAATAGGCAACGCGAGATCGGCCTGGCGGGGGACGGCGGCAAGCTCGGCCACTACGGTGTTGGCAACCAGCCGACCCGATCGCGTCAGGGCAATATGCGTATCGGACACGGTGACGAGGCCGAGGTCCACAAGCCGCATGAGTGCTTCTCCGAACGAGTCGCGCGGATCGACGCCGATTCGCTCTCGGAACACGGCGATGGAGAGGCCTTCATTGAGCCGCAGTTGCATCATCACCAGCTCAACGATCAGCATCTCCGTGTCGATGATCTCCGAATCCACTTCGGCATGGCCGTCGCGTTCGATGAGGCGTACATAGCCGGCGACATCGGCGACGTTCTTATACCGGCGGCCGTCGACGCATCCCGCGGCCGAGGGGCCGACGCCGATGTACGGCTCATTCCGCCAATACAAAAGATTGTGTCGGCATTCGCAGCCGGGTTTGGCGTAGTTGCTGATTTCGTACTGTCGGTAGCCTGCGGATTCGAGCGTGTCAAAAGTCCGCAGGAACATGTCGGCCTCGATGTCCTCGTCGCAGGGCGTCATCCGGCCATGTCGGCGCATGGCGGTCAGGCGCGTGCCCGGCTCGTAGGTCAGTCCGTAGCAGGCGATATGGTCCGGCCCCAAGTCGATCGCGCGGGACAGCGACTGCGACCAGGTTTCGAGCGTCTGGCCGGGGATGCCGAAGATGAGATCGAGGTTGATTTGCCCAACCCCATGCCGTCGCAGGGTCGCCACCGAGGGGGCGATGTCTTCGGGCGAGTGCAAGCGCTCCAGGGTGGCGAGTTCATTGCGGAAGAACGATTGAGCGCCCATGGAGACGCGGCTGACGCCGGAGGATACGAGTAATTCGGCTTTTTCATCGTCCACGGTCGCGGGGTTGGCTTCGACGGTGAATTCTTCCAATTGGCGAACATTAACCGCCTCGTAAACGAAGTTCAGTAGCCGGGCCAGCTCGCTCAACGGCAGAATCGTCGGTGTACCGCCGCCGAAAAACACGGTCCGCACTGCGTGGGCGCAGCCGTTGACCCGTTGACGCAGTTCGCGCCCGATGCAGTCCACGAGCGGGGTTGGGTTTCGATCTTTCAGGGCGACGGAATAAAAATCACAGTAGCCGCACTTTGTCTCGCAAAACGGGACGTGCACATACAGCCCGCAGGGCGCTAGTGACGGGGACGTGATCGGAGGGTTGGATGGCATGACGCGGCAATCTTATCTCATTGTTGGGAATTGGCCACTCGACACATCGGTTGCGATCCGTCAGCGCTGATCTTCGATCGAAATAACCTCCGTGGTTGTCGAAACTTGTGGACGAGGGCGATGCGTCAATTAAAAAACGAGAAAGGAACTTGCCGCAACGAGCCGATTGTGATAGAGTTGTTGGCTCGCTGCGTAGTGGCTTGGATGCAGCGGAGGAAGAGCCTGGGCGATCAAGACCCACCGCTAGGTTGGCAGGGTAAAGAGGATCCCGACGGTCGACAACCCATTGTAGGCCGCTAATCCGTCAACGGATTTGTGGTCTGCGTATTGGCGCATGGGGGTTGGCGGGCGCGCCTGTAACTCCGAAGGCGAATCTAACTTAGGCACAACCGTCGAGGAGGCGGATTCCATTGTGACCGGTCGATACGTTTCGAGCGGTTGAGAGAGTTCATAGTTGCGGCAAAAAGGAGCAAGAAATCAATGAAGAGAAGTAGCGAGTGGAAATTCATGAGCGTGGCGATTCGAAATGGATCCGTCTACGTGCTGGCGCTGGGTGTCGTTGTCGGGCTGGCGACCGTTCGGGCAGCATCCGACGACACGCCCCCAACCGCGCTCGGCAGCGTGCAATCCAACGGGGTCGCGTCCACGCCGAGTGCGAGGGAATCCTTCCTACCCGAAGCGAACATCTTGATCAATCCTATCGTTCAACCGTTGTACCCGTGCTGTCCACCCCCGCGTCCTTCGACACCTAGGTTTACCTGTGATAATACCCAGCGGATGACTACAGCCCAGTGCCGAGCGGCCAGCGGCCGTTCGGTAAGATCGTGTGATCAGTGCCCGTTGGTCGTCCCGGAGGTAGGCAATCACGAAGAGGAAGTCGATACGACGGGGGACGATTTCCCAGTCACCGAGCCGGACGACGCCACGCCGATCGAGCCGGGCTCCGGATCGGCCTGGACCCTCCTCGTCACGACGCTGTTTCTCGCGAGTCTGTAACCACGACGCTAACTCCCATGGCAATATGCCGGCCGGGGAGGCTGAGTTCGTCATCAGCCCCCCGGCCGCTTTTTGAGCAACGATTCAGCAAGCGCCTACATTCTCAGGGCGTGGGCTTGTTGCGTTTGTGGCTTCGATGCCCCACCTCAAACGTGTGGAAGAGATTGACTCCCTTTCAGGCATTTCTCTACCCTCGCCAGCGTTCGTTTACGGCCGAGGAGCGCTAGCGTGTCGTGAATCGACGGGCTGATCGTCGTCCCGGTGATGGCGACACGCAGCGGTTGAGCAATGGCGCCCATCTGTACGGCTTTTTTCTCGCACACGTCGTGGATGAGCTTTTCGACGGCGTCGGCCGTCCAAGCGGACAGATCTCGCAGTCGGGGTAGGGTTTCGCTCAGAGCGGTATAACCCTCTCCATTGTTCTTGGCGAGGACTTTCTGCACGGCCTTGGGGTCGTACTCGATCGCATTGTCGGCGAGAAACAGGAACCGTACCTTCTCCTCGACTTGTCGGAAGGTGCGGAATCCCGCGCATGTTCGCAAAATCTCCCGGAGCAAGTCGTCGTCCGTACCGCGCATCGGAGACTCACTCACGCGGATGAAATCCTTGAAGGCCTCCAA
The DNA here is from genome assembly GCA_020056715.1 of Phycisphaerae bacterium. Classification (GTDB taxonomy): domain Bacteria; phylum Planctomycetota; class Phycisphaerae; order UBA1845; family UBA1845; genus SBAX01. The sequence goes on along the minus strand of JAGVHG010000073.1, from coordinate 19,113 downwards.
AAGCCGATCGGGCGACAGCCGCGTCGCCCACGTGGTGTTGAAGGAAAGCAACTTCTCACGATCGAACCGAGCGTTGGTCTTGCCGACGCGATCGAGGCCGAACACCCCGGTCAGTTCATCTAGGTTAAAGAATTCGCGGTCGTCGCCCGGCGACCAGCCCAAGAGGGCGATGTAGTTGACGAGCGTTTCCGGCAAGTAGCCCGCGACGCGGAAATCATGCACGTCGATCTCCGGCGGCCGTCGCCCTTCTTTGGCGGCTTTTTCTTTGTCTCGCTTGCTCATCTTCGTCCCGTCCATGTTGAAAATGACGGACAGATGAGCGTAGTGCGGCGTGGCAAAGCCCAACGCGCGCTGCAAGGCAACGTGTTTGGTGGTGTTAATGAGGTGTTCCTGGCCGCGGAGGACGTGAGTGATTTTCATCAACTCATCGTCGACCACGCAAGCGAAGTGGTACGTCGGATACCCGTCGCCTTTTTGGATCACGAAGTCCTCGGATTGATCGGCAGGCAGCGTGACAGGGCCAAGGATATCGTCGACGACGGTAATGTCGACGGCGGGCATCTTGAAGCGCACGACGACGGGTCGACCCGCTGCTCGTGCGGCCTCGCCCTCCGCGATGGTCGGCGGCGGATCGGGGCGAACGTACTTGTAGGACTGCTTCGCGGCCTTGGCGGCGTCGCGCAACGCCGTTAATTGTTGCGGCATCTCCAAGGCGTAGTACGCGTGGCCGGATTCAAGGAGCTTTTGCAAATAGCGATTGTAAATCTCCAGGCGTTTACTCTGAAAATACGGCCCGTAGTCGCCGCCGACCTGTGGCCCCTCGTCCCAGGTCAGGCCCAGCCAGCGAAGATCGTCGAGGATTTTCTGAACCGAGTCCTCCACATGTCGCGCCTGGTCGGTATCTTCAATACGCAGGATAAACGTGCCGCCGTGCTTTCGCGCCAGAAGCCAATTGAACAATACAGTCCGCGCGCTGCCGATGTGCAGATACCCCGTCGGGGACGGAGCAAAGCGAACTCTAACCGGATCCGTAACTGTCGATGTCACGCCAGCTTACGCTCCTCGTCTGGCCTCGAAGTGGCAGCGACTCCGTGGCCGGGTCGTGTTTGCTCGCGCAGCACTCGAACGAGGTAGAAGATCGGACCGCTCAGGCCATACCACAACACGATCACAAGAAACGTTTCCGCCTTGAACGCAAGGAAGACGGCCACGACGAGCATCACGACCAGGAACTGTCCGAACGGTTGCCGGCCAAGCAGATACGCACGATGGAAACGTCGATACGGGATGCGGCTGACCATGAGGAACGCGATGCCCATGGCGATGAACGGAGTGGCGTACACGATCGCCGGCCGCAGCACGGCCCCCATAGGCTGGTCTTGAAAGAGGATCAGTGCCACCATGATGGCAGCGGCCCCGGGGGAGGGCAGCCCGCGGAAAATCCGATGGTCGAAATCCGCCTTGGCGTGTTCGACGTTGAAGCGGGCGAGGCGGACCGCAGTAAAAGCGACGTAGACCGCCGCCGACACCCATGTAAAGCGCCCCAAGGCGTGTTCACTGATCGGCGAGGGGACGATCGAGTCGCCGGCCAGTTCTTTGGTCATGAACGCCACCATTAACGTCGCGGGCGCCACTCCGAAGGTGACCACATCGGCGAGGGAATCGAGCTGGCCGCCGAAGTTGGTGGTGCTGCGGGTCACGCGGGCGATCAGACCGTCGAAGCAGTCCAAGACCATGCCAAGCGCAACCAAGATCGCCCCGACGGACAAGAACGATGGAAGCAGCCGCTCGATCACCGGGTGGTGCAGCGTGTTGATCTGCTCCGGGGTAACGCCCGCGCCGAGGTCGATCATCGCCCGCAACGCAAAATGGATCGCGGCGAAACCACAGAGCAAATTCCCCAGCGTAATCAGCGTCGGGACGAACGCCAACGAACGCAGACGCCGCCGATGGGGCCGGGGACGGTCGGAACTGGACGGCAGCTTGGCGATGATTGTCATAGCGGCACCCGTAGGGGTGTCACAAGTCCTGTCTTTTGGGAACCTACTTTGCAGGCGTCATCGGTGGCAGGACTGCTCATGTTGGAAGCAGGAAGCGGCTGTCTCGCCATCACCGTAAGCCCCGCGCGCACCTTGTCGCCCAGCTTCACCAGGACTTCCGTACCGTCGCATTGGGGGATCACCAACTCCGTCCGCGATCCGAACTTGATAAGTCCGAAGCGCTCGCCGATGGTGAGGTGCTGATTCGCCTGTGCGTTGCAGATGATCCGACGGGCAACGAACCCGGCCACCTGCCGAACCACGATGGGGCCGGGCATCGTGCCGTCCGGGTCGATCAGCAGCGTATTGGACTCGTTGCGCCGGCCCGATTCAGGATGCCGCGCATCCAGGTACTCCCCCGCGCGATACGAAAGCGACCGCACGGTGCCGCTGCACGGCGAACGGTTGACATGCACGTTGAAAAGGCTGAGGAACGTCCCGAGGCGTATCGCCGGTCCACCGAGGGGTTCATAGTCGTCCACATGGGTGATCTCGGTGACGGTTCCATCGGCGGGTGAGCATATATCTCCGCGCTCGAACGTGCCCCGTCGTGTAGGATCACGGAAGAAGGAGAGCACCCAGATCCATACCAGGGCAAACGGAATCGCCAGCGGCCAATAGATCCATGCCCCGCCCCACGCGAGCAGGCCGAGGACGACCGTCGCTAATGCGATCTCACGTAATCCTTCTTTGGCAATCGGCATGGCCGCCACATCCCGTAGAAGTACCACACTCTCTATCGGCTTCTATCGTACCGGGTTGTGGACGGAACGCACGCGGACCCCGTACCTCGAACCCGGATACCGGTACAAACTTGTCCAAGCATCCCGCGACTGACCGCCCGTCTGGGCAGGAAAAGCAAGAGGCGTTATGCTGTCCACATTGCGGACCTAAACATTGTCGTAAACGGACAGAGTATTCGGAGATGAAACCTATGAAACCGACCACCAAACGGATTCAACTTCTTGCGATCATGCTGGCAGCGAACGCATGGCCTCTGATTAGTGTGCCGCGGACCAGTCTTGCGGCCGACAGCACCGGCATCGAGCCCTACATCAAGATGCGGTGGCCCTTTGCCGGTCAACTCGCGCCGGACGGGACGGCATATTTCATCTACGATCCCGACGGCATCCGACAGCTTTACAAAGTGCCGCCGGGCGGCACGCAGAAAGACGCCGTCAAGCTCACCACCTTTCCGGACGGGGTCGGTGGGTACTCGCCGAGCGACGACGGCAAGCGGATCGTTCTAACGGCTGCCGTCGGCGGCAGCGAGCAATTCAGTATGTATCTGCTCGACGCCGCGAGCGGCAAGATCGATCCGTTGTTCGTCAATCCGGAGCACGTCTACGCTGCGCCGCTTTGGCGACGGGACTCCAAGGCCTTCGCCTATCGCTCCAACGAAACCTCCTCCGCGGACTTCCACGTTTATGTGTACGACCTCGAATCGAAGCAATCCAAGAAGGTATATGAAGCCGCAGGCGACCATAGGGCGGTGGACTTCAACCGCGACGGCACCAAGCTGGTGGTGTCGAAATATACCTCGGCCTCATTCTCACAGTTGTTCGAAGTGACCCTCGCCACCGGCGAGAAGCGCGAAATCACTCCCAAGGGTGAGGAGTGGTCCTTCGACGCCATCGGTTACGACGCTGCCGATCGCAACTTCATCGTCAACACCGACTACAAGGGCGACCTCAACACGATCCACACCATCGACCTGCAAACCGGCATGATCAAACCGGTGCTGACGGACTTGGCCGGACGGGAGATCGACTATGGAACGCTCAACGAGGACCACCAAGTTCTCGCGGCGGTCGTCAATGAAGACGGTTATGCAGCTTTGCACTTGCGGAAAACCTCGGACTTCACGCCGATCCAGGCTCCGACCCTGGCCAAGGGCGTCGTGGGTAATGTGACCTTTCAGGGCAAGAACATGCTCTATGCCCTCGATAACGCCAACACGCCCGGACTGATCTACAAGTGGGACCTCAACAAGCCCACCGAGCCGGGAGTCGCCCTGACCACGGCCGACACGCAGGGCATCGACGTCTCGAAGTTCCGCCTGCCGGAGTTGGTCCACTATCCGTCATTCGACGGCACGAAGATTCCGGCGTTCGTGTATCTGCCCGGCGACTACCAGAAGGGAAAGAAGATACCGTTTATTGTTCAATACCACGGCGGCCCGGAGGGGCAGTTTCGACCTGGGTTTAACCGCTCGTTCCAGTATTTCGTCGCTCAGGGATACGGGGTCATTGCCCCGAACGTGCGCGGATCGAGCGGGTATGGAAAGAAGTTCCTGGAGGCCGACAACTACAAGGACCGGATGAAGAGCGTCAAGGACGGCATCTGGGCCGCGAAGTACGTGATCGACCAGGGCTACACCGACAAGAAGATGGTCGCCGCTTGGGGCGGAAGCTACGGCGGGTTCATGACCATGGCCGCCATCACGGAAGCGCCGGAACTTTTCGGCGCCGCGTGCGATGTGGTGGGTGTCGTCAACTTTCAGACTTTTCTGGAGAAGACCAAGGACTACCGCCGTAAGCTACGCGAGGCCGAGTACGGGCCGCTATCCGATCCGGAATTCTTGAAATCCATCTCGCCGATCTACAAGGTGGACAAGATCGACATGCCGTTGATGATCGCCCACGGGCTGAACGATCCGCGTGTGCCCGTCGGCGAGGCCATGCAGATCGCCGTGGCCCTCAAGAAACGCGGCATGGACGTTGGCGAACTTTACTTTCCCGACGAAGGGCATGGCTTCGCCAAGGAGGAGAACCGCTTGCTCTACTACAAGGAGTTGGCGAAGTTCTTTGATAAGCATTTGAAAAAACAGCCGTGAGCGACTCCGACATAGCGCTGCCGCTTGTAGGGGCCCCCGGATCTGAACTGCGAGCGGAAGTGAACGGATGCGAACCGAACGAGACTTCGAGGACGTGCTTAGCGTGCGGTTACAGCCTCTTCGGTCTGGGTGACGAGCCGCGTTGTCCGGAATGTGGGCTGCTCAACATTGCGGATGGGTATCGGCGTCAAGTCTGGGAGCTTGTCGATTCCGGGAAATGGTTCTTCTCCGGTCCTTTCAGGTTCATTCGGAAACGTCCGCCGGGATGGTGGTGGGCACTGGACCGACCAGGTGACCTCCGGCGCTCTCTCAGAGTCGTAGCAAGGAACGCCACGATTGCCGCGGCGATTGTGCTCACCGGGACGGTGGTTGCGTCGTCGATCGCCGCCGAAACTACGACGATCTACCGGTTTTCGAACATCGGTGATCCGCTGTCTGCGGTTCTTCATGAGGCTACCGCGATTATCCGTGAGGGCATCATGCGAGGGGGTTTCGAGGAGCTGCAGATTCCTGACTGGAAAGACGGCTGGCAGCCTGGCAAGACTTTTGGGATGACCTCAACAACCCGATTGGTGATCGGTTCACCCCAATGGCGGTCCGTTCCCGTCGCGACGGGGATCCTGCTCTGGCTTGCCCTGACGTGGGCCGGACCTGTGTTTGTGGGGTTGGTCACTCAGATTCGAAAGGGGCTTCCGCAGTTCGCGCGCCCGCCGCTTACGATTATCGCAGCCGGGGCGTATGAGTCTCACCGTTTGATCTATGGGAGCGCGGCAACGAGCCTTGCTGTCATCCTGGCTACGGTTGGATACGCTCTTAGCGCTTCTTCGCGGCGCAGCTTTATGCCGTTAGGCTCAAACCTTCCGGAGATTCTTTGTTTGATTGGGATTCCCGTCGCAATCGTGCTCTACGCCGCGTTTGGGTGGGTCGCACCCGTGCGGTCCGATTGGACGAAACAGCTTATTCAGTCACGCGGCCACGCAGCGCGGATTGTCGTAATGTACGCGTTGCTCTTTCCGGTCCTCACTAGTTGGGCAATGGTAATGCTCGTCTTCTTCCTCTTCTTCAATCAATAACTGCCCCGTTAGCATTTGACCCCGATACCGTCGAGCCCCACTTGGCGCAAGGGTCGGGTTGATGTATACTTATGAGGAAGTACCGCAGGGAAGGATTGCGGGCTCTTCATCGTAAGGAATGATGGTACAGGCGAATTATGGCGGACCACGGATTGCAAACGGCGGAATTGACGGAAACGGGCGATGGAAACGCTATAGCAACGGTGCCGGCGAAAAAGCCGGCGGTTACGAAGCGCCGGCCCAAGCAACTGCCGCCTTTCAAGGTTCTTCTACACAACGACGAGGTCAACACCTTCGAGAGCGTGATCGCGGCAATCCTCAAGCTGACCACGCTGCAACCGCAAGAGGCCGTACTCCGGACGCTCGAAGCCCACGAAACCGGCGTCGCCCTGCTGCTGGTCACCCACAAAGAACGGGCCGAGCTGTACCACGAGCAGTTCACCACCTTCAAGATCACGGTCACGATCGAACCCGACGGGGCATAAAACTCGGGGTGACAGTAAGATCGCGGGTTGCACCCCTCACCCAGCCTCTCCCCTCAAGGGGAGAGGAGTCTAGAACGTTCTTCGGGAATCGAGCAGGACACAGACCGGACCGGCGTTGACGGACTGCACGGCCATCATCGCTCCAAACGAGCCGCGTTGCACGATGAGGCCGCTTCGGACAAGAGCATCGCAGAACAGTTCATACAGAACGCGGGCACGGTCCGGCGGGGCCGCACCCTGAAACGATGGCCGCCGCCCATGCCGAGCGTCGGCATGCACAGTAAAAGCGCTCACCACGAGCACTTTGCCGCCCGCTTGGTCCACATCGAGGTTCATCCGCTCATTTTCGTCGGAAAAGATTCGTAAGTGCCGCACTTTGTCGACGATGTATGTCAGGTCCGCATCGCCGTCGTCAGCGGCCACACCGAGATAGACCAGCAGCCCATGTTCGATGGCGGCGACGGATCGGCCATCCACCGCCACAGTGGCTTCGCTGACTCGCTGTACGACCGCACGCATTCAGTAGCACCGCCGCCTGATTGCCGATTGCCAATTGCCGATTACGCGACGGAACACAACCGCACGCCTCATCGTTAATTGGCAATCGGCAATTGTCAATTCGCTTCTAATCATCCCAACCGCGAGGCGAACGGGGCCATGCGGATGATAATGAACCCCGCCGTCGACACGACGGCCATTACGGTCAAGAGATGAAATGTTATGCTGCGCAGTCGCCGCGAACACCAAAGCATGACCAGGACCAGGAAAAGATGTGCCGCGAGGCCCGCGGTAATTCGTCCCAGGGAATGATCCATGCCGGCAATCGAGGGCATACGAGGCCAATAGGTCATCAATGCTCCCGCGACCAGAGCGAGGGCGGCGCTGAGGAAGGCGAAGCGCTGAGCATGGGGAATCAACCGGACGGCCGTCGTCCCCGGCTCGCCGTCGTCGAGCTGTGCGGGCCGAACACATGAAAACCAAGCCCACAGCCCCGTCGCCAAGGTCAGCCCAACGATCATGGCGTTGAACATCATCGGATACCGCTCGGCTAGCGACGTGGGCAAACTGGGAACGGCCAGCATCGCCAGTCCGCACAAGCTCAGTGAGGCCAAACCCAAGGACGCATCCGCCAAATTGTCGCTCCAACTGCGGTCTAATAAGAGGAAACTTCCCCCCGCGGCTACTGCGCCCGAGACGAAAACCGACAGCGTGGAACCTCGGAACCCGCCCCACATCGTCCGCACGGGAACGAGCAAGTGATAACAAGTGAGAACGATGATCACGATCGCCAACACGCCGCAACTTGCGGTGAATCCCGGGGTCTCGCGCCGCGAAGCCTTCGAAGATTCACTATCGGTTCGGCGGTGATTCGCGAACCATCCCTCGACCAAAACGGCTCCTGTCAACACCATCGAAAGGGACGCGAGCAGCAGTAGCGTACCGCTGGTGCGTTCAAACGCGCCGGAGGCATTCGCTTGAAATGGCGGATAAAGCAGGCACGCCCAGAGGGTGAGCAATACCGCCGTCCAAAGCTGGACCGTCGCCAGACGACGTGCACCGGTGGAGAGCAGTCCGATTGCGCAGGATAGAAAAAGAAGGGCGAGACTCCACAGACCCATTGGGCCAAAGCCGTAATCGGGAACGCCTTCCCAGGGGTAACCGTGAATGATGTCCACTCCCACGTAGATCATACGCATGACGAGTACGACGGATTGGATAATGGCCGTCACTACGCCGAACAACATAGCCGCCAACCGGCTAAGGGAGATGAAATCCAATCTCGCCACAGCCGTTGCGTCGGCAATGTGCCGTCGCCTCGCCGTGGCCGCGGCGGTTACGAGGGACCAGAAGAGGCAGAGGAAGACGCACAACCACGCGACGTGTTGAGTCGGCGTGGTGGTCAGGGTGAGGAATCGGACGAACGCAATCGCGCCCGCGGCGCTGAGAAAGAAGACAAATCCCACCCACGCCGAACCACGCGGGAGAAGACGTCGACAGGCCAAGCTGATGATCGCGCCGCCCAGCAGTATGGCGGTGAGCGAACCGGACCATTCCGCCGCCCAGCCCTGCGCGTCCGCGACGATCACCAATGTAAATCCTTAAGACCGTGTGGCTGTCGTATCATGAAGCGGCGTTGGTCGGCACGCCGCGGGAGGCCAACTTGGGGGCGTTCTTGTCACCCTTGTAGGCGGAAAGGATCGACTGCTTGGCGTCGATCGTCTCCCGGAGAAACTTGGCGACTTCCGGCAACACCGACTCGGGCGCTGGCAACGAGTCGACCCACAGCTTAGGCCACTCGAACATCAGATACCGGTCGTAGAGCAATCCTTTCAGAATCTCGATCTGCCGCTTGACCCCAATGTCCCCTTCACCCGGGAGCGCGTAGCTAAGCAGCGCTCCGGCTTCATCGAATTTGCCGTCACAGAGATGGACCATCCCGATCTTATTGCCCAGCCGCGGGACAGAATTGGTTGCTCGTTCGCCAAGGGTCATCGCGTGGCACTGGTTCCAGCAACATCCCACCGCCGGGTGAGCGACGGCGTCGATCAGGAACCACAAATCCGCGCTGCCCGGAAAGTCGCCGCCGTTTTCCACCAGCAGGGTAACGCCCAGTCGCGCGGCGATGGGGGCCAGTGAAATCAACGCCTCGGCGATCCGGGCGAGCGCCGCCCGTTGATTGTCCCATCGGTCCACTTCGCCCACGAAGATCCGAACGTACGGGCAGCCGAGTTTCGAGGCCAACTCCATGAACTCCGTCACCGCGCCCTTTTGCCCGGCGAGAACACGAGGTGCTTTCGAGGTAAGCGTCGCCGAGGCGCCCAAGCAAACGAGTTCGACCTTGTTGTCGGAGAACAAACGGCGGACGGCCTCCGGGTCGCGGGCCAACTCGGGCACAAGCGGCAGATGCAGCTCTCCGCACAGGCCGCGAAGCTCGATGCCTTGATAGCCAAATTTCGCCGCGTTGGCGACGATGGTTTCCAGGTTCCACGTGGGGCAAACCAACGAACTAAACCCGATCTTCATAAGAGGGGAGCCTAGCAAAAGCACGACTGCCGTCAACGCTCAGGGCCTATCCATCGCTCCAAGTCTCAAGGGACTTGGAGCTGACGCAGTCTACGCCACGTTGGCGTTGCCGAGCTGCACGCTCACCCGCGTGGAGACGCCCGGCTCCTGCATGGTGATGCCGTACAGGCGGTCGCCGATGCCCATCGTACGCTTAGAGTGGGTGATGACGATGAACTGGGCCTCGGTGACGAACTCCTTAATAATGCGGTTGAAGCGTTCATTGTTGGCTTCGTCGAGCGCCGCGTCCACTTCGTCGAGGATCGCGCACGGCGCCGGCCGGGTCTTGAAGATGCTCATCAAGAGTGCGATCGCGGTCATCGACTTTTCACCGCCGGACATTAAGGAGATCGCTTGAAGCTCTTTGCCCGGCGGTTGGGCGACGATCTCGATGCCGCAGTCCAGGACGTTGGCCGGATCTTCCAGGATGATATCCGCGCGGCCGCCGCCGAACAGTTTGCGGAACAGGACGCGGAAATTCTCCCGGATTTGCTCGAAGGCCGTCTTGAACCGCTCCTGCGATTCCTCGTTGAGCTTCACGATGAGCTGCTCAAGCTGGCGGTACGATTCATTCAGGTCGTCGCGTTGACCGGTGAGGAAGGAGTGTCGTTGTTCCAACTCTTCCAGCTCGGCGATGGCGTCGAGGTTTACGTTGCCGAGCCGGTCCATCTTGCCGCGCAGCTCAACGATCTCGGCCTCCACCCGCTCCCAATCTTGCTCCTGGTGCTCGTACTGCGTGTACCGCTCGGAGAGGTTGACACCCATCTCGTCAATGATGCGGGCCACGAGTTCGTCGCGGCGGACGTTGGTTTGGGCGAGGGACATCAGGTGTTCGTGCAGACGGGCTTCCTCGGCGGCAAGCTCAGTTCGGGCTGTTTTCACCGTGTGGGTGAGCGTTTCAAGGTTCTGCCGCAGATCGTCGCGATGATTGCGAAGTTCCATGACCGCCGCTTCGAGTTTTTGGATTTCCGCGGTCAGCAAGGTCGATTGCTCGCGGGCGACGGTCATCGTGTTTTCCGCGTCGGTGATCCGGGCCTCGCATTGCTCGATATCATGTTTCACGGAGACGACGGTGGTCTCCAGTTCGTGAATGCTCCGCCGCAGGGTGTTGATGGTCTCGGCCGCGGCGGCTCGCTTTTCGATGAGCTGCCCGGCTGCAACCTTGGCCTGAGTAACCTGCTCTTGCACCTCGCGACGGGAAGTGACTACGCCGTCGATGCGCTCCTGGTGTAAGGTTACAAGTCGCTCGCGCTCTTTATTCTCTTGTTCGATGGCTTCGAGTGATTTCCCGCCTTCGGCGCTCTTGTCCAACACCTCATTGATCTGCTGTTCGATGAACGCGACCTCACGAGCGATCAGCGGCTGCTCGCCGGTAAGCCTATGCACCGTCTCGGCGATGTTGTGCAGTGCGGCGTTGGCCTCGACCCTGGCGGTGTTCGATTCGTAGATCGCGGTGCGAAGCTCTTGCTGCACGCCGTCGAGGTGGCTGACCTCGGCCTGGGTGCGGTTGAGTTGATCGGTGAGCGTGACGATCCGTCCGTCGATGTCGCTCAACTGAACGTCAATGTCGCGCAGCTCGCTCTTGCGTGAAATCAAGCCCGCCGTCGACGCCGACGGCCCCAGGCTGATTCGCCCGTCGGGTTCGAGCACCTCGCCTCGCCGAGTGACGAAGCGATGTCCGAACACGTCCGATCGCGCCAGTGCCAGAGCGTCCTCCAAGGTCTCCACGACGATCGTCTTGCCCAGCAGATGACGGGCGACCGTTTCGTGCGCTCCAGGGAACCGCACCAGTTCGATCGCACGGGCGACGAAGCCCGGCTGCCCCGTAAAATCGCGGGGATTGACCACGGGCGGCAAGCGGTCAGCGCACAGTACGGTCAGCCGACCAGGCAGATCGCTAAACAACTCCGGATGCGATAGAAACGCTTCGCTGTCAGAGATAACGAGACTTTGGTCGGACTCGCCGAGCACCGCCTCGATGATCGAGGCATATTGCACGTCGGTGTCGATCAGGTCCGCAACCAAACCAACCACTCCATTGAGGGCGCGGTGGTGGTTCTCCTGCCGACTTTCGTCGAGCAACTTGCGGACGCCCTCGCCGACGCCGTCCATCTTCTGCTGCAAGTCGTTGAGCAGATCCCGCCGCGAGAAAAGGGCGCTTCGCCGCTCCTTGGTGTGGGCAAGCTCTTCAATGAGCCGTTGGCGCATTTCGTGAACGCGGGCGGATTCCAGCTTTTTTTCGTCGAGCCTGCGGCTTTCCTCGACAATCAGAGCTTCGACTTCTTGTAATCGGCGTTGGAACTGAGCCTTCTGTTCAAGGGCCGACTCCAGTTCGCCCGCGATCTGCACGTCCCGCAGCGCCAGGCGGCCTTTCTGACCGACGAGCGATTCCCGATGGGTGTTGAGGCGGGTGATCTCGTTATGCGTCTGGGCGCTCTTTCGCAGCAGGTCGATGATTCCGGCCTTCTCGTCCTCCAGGATGGCTTGGGCCTGGGTCAGGTCACGGGCCAAGGAGCGGTCTTGCTCGTTCAAATCGGCGATTCGAGCGTGAAGTTCGTGGGTCTGGCGTTGCAGATCGATGGCCGACTCTTGTATCTGGGCGAGTTCACTTTGCGATTCTTCGAGTCGGCGGGCGTCGGATTGCAGTCGTTCGGCGCCGCGAGTTCGTTGGGCCTGTTGCTCCTCCGCACGGCGTCGCGACGCCTCGATGCGCTCCTCCTGAGCCGCGAGGTTGGATTTCGCCCGAACGACCTCGTTGTCCGCATGATTGATCTGCTCGGCCAGGGCGTCCAGCTCCAGCGTCACCTGCGACTCGTCGGCTTCGTTGCGATCAATGTCCGTACGCAGGCCGGTGATGCGATCGTTGCACATTTCCGTTTCACGGCTCACTCGGCTGATGTCGCCCGTGAAGCGGTGATACTCCGCCATCGCGTAGCTGGAGCGTAATTCGTTAAGTCTAACTTGATATTCTTTGAAGCTGCGGGCCTTGCCCGCCTGGAGCTTCACGCTGCGAAGCCGCTTTTCCAACTCCTCGATCACGTCCGCCACGCGGAGGAGGTTTTGCTGCGTACGCTCCAACTTACGTTCGGCCTCACGCTTGCGGGCCTTGTATTTGCTGATCCCGGCGGCTTCATCAAAGATGATCCGCCTATCGACGGGGCTGCTTTGCAGAAGCTGGTCCACCCGGCCTTGCTCGATCACTGAGTAGGCGTCCACCCCGATGCCCGTGTCCATAAACAGCTCGCGGACGTCCTTTAGCCGGGCGACCTCGCGGTTGAGCAAGTACTCACTCTCCCCGGAGCGGTAGAGTTTGCGGGTGACGGTGATCTCGGTCTGATCGACGGGCAGGGTCCGGTCGGTATTGTCGAAGACCAGGTCCACCTGGGCCACGCCGCTGCTTTTTCGGCTGCTGGACCCGTTGAAGATCATGTCCGACATCTGCCGCCCGCGCAGGGAACGGGCCGATTGCTCACCCAGGACCCACTTGAAGGCGTCCACGACGTTGCTCTTGCCGCACCCGTTGGGGCCGACAATACAGGTCACCCCCGGCCCGAAGTCGAAGTCGACCGAGTCCGAGAAACTCTTGAATCCGCAGAGTGTTACACGTTTAAGAAGCATGTTTCGGGCACCTCCATGCGCCCCGTAGACCGCCGGTTATGGCCCAATACTTGCTCCAGGTCTCAAGGGACTTGGAGCTGACGGCGTCTGGAAAAAACATCGGCCCGCGACCCTGCGGGCGCTTAGCGGAACTTACCAGAGGATGAAAATGCTTGCAAGCCGCCGGGGGGCACCACCTATGTGACGCTGCAGACCTACCCCAATAGGGGCTTGTTTCGATGCACGCCGTTTGGTACAATGCAACGCCGTCGAACGAATGTAATTTGGGGAAGCCATTGGAGGCCGGTTTATGCCGGGGTGCCACTGACGGAGTGTGCCACTGCTCTTGAGCAGTGGGTTTGTCCCGGAAGGAAGACCACTGTTGTTCCAACAGTGGCACTCGGCGTACGCGCCGGACACTAAACACATACCCGATTGACAACCGGTGCCACAACCAACACGGGATGAGCGACTTGCCCTACAAGCCGTTGGATTTATAGTGTCCGCCGATGGGTGCGCTTCGATACCTGGATGACGCCGGTCGGCTGCAGACGAAACTGTTGGATTCAGAGCACTTCTTGATCGGCCGGGCGCCGACGTCGCAGCTCATTCTCGATTCTGACATGATCTCCCGCGAGCATCTGAGGATCGACCTGGAAAGCAATGGACGATATCGCATCCGTGACCTAGGCAGCCGCAACAAGACCTACGTCAACGGTGAGCTGATTACCGAGACGCTTTTGATCGGCGGGGACATCGTCCGGGCTGGGGACCGGGTGTTGGAGTTCCTCGACGACTCCACGCGGCCCGACGCGCCGGACTTAGAGTTCCTCACCCCCGATCGAACCGAACCGCCGGACTGCGAATGGGTGAAGCTCAAGGCCCCGGTATCGCTAACCATCCCGCAGATCGAACAATTAGCCCAGCTCGTCGGCGATCAGCCGCTCACCGCGCGTGCGGAGGACATCGCCGCGGCCGCTCTGGGGCAGATCATCCTGGACTTACAAGGCGAACGGGGCATGATCGCCCTACGCGGTGAGGGGAAGGCCGATCTTCGACCGCTCGTACAAAGAGCGTTGAAGCGACCGCCAAGTGGGTCGCTGACGCCGGCGAGCCAGTCGTTCGTGCTCGCCCCGTTGCTCCAAAATGTGGCCGGTCGCTATCCGCAAACCGCCGGCCAGTTAAACGCCAAGCTGGGCTACGCCGTCACCGCGGTGGTCGCGCCGTTGACCTATCACGGCGATGTCGTGGGTGTCCTCTACGTCGATCGGCCATCGTCCAAGAAACCGTTCACCAGTGCGGCCACCCAGTACACCATCGCCTCGGGTGCGTTGATCGGGGCGACGCTGGCCGAATCATCGCGAAAGTTAAGCGGCTCGGCCGCCCGCGAGGGGGCAGCCTGGATGACGACCATCCGGCGAATCCAAGCTGCAGTTACCGCTCCTATCGCATCGAGCGACGCGTTCGACGTGGCCATGAAGTGCTTCCCCGGTCGCGCTCGATGCGGTGACTTTGCTACGGTGATTCATCTGGATGAGCGGCGTTGCGGCCTTCTCGTGGTTGACGGCGGTGGTCATGGCATGGCCGGGATCGTCCAAGCCAATGCCGTCCTGACGGCCGTACGGACGGCGATCGCCGTCTCCGAGGACGCCCTGATGGACCCGGCGGGTATGTTCAACGCGATGAACCAACTGCTTTCTTCGTCGAAAGCAAGACAGGTGCTCCCCTGCGTGTACGTGGGGATGGACATGGCCGCCGGCAAGCTGACCTACATCAACGCGGGAGGGATGCCGCCGCTGCTGATGGTTGGACCGGGACGGTTGGTCACCCTCGATCAACCGTGCTTGGTACTCGGCGTGGACCCGGATTATCTTTTCGCGGCCACGCGGGTGGACCTGCCGGAGGCTTTCCGCATAGTGTGCTACACCGACGGGCTGGTGGAGGCGGCCAGTGCGGGCGGTGAAGCATTGGGCGAACCCCGGCTCCACGAGGCACTTCTCGATCGCGACGCCTTCGCCGACGCCTCAAGCATCCTAAACCGAATCACCAACACCTGGACCTCACACCTTGCCAGCACCCAAGCCGACGATGACGCCCTTGCCCTCGTCATCGCGCGGGGGTGATCTTTTTGTAGATCGGGTCATCGACCCGAAAATTGCCTTGGCCCGGATCCGCGGCGTCTCAGATCGATCATTCCTGTTCGTATGCTTTTAGGAAATCCGCGCGGGGAATCCCCGCCTGGGTGCAGATGGTCCGCAGGGTGGATCCCTTGATGGTCCGATGGTTGGGTATGGTGAGCGGCGTCTCGGTACCGTCGGCGTTGGTGCGTAGCATGGAAATGTGTTCGCGCTCTCGAACAATTCGGAATCCAAGATACAACAGGGCTCGAATGACCTTGGCCTTTGGCGCGTCGACAGGAAACTTGGCCATCACACCGCGATCCGCGTCTCGGCCACGAACGCTTCGAGAACCGGGGTATCCGTATTCAGGACGTCGGACCCGAAACTCTCCACGTGAAACCGGATAGCGGATTTCACGTCGGCGAGGGCCTCGTCGTATGTATCGCCTTGACCCACGACGATCCCTTTGCAACCGAGCGGATAGGCGACGTAACCGTCAGGATGTTTTTCCACGATAACTTTGATCTCTGTCATCACTTCGGCTCCATCATGATCCGGCGTATTCTATCTGTCCGATCGCCCATTGGAAAGCGTCGCCTTCGGACCCCCGATTTCACTGGATTCGACGCCACAACCATGCAATGATGTCGGGTGGTTGCATCGAGTGTCGTAGCAAGTGTCAAGGCACGATATCAAACGCTTTCCGACCGTGCAAACGATACACGCGAAAACCCTTGTCCAACGTGAACACCCGTGTGATACGCTGGGCCTCCGCGAAAGCGACCAGCGTGGCATCGGCCAAGTCCATCGGCAGGTCGCAATAACACCGCATCAATTCGCGCGCTCGACGCAGGAGTCCGCTCTCTAACGAATGAACCACGAGGGTTCCGCGAAGGACGAGCCGCCACAAGCCTTCCTGCGCCGTCCACCCGCCCCTCTGACCGACAAGGTACATCGCCTCGGTAAAAGCCGGCCAAGTGGTTACAAGCGGGGCGGCGAGCGAGGCGACGATCTTGACGCACCGATGATGTCCCATGTCGTTGCGATTAAGAATGGCGACCAGCGGTCCGGCGTCGACCAGCGTCATCGTCGCTTCTTCCTCTTTTGAAGGAGCAAGCGAGTAAAGGCGCGCCCGGTCCGGGACGAATCTCGCGAATGTTCCCGACTTGAGAAAATGCCGATCACGTCGGCAAGCTGAACGTCGAGCCGATCGCCCAATACTTCGTCGCACTTCTGTTGGACGGCCTCACGGATCAGCGCCGAGACCGGCTGTCCCGCCATCGATGCCGCTTCCGCCAGGCGTCGCTCCAACTCATCGTCCAATCGAACGCTGCGCATCGTATTTCTCCCGCAGAAACTCCAAGGGAAACACTGTAATACAGTCTACATCAAAATGTATTACGCGTCAAGCCGTCGTCGCGGCCGCTTACGGGTGGGTGTCATGGTCCACGCTAGCGTGGCCATGCTTCGTTCGCCGAGACATGCTCACGCAAGCGTGAACATGGCACCCGGCGAGTGCCTCACAAAGCCACCACAGAACGGAATCGGGCGTAGATCTTCATTTGACCAATCATTGCGATCATGGGAGGATGGTCCTCATGATGATTCACCGAGCCGTGCTAATAGCCCGTAACTTCCACCTCGTCACCAAGGATGCAGCCGCCCGTAATCTGCGGGCAAGGCTCGGCGTGGTCGTCGCGTTGCTGCTTCTCGGTGGATGTGACGCGATCCGCGTACCTGATTCGAACGTGATCTACGTTGCCTTCGGCGACTCTACCACGTCCGGCCCCTCCACGCGGGATTATCCGGATATCCTCCGATCGTTGCTCGACGTAACGCCTGAAACGTTCGCCAACGAGGGAGGCAGTGGTGAGACGAGCGGGGAAGGGCTGGACCGTCTGACGTTCTTGCTGGAGGAGGAAATTTTTCCGAACGCGGACGTTTTGCTGTACTGGGAGGGCGGCAATGACATCTCCGGGTTCATCAAGGACTACGACCCGTTTCTCTTGGCCTCACCCGATGACGCCGACTATCCGCTCTCCAACGACCTGTCCCTGCGCCTTTCGGAAATACAGTTGAACATCGAGTCCGCTGTTCTCGCGGCGCGGAACGCCCGTCTGCGCGTTTATGTGGCCACGTACTTCTTTCTACGGGAGGACATCGACGAATGCGATGCTCTGCCGCTTCCGGTGGTCCTGCCCTCACAAGCCCGCAACGCCAATGCCTACATCACCCGGCTCAACGAGCGTATCCGAACGGCCGCTGCCAATCAGGACGCGGTTTTGGTGGACGTGGCGGCGGCCGACGACACCCTCCGACAGGATCAGGCGAACTATTTCGACTGCAACCATCTCAGCGAGCAGGGCAACGGCATCGTGGCCAATCTGTTCCTTCAGGCGCTCGCCGAGCCGACGAATTGATTGGCCTTCGGCATTTGACGAGTTAGGTGGGACCGACTTTTTAGTCGGTCAAAGCCCGGGTGGTGGAGCGATCACTTCGAACGGCGAGGGCTGGATGGAACGACGACATGGGGCGGTTCCAGCATACGCAACCTTCTCGCTAAGCGCGCAGGATCAAGCGACTGACACTCCCACACGATGATGACCCGCCAACCCATCCCCCGCAAGCACCGGCAATTCTTCCGGTCCCGCTTTCGGTTCCCTTCCAACTTCGGACCCCAATAATTCAAACGCGACCTTGGCATATGGGCTCGTTTGCACTTATGATCGTGCCAGAAACATCCGTGGACGAACACCACCGTTTGCCAGCGTTTCAGCACGATATCCGGCGTTCCTGGAAGTCCGGTGACATTCACCCGGAACCGATAACCCAGCCGATGAAGAACAGAACGAACGGTTCGCTCCGGACACGTATCACGCCCGCGTATCCGGGACATGATCCAACTACGGTCAGATTGGTTGGAGGTCTCAGGCACAGCTAAGAAACCAGCTACGCGCACGCGCATCCAAGAACGAGTATAATCTCAAGCTCTGGGTCGCCAGAATGTTTGGAGAATCGGGACACCATACCGTGGCAAAGCACAGATTCTCAGCCATCTCGTTGTTCTCCGGCTGCGGGGGCAGCGATCTTGGCCTCTTGATGGCCGGGATCGAACCTATCTGGGCCAATGAGATTAACGGCACCGCCTGCGAACTTTACACCGAGATCGTAGGTCGATCCACCATCGAGCATGCCGACGTGCGCGTGATTGATGCCTTTAAGAAAGCCGATCTTGTCGTAGGATGCTATCCGTGCCAGGGATACAGCCAAGGAGGACGGCGAAAGAAGAAAGACGGGATCAACTTCCTCTATCAAGAATTTGACCGCGCCCTTCGCCAAGTGCGGCCGCTGGCCTTTATTGTCGAAAATGTTGATGGCCTGCGGTTTTCTCAGAACGAAGATTTGCTCAACAACCAACTTACTCGTTTCCGCCTAGCAGGATACCGAGTAGCCTGGCAGCCGCTCAACGCACTCGACTACGGCTTGGCGCAAGAACGCCGGCGGCTCTTTATTGTTGGCATTCGCTCGCGGGAGAACATTAAGTATCGATTCCCTGAACCAACTCATGGCCTGGGCGTCGGCCTTAAGGCACCCCTGACGCTCCGCGACGTTATTTGGGATTTGCGCGACGCGCCGGTGGGAACGTACAACGATGAGTTGTTCCACTGGTACTACCTGTCGCGCGACCGCGGGCGGCGTTGGAATCAGCAATCACCCTGCATTGTCGCGCACTGGCGGCACCTCGGCCTGCACCCGGACTCGCCACCGTTGGTCAAACTCGGACCGGACCGTTGGAAGTTCAAGCATGACGGGTTCGCAAGGCGGTACAGCTACTTGGAAGCCGCTGCGCTGCAAGGCTTCCCCAACCCCGCCGCGTTCAACGCCGGGTCGCCCGAGCAG
>JAGVHG010000086.1 GCA_020056715.1 Phycisphaerae bacterium | reverse complement strand
CAGGTTGTCAGGGGCACGGTGCCAAGGACGGCAAGTAGGAAACAACGCATAGGCGAGACAGGCCGCCCGATACGCGGGCGGGCGATCCGCAGGCGTGGACAGTCGAAGCGCGGGAGAGGCGGCACCTTTCCCGCGCTTCGATTATGAACCGCACGCGTCTCCCCCAGGTCCTTTGGACCTGGGGGAGACGATGATATAAGCTCAGCGTCATGCCCAACGATAATCGCCTCCCCCATCTCCAAAGGAGATGGGCCACCCGTCCGCACGCACCGTCAATATGGCAGCGAAAAGTTCAGGGTACGCGCAAATCGGGGGACACCATACTTGTTTATGGCGGTCGGCGCGGATTTATACGCAAGATAAGCTGGTGGCGTCCGGGTGGCATGGCCCACGCTCGCGTGGCCATGTCTTCGCCTCCATCCGACCTGATCTGTCATGCCGCTGTATTCCACCGAGCACCCGTAAAGTTATTGGGGTGTGGAAGTTCCGCTTACGCCCGTTCCCCGCGTCGTGATCGGAGCCGTGATCCGCCGAAGGGGCGTGCGGATAAGGAACCGAGCCGCTAGAAAACGGATGCCTTCGCACCATACAGCCTTCAGCCTATGGCCGACAGCCTACTGCTTCCCTGCCTTCATCCGTTCGGTTTCAATGTTTCGGCGTTTCGGTGTTTCTGCGTTTTCACAGGTGCCACCATGTGACACTCGCCAAAAATATGTACTCACAAAACAAACCCATTTGACAGCCATGATTCATAAACAAAAGCAAGAATGCCTCGCTCTTGTTGCCGTTCAATTCTGCCTTGGATTTCGGCACATTGTCGCCCAATGGACCCCGCCTTATAGTGTTCGCGTCTTGAAATCGTAACGCGAGAGGGAAGTTTCACAGATGGCTGAACGAACGCTGGACATCGTATTCACCGCCCCGCACCCCGACGACATTGAGATCGGTTCGGGCGGGACGGTCGCCAAGCTCGTCAAGCTCGGCTACCGCGTGGGCATGGTGCACATGACCAACGGGGAGCCTACCCCGCGAGGCACGCCGGAAATCCGGGCCGCGGAGATGCGGGCGGCCGCCGACGTCCTCGGCGTGAAGGTGTTGGAGGTGCTTGAGCTTCCCAACCGCGTGCTCATGGACGGGCCTGAAGCCCGCTACGCCTTGGCGACGGTCCTGCGACGCTACCGCCCTCCGATCCTGGTGGGCATGGCCGGGCGGACGCCGTCGGCCTCGCCCGACCACTACCAGGCTCAGCTTATCACCGAAGCGTCTCGTTTTTATGCACAGCTTACCAAATGGGATGATCGATTCGGCGATTCGGAGCCGTACCGTGTTGACCACTTGATCTACCGCCCGACGCGAATCGCGGCCGAAATCACCCATTGGCACTGTCAGTTCGTGGTCGATATCAGCGACACCATCGAGCAGAAGATCGAGGCCGTCCGCTGCTACCGATCTCAATTTGACGACGAGCGGTTTGCCTACCTGGAGCACTACATGCGCTGCGGCGCGGGCGTTGAGGGTAGCGCGATCGGGGTTCGTTACGGTGAGATGTTCGCATTGCCACGCCCGCTGGGAGTGAACGACATGGTCTCCTTGTTCGGCGAGTGGAAGGTTCCGCCGCCGTTCAAGCCGTCCACTGGCACCGGTGCCAGAACCTAGCGGAGCCCCCTCTCCCTTCCAGGGAGAGGGTTGGGGTGAGGGTCGGATCACAGAAACCACCCCTCACCCGACCTCTCCCCTCAAGGGGAGAGGGGTAATCACGGAAAGTGGAGAATCCGGTTGGACCTGTTCGTGGATGATAAGAAGGTTGACGACGACCGCGTGGTCGGCGGCACGCTCGCGGAAACGCTTCGCGACGTTCAAGCCCACTGCTGTCCACTTCCTCGGATTCTGGTCGGTTTCCGGTGCGATGGAGCAGAAGTCGCCGGCGCGGCGATGGCGTCAACGTTGAGCCGACCGGCTGGTTCGTTTGAACTATTGGAAGTGTTCACCAGCACGCGCGAGGACTTGGTCGCCGAGGCCATGAACCAAGCGTCGGCGTCGTTGGAGGAAACCGAGAGTGTCACGCAGAACGTCGCGGAGTTGTTGATGGAAGGCAAGGCCTCCGAGGGAATCGAGCGGCTCGGCGAGAGTCTGCGCATCTGGCAACAGATTCACGACGCCGTCGTGAAATCGATGGAGTTGCTTCGCCTGAACCCCGAGCAGTTAACGGTACGGGATGAGCCGTTGCTCACGGCGCTGGAGCGGCCTAAAGACGTTTTATTGCAGATCAAAGGCGCGTTGCAAGTTCAGGACCACGTGCTTCTTGCCGATATCCTGCAGTTTGAGTTCGCCGAGGTGACGGACCTATGGCACACGATGATTGCCCGGATTCGCCAGGAGGCCGACGATCTCCGGGCCGTTTCCGGCGGGGCTACTTGAACCGTCCGCGGAAGCGGTCGGCCGGGTATTTCACCGCGTTTTTCCGCATTTTTTCCTCCAACGCCGACGACACGTCGATCCCCATTTTATTCGCGAAAGACAAAAGGTAGGCGGCGATGTCGGCGAGTTCCTCACGAATCGCGGCCATTGCTTGCGCGTCTTCGCCCACGGAATCGAGTTGGTCGCTTCGCAGCCATTGAAAATGCTCCATCAGCTCAGCGGCCTCGATGGCGATCGAAGCAGAGAGGTTCTTCGCGTCGTGGTATGGCTGCCAAGCTCGCTCGGCTACGAAGTCGTTGACGAGTTTGATCAACTCGGCCACGGTCGTTGTCGAATCGTGCACAGGGAATCGTAAACCGGGACTAGAGGAACAACGGCTGATCGAAGCGGAGTCCTGCGCCGACCAGTGGCGTTTGGCCTTGCGGGATCGGCTCGGTGCGGACAACGGTGGCGTAATGGCCTTCGCCCGCGTCGTCGGTCAGGACGATCTCACAGCGCTGCCCGACACGAAAACCGGCGGAAAGCGGAACCTCCACGTATAGTCCGTTTTCGTTAATGTCGTTAGTGGTGCAGCGGAAGACCTCTGCTGCGCCCACGCCGATCACCTTCGCGCTCACCCGTTTGCGAATACGTGGGACCGCGCGGCGCTCGTCCATGCCCGGCGGCTGATTCACCGGACTTCGCGTGATGGATTCGATATTGACCAATCTGTTGTTGTGCTGAACTTCGATTGTGGTGGGCATGTGTGTCTCTCGATTCGACTACACTTCGCCGGCGTTTATGTGCAAGCGCAGCTTCGTCGTCATACGCGCCGTGTCGCGGGTCGTGCGGCGAGTTGCCGCCACCTCACGGACAGGCTCCGAGTATATCGTCCGGTAACGGGCCGTCAACTAGCCGTCGGTCACGATTTGTACAATCTTTAGGCAAAATATCCTGACGTAGGTGGCGCGACGCGCAGATATCTTTATGCGAATATTGGTTAATTTATCCAGACACGATTCAAACAGGCATAGAGTTTGCGGTTTCCGGATCGCTACAAGCAAGTTTCGTACTTCAAGATGGCATAGGCGGACTACTCGAGGTGTGCTGGCTAGCCCATCAAAAGCGTAACCTGTTCAACATGTGTGAGGATGTTTTTACAGATGATGTTGCAGGGATGAGCTTCGTCCATGCAGGTCGCCCCAAGCTCTTTGGTGCGATGCTCGTTCGCCGTGACCATCACTGCGTTCGACACCGAGAGAATCGACCGCGTAGAGCGACAGTTTTTATGCAAGCGTAATGTTCGGCGCGTTCACACACTATTTGGCGGCGGTGCCGAATGTTGGCATTCTGCGACGTAACGATCCGGCAAGTGGCGTCGATTGTCTTTTATTGTCGCTATTCGCACAAAATGCTCACCCCGACATGAATATACGGTCTTTCTAGACGAATGAGATTACAATGGCGTTCAGCTTCGCGCTGCGGCTTCCGGCCTGCGCGGCGCTGGGGTGAAGGAGTGCGTCGTGACCAGCATGGCATTGCAACGTACAGCGACGGAGCACAACCGCGAGCGCGGACCGCTAGGCGTTCGGCACGCTCTACTCGTCTTCGTCTCACCGCGATCGTTGTTCGATCGCGTGGAGGACACGGGTGCGTACGGATGGGCGTTGGTGACGCTGCTGGGATTGGTGATGTTGCTCGGCTACGCCGAAGTTCAGACCGGGCTTATCGATCGCGTGGTTGATGAGAAAACAGAGAAAGACCTCGCCCAACTCGAAGAGAAGCAACTGAATTTGGTTGATCGGATCGAAATGAAGGAAAGCATGGAGAAAACTCGCAAAGCGGCGGTATTTCAGAAGACCATGACGCGAATTGGGGTCGTGGCGCTCAGGCCGATGTATCTTCTGGCGTCCTTCATGCTGATCGCGTCGGTTTTGTATGCGATGACGGCGCTGACCGGCCGCAAGCCGGAGTATCACACGCTGATGTCGATTTGTGTGTATGCCGGGTTCATTGAGTTGGCGGCGTTCGTGTTGCAACTAGCCTTGATGCTGTATTTCAAAACGACGGAGATCGACACGTCGCTGCGGGCGCTGGGGCCGATCGTAAAGCTCAACCCGCTCGCGTCGATCGATCCATTTCGGATTTGGTTTTGGGTGTTGGTGGGGATTGGACTGACGGTTACGCATCAGCTTAGCCGTCGGATGGCGATTGCGACTTGCTCGGTGATGTGCCTTGCGGCGATCGGCGGGCGCGTGGCCCTCGAATACGCGGTATCCTGACCGGGTTCCGGCGCGGCCGTGATCGAGCGACTAAGATGACAGGGAGAACATCGGTGATAAAAGGGCTTTTGACGTTGCTGGTGCTCGCGGTGATCAGCGCGGGCGTCTTCGCCTTGGGCAGTCTTCGCGGGAAGTCGGACAGCAAGGCCATCCTGCACGTGGCAGAAGAAGTAGCGCTTACGGTCAGTGTGGCGAAGCCCGCGAAAGAGGAAATCATCCGTCTCGTCCAGTCCCCCGGCGACGTGGAGGCCGTTCTCGAGGTCGAGGTCAGCTCCGAGATCGTCGCCAAGATCGAGGAAATGCCCGTCGAAGAAGGAAACCTAGTGAAAAAGGGCGATCTGCTGTGCCGACTCAACAACAAGAATCTGTTGGCCGAGGTGGAGTCCGGAGAGGCACGCATTGCCCAGCTTCGTGCGGCGATTGTGCAGGCCGACGCGGACCTGGAGAAGGCGGATCGCGATCTCGCCCGGCAGGTAGTTCTCTCCGAAACCGAGTCCACCTCGGACCTGGAACTTCGCGACTATAAGACTCTCCGCGACAAAATGAAGGCCGTCCGCGAGATGCGCCAACAGGAACTCGTTCAGGCGGAGGCGGGTCTGAAGCGCATCCACGAAGACCTCGAAAAGACGGTCATTCGCTCACCAAGGGATGGAATCATTTCCAGGCTCGTCGCCAAGCTCGGCCAAGTCGTCGTCACGGGAACGATGAACAACCCCGGCACGGTCATTATGACCATCAGCGACCTGTCCAAGATGCAGGTGCGGGCGCGGGTGGACGAAGTGGACATTCCCCTCGTGCAGCCGGGTCAGAAGGCCCGTGTGTATTTGCAGTCCGATCAGGACAAACCCGTTCCCGCGAAGATCATCCGCGTGGCGTCGAAGGGTATCAAGCCAACGGGGCGCGAAGTGGTCACGTTCGAGGTCATCATGGAGGTCCTCTCCAACGAGGCGCGGATCAAACCGGGAATGACGGCCAATGTCGAGATCGAAGTGGACAAGCGCGAGGACGCGATCACCATCCCCGTGGAAGCGATCGTGCATCGCATGAGGAAGGATCTGCCGGAATCCGCCGTGGCGGAGTTCGACCGTTTGCAAGCCGGGGTTGATCTGTCGGACCGCGTGCGGCAGGCCCAGTACATCAAGGTCGTTTATGTGATGGAGAGCGACGTCGCCAAAGTGCGGGTGGTCGATCCGGGTATCGCGGACGCGCGGCGGGTCGAGATGCGCACCGGCGTGACGATGGAGGACACGATTATCACCGGACCCTACCGCAGTCTCGATCAACTCAAGGATGGCAAGAAAGTCGCCCTCGCTGATAAGGACAAGAAGAAACCGGAGAGTGCGGTGAAAACGGAAGAGGAGTCCAAAGCGGCGACGCAAGACAAAAAGGAAAACGAGGAAAAGAAGGACTCCAAGGACGAACCGCAATCGAGTACGGCGAGTGCAAAACCGTGAGCAACAACGGCCGGCCGCTCATTGAACTGGGCGACATCGAGAAGATTTATCGCGTCGGCACGGAATTGGTTCGAGCGCTGCGCGGCGTGAGCCTGGGCATCGCGGAGAACGAGTACGTCGCCATCATGGGGCCTAGTGGTTCGGGCAAGAGCACGTTGATGAACATCGTGGGCTGCCTCGATGTTCCTACGAGTGGGACCTATTCCCTGCGCGGGCAGGACGTGTCGCGGCTTTCGCAGTCGCGGCTGGCGAGAATCCGCGGCCGGCAGATCGGGTTTGTTTTCCAGACGTTTGAATTGCTGCCACGCACAACGGCCTTGAAAAACGTGCAATTACCGCTGATGTACACGCAGGTGCCGCATAAAAAGCAACGGGCGATCGCGGCGCTTACCCGCGTCGGCTTACTGGATCGGGCGGCGCACCGTCCGAATCAGCTTTCCGGCGGACAAAAACAACGCGTCGCCATCGCGCGAGCGCTCGCCCAGGAGCCGGACATCATTCTCGCCGATGAGCCGACCGGCAATCTCGACAGCCAAACCGGCGAGGAGATCATGAGTATCTTCGATTCGCTCCACGCCGACGGGCAAACGATCATCGTCGTCACCCACGAGGAGGACATCGCCGCGCGTTGCGGGCGGGTGATCCGCTTGAAAGACGGCCTGATCTCCTCGGACGTTAGAACAGATAAGGCCATGGCGTCGCGGGAGTCTTTCGCCGCGGCAAGTCCGGTCCTGGTATGATCCGACGGCTGCTTGGCATTCCTGGACGGCTTTGGACCGGCCTGATCGGCGGGTTCGCTCGAAGTTGGCAGAACATTTCCACCGCCCTGGTGCAAATCTGGGCCAACAAGGGGCGTTCCATCCTCACAACGTTGGGCATCATTATCGCGGTCACCTCCACGATCACGGTCGTCGCATTCGTCAAAGGGTTCGGCGATACGATGACCAAGATGGTTCGCGGGTACGGTACGAAGTTCATGGTCGTACGTCCCTTCCGACCGGGAGAGGACCGGCGGATGGGGATGGGCTCCGTGAGCTTGGACCTTCCGGACATCGAGGCCGTGCGAACCGAGTCGCCGCACATCCAGCGTCTTACACCGTTCGTTTTCAGTGAGCAGATGGAAATCGTCTACGGCCTGGAGAAGGCGACGGATGTTCCTACGCGCGGCGTCACGGAAGATTACCAGGTCATTCGCAACTACTTCGTGGACGCCGGTCGATTTTTCGGGCCCATGGAAGTGCAGACATCGGCTCAGGTGATCGTACTTGGACGATCGGTGTTAAAGCAACTAGGGTGCGACGAGTCCATCATTGGACAATTCGTGCACGTCAATGGCCATCGCTTTCAGGCAGTCGGCGTGCTGGAAGCCAAAGGAAGCATGTTCGGAGAGGACCAGGACAAGACGGTCATGATTCCCTACACCGCGGCGTTGAACCTTCTTCCCGATCGACGGCGATGGGTGTTTTTCCTCGCCGAGGCCACCAGTGAGGCCGAACTCGATGACGCCGAGGGGGAAATCCGTCGAGTCCTCCGCCGTCGCCACGGGCTGCAACCGGGACAACCGGATGACTTCGAAATCGATCGCCAGGATCAGAACGTTCGAGAATTCGAGAAGATACGGAACATCGCATCAGCATCGCTGGCGGGGATTGTGAGCATCTCGCTGTTGGTGGGCGGAATCGGAATCATGAACGTCATGCTCGTGTCCGTCACCGAGCGGACAAGGGAAATCGGTCTGCGGAAGAGCATTGGCGGGCGGAGGCGGGATATTTTATTGCAATTCCTCACTGAGGCCGTCGTTTTATGTACGATTGGCGGACTGATCGGCGTGGTCCTGGGATACATTCTCACGATTATTGCTTCACTGCATCCTCAGATGGTTGCGATCGAAGTGCCGCTATGGTCGGTGGCGCTGGCCCTGGGCTTTTCTGCCGGAGCGGGAGTGGTGTTTGGAATCATACCGGCCTGCAAAGCGGCGATTTTGCATCCCATTGAAGCGTTGAGACACGAATAGGGGAAACACAGAAACGCCAAAAAGTCAAAACGTCAAAAAGCAACATGAGTAGTCAAACTACAAAAGCAGTCCTCGCATCACCGCTGGAATCTCCTGCGCGCGGGGCTTTTTCCGTCATCGCCTCCATCATTGCCGCACCATTGCGGTTCGGGTCGTGGTTCAGCGGACGCTTGGCGCGGCAGTGGCAGAACATCCTTACTGCGCTCATTCAGATTTGGGCGAACAAAGCCAGATCGGTACTGACAACGCTGGGCATCATTATTGCCGTAACTTCTACAATCACTGTCGTGTCCCTCGTCCAGGGTTTCGGGGACTACATGACGAACATGCTCCGCGGGTTCGGAACCAATATCATGTTCGTCGTTCCGTGGGTGCCGTCAGGAATGCAGGGGCGAATGCTGGGGCGAGTGCTGATGGACGTAGACGACGTGCGGACCGTCGGCGCGGAGTGCGACAAAGTGCGGCGCATTTCGCCGATGACTTTCTTGACTATGACCGTTGAGTATGGACGGAACAAGGCAGAAGATATCGAATTGCAGGGCGTCACAGAGCAGTTTCAGACCATCCGCAATTTTTATGTGGACAATGGCCGCTTTTTCGGCCCCATGGATGTCGAAGAAGGAGCCTATGTCTGCGTGCTGGGGCGCGAAGTGCTGAAGCTCTTGGAGGCCGATGAAAGCATTGTCGGCGACTACGTCTTTATCAATCGGCTTCGCTTCCGCGTCCTGGGAATCCTGGAAGCTAAGGGTAACTTCATGGACGAAAACCAGGACAAAACCGTGCTCATGCCCTTTACCGCGGTCATCAAAATGTACCCCTTTGTGGCCCGATTCTTGCCTTTCATTGTCGAAGCCACGCGCGAAGAGGACACCGAAGAGGCGTCTTTGCAAATCAGTCGTGTGTTACGCATACGGCATGATCTTCAGCCGGGAGAGCCCAATGACTTTCGCGTCTTCCGGCAGGATGAAATGCTGCGAGATTTCGAACGGGTGAAAATGATCGCCACCAGCATCCTAGCCGGGATTGTGGGAATATCCCTTATCGTCGGCGGGATCGGAATTATGAACGTGATGCTCGTGTCCGTAACCGAACGGACCCGCGAGATCGGTCTGCGAAAAAGCGTCGGCGGCCGACGGCGGGATATTCTTTTTCAGTTTCTGACGGAGGCGATGGTTCTTGCGACGGCGGGTGGGGCGATCGGCATCGCCCTCGGTTACACCATTTGCTCTATCGCTTCGTTGCACCCTTCGATGGTCAAGGTGGTGGTGCCGGTTTGGGTGGTAATGCTGGCGCTGGGATTTTCAGCAGGCGTGGGCATCCTGTTCGGGATTATTCCGGCCTTCAAGGCCGCCATCCTTCACCCCATTGACGCATTGCGGCACGAGTAGAGAGAAACGCCGAAACACCGAAACGCCGAAATAAGACTTTTCACGACGTGATGTGAAGGTCTGCCTTGGTAAAGAGCGACTCGAACACGAAGTCGGCACCTTCGATATTTTCACGCGCCCCCTCTTGGCGGTCGATGACGGCCACAATACGTTCGACTTTGGCGCCGATCGACGTAATGAACTTGGCCGCTTCAAGCACTTGTCCGCCGGTGGTGGCGATGTCCTCTACAAGCAGAACGGAATCCCCGTCTACAAGTCTTCCCTCATAGGGTTTCGACGTTCCATAGTCCTTCTTCGCGTTGCGGATGATGACGAAGGGTTTGCCGGATGCCATTGCCGCCGCCGCGGCGAGGGCCACGCCGCCCAACTCCGCACCGGCGATCAGGGTCGTCGTCGGTTTGACATACGCCGCGAACATTTCCCCAAGTGCCTTGAGAATGTCCGGTTGGGTCTCGAAAAGGTATTTGTCGAGGTAATACTTGCTCTTGCGTCCGGAGCGCAGAGTGAAATCGCCTTCCAGATAAGCGGCTTTTCGGATGCGTTGGGCTAGTTCGGCGCGAGTCATCGAGCGTCCAATCCTTCTGTCAGACTGACAAATCAATTACGCGGGAAAGAGAAGTACGGTACCGGCGGCGAATCGGATTCACATATTCTTGGACAAACTCATCGACTTGTTGGGGTGCGCGGCCGACGAATTGCTTAGGATTTGTGACCGTCCGTAACTTGATCTTCGCAAAGGCCGGGTCGGCGGCGAGCCGTTCTAATAAATCGTTCTCCCCCCCTTCAAGCTTCACTCGTCGGGCCGCGGCCTGGGAGTGGCGGCGGATACGCTCGTGCAGGTTCTGTCGATCGCCGCCCGCAAAGACGCCGGCAATCAAAATGTCTTCAGTGGCCATGAATGGCAACTCCGCCCGCAATCGAGCCTCAATCACTTTCGGGTAGACGACCAGTCCGCGAGCAACATGGGCAACGACGCGGAGCATCCCGTCGGTGGCGAGAAACGCCTCGGGCACGACTACACGCTTGTTTGAGGAGTCGTCGAGCGTACGCTCGAACCACTGCTCCGCCGCAGTCTGCAAGGGCGACTGCACCAAGGAAATCACCAGCCGCGCCAAACCCGTCGCCCGTTCGCAAAGCATCGGATTGCGTTTGTAGGCCATGGCGCTGGATCCGACTTGGTCCTTCTCAAACGGCTCTTCCATTTCCTTGAGATTGGCGAGCAAGCGAACGTCGTTGGCAAACTTGTGGACGCTCGCCGCGATGCCGCCCAACGCGCACACCACTTGGGCATCTACCTTTCGTGAATAGGTCTGCCCGGTGATCGGTTCGACCTCCTCGAATCCCATCTGCCGGGCAACATCCTCCTCTAAGCGCAAAACTTTTCGATGATTGTTGTTGCAAAGGGCGAGGAAGCTCGCTTGGGTACCGGTAGTCCCTTTGACCCCGCGGAAGCGAAGCTCGCCCAGACGGTGCTCCACCTCGTCCAGGTCGCGGACGAAATCGTAGCACCAAAGGGCGGCCCGCTTGCCGACGGTGGTCACTTGGGCGGGTTGGAAGTGCGTTAGACCCAGCGTGGGCATGTTGCGGTACTTTTTGGCGAACCGACCCAGGGCGTCGATGACGTTGGCGAGCCACGCGGCCACTGAGCGCATGGCGTCGCGCATCAGAATGAGATCAGCGTTGTCCACAATGTAGGCACTGGTCGCGCCCAGGTGAAGAATGCCCCGCGCATCGGGTGCGAGATCACCCCAAGCGTGGAGGTGGGCCATCACGTCGTGGCGGAGTCGTTTCTCATAACGTGCGGCCGCTGGGAAGTCGATCCGATCGATGGTACGTTCGAGCTGCTTGATTTGGCGCGCGGTGACGCGGATTCCGGCTCGGTGCTCGGCCTTGGCGAGCGCAAGCCACAACCGCCGCCAAGTGCGAATCCGCGTCCGCTCGCCGAATAGCTCGCTCATCTCCGGCGAAGCGTATCGCGCGACGAGAGGCGACTCGTACACATCGTAGTTGGGCATTCCGTTTGTCCGCCGGACAATAAACATCGAGGCTGACCGCGAACCTCGGTGATGGTATTCTATCAAAGTCGCCGTTTGCGGCTACTGTGTGAGCCTCGGACGATCCGATGAAGGATGGGCCTGCGTCAGACCACGGCTATAGACATGATACGCCACAGAATTCAAATATTGCGACTAGTCGCTGTGGCAGCGTTGTCGATGGCCACATGCGTGCCGCTGCGCGACGCCGGGGTGGTGAGTCCCGACGACGTGTCCGGCCTCACCGTGACCGCCTCAACGCTGACGCCCGAGGTGTTTGAGGGCACGGCCGTAACGCTCGCGGCGGACGCCGGCGGTGGAACCCCGCCGTATTTGTTTCGGTGGGACCAAAACGGCGGTCCCGCGGAACTGACGCTCACAGAAGTGACCAACTCCACGTTCACAACCGGCACGTTGCTGGAAATAGGAACTTACACCTTCCGCGCGGTGGTTACAGATAGCACGGGCAACCACGCGACTGACTACGTGGCTGTTCAGGTTCAATCAGTCGTGACGGCTACGGCGCCCAAACTCGCAGTCGTAGGCGTGCCCGTGTTGCTATCGGCAACGCTTGAAACACAGTCGGGGGCTGCGACCGTCTTATGGGAAGTAACCTTCGGCGACGCTTTGCTGAGTGACACGTCGTCCGCCAACCCGACCTTAACATCCAACGGCCCGGGGACGATACGGCTGCGGCTCACGACGACGATCCCATCGACCCCCGGTGCTCCCATGACCATAAAGCGCGATTTTGAGATCGCGTCGGTGGTCGATTTGACACCACAAATATTGATCGAAACGAATTTCGGGAACATCACCATCGAACTGGACGGCGAGGCCGCTCCGCTGCATATGGCCAACTTCCTGCTCTACATGGACGACGGTTTCTACGCCGGCACGCTCTTCCATCGCAGCGCATGTACGTCCGACGCCGTCACCGGCGGATGTGAACCGTTCGTGTTGCAAGGCGGCGGCTATAAACGGGTAAATGGCGCACTGGAGGCCGTCGCCGTAACCCGCGATCCCGTGCCGTCGGAAGCGGACAACGGTTTGAGCAACGGCGTTCTGTATTCCGTCGCGCTGGCTCTTAACGGCGGAAACCCCGATTCCGGAACGACCCAGTTCTTTATCAACCTAAGTGAGAAAAACTCCTTCCTCGACGCCCAGGGGTTCACGGTGTTTGGGAAAGTGGTCGAGGGAACCAACGTCGTCGATGACATCGCGGCGATGGCGACCATCGCCAGCCCCATCGTCTCCGGCGAAGTATCTTTACCGGCCCAAGATGTTATCATGGAGCGGGTCACGAGAGTGTCGATTGTCGAGTGAAAGGTAGCGCGAACGCATAATGCTATACGAAGATTCCGCTGAATCGTTTCAGGACCTTTCGGCCCGGATCGTCGCGATCCGGGACTCTCTTTGACTTCCCCAACAAACTTGAAGCTTTAGCCGCCGTAGAAGGTGAGATGGCCTCGCCGAACTTCTGGGACAACCCCGAAGCGGCGCGGCAGACCGTCGCCAAGCTCAAGTCCATCCGGGCGATCGTCGAGCCGATGCGGAAAATCCTCGCCAAGTCGGGTGACCTAGAAGCCATGACCCAACTTCTTGCCGAGACGGAGGATATTCATGTCCGTGAGGAACTCGATAATGGTTTAGAGTCGCTGGCGAAGGAAGTCGCTCGCGTTGAGCTGTTGACTCTGCTATCCGGCCCCAACGACCTACGTAACTGCTATTTCAACATCCAGGCCGGCACGGGCGGGGCCGACGCCTGCGACTGGGCGCAGATGCTACTGCGGCTGTACTTGCGATATTTTGAGCGCCGCGAGTATGAGGTCGAGGAGCTTTCCATGCGCGACGGCGAGGAGGCCGGTATCCAGTCATGCAGTTTGCTGGTGAAAGGCCCGTACGCGATGGGGTACCTCTCTTGCGAGCTTGGCGTGCATCGGCTGGTACGTATTTCGCCGTTCAGCGCCCAGGGGAAACGGGAGACGAGCTTCGCTTCCGTCGACGTACAGCCGGAGATCGACGACATCGAAATCGAAGTCGACTGGGACAAGGATATCCGTGAGGACACCTACCGCGCGGGCGGCAAAGGCGGCCAGCACGTCAACAAGACGTCCTCGGCGGTACGTCTCACGCATCTAACGACCGGGCTCGTCGCCCAGTGTCAGAGCGAGCGCTCGCAGCACAAAAACCGTGCGACGGCGCGAAAGATGCTCGGTGCCAGGCTCTACCAGATGGAACAAGCCAAGCGTGACACCGAACTGTCCAAGATTTACAGCGAGAAAGGCCAAATCGGTTGGGGCAATTCCATCCGTAGTTACTTCCTCTACCCCGAACAGCGGGTCAAGGACGCCCGCACCGGCTATCTCACGTCGGACACGCAGGGCGTCCTCGACGGCGACATCCAGCCGTTCATCGACGCCATGCTACGACATCGGGCGGCGGCGCGGCATCAAACCCCGTAGCCAAGCCATCTACCGAGCGCGGGGATCACCACATCTGATAGAGCTGGTGCGAGATTCTCATCTCGCACCCACGGCTGGCGGAATCCTTTCCTGTCTTCGTTTTCGCGGGAACGGATTCCCACTTGGCTGCGTGCGAGAACGGATTCTCGCACAAGCCGAATGGGCGTAGCGTGTGCGGCGGCGGAAAGTCCGAGAATCTCTCCGCCCGGACGTTTGGGTATGCCTGCCTGAGTATGTACGCAGCGCCGGGCATTTGGTAGAATCCGATCTACGGGCCGAGGTTGTGTGAACAAAATAGCAAAACAATGTTTTTTGCTCTGGGTCGCTTGTTGCGCAGAGCACCGGGCGCAAGCCCGGTGACACGCACGACGTGCGAGGTCTGCGACGCTTGAGTATTGTCCGTGGGGCTTGCGCCCACGGCTCAGATTGCTGCGTGGGTCGGGCCCGGCGGCATGGGCTCGCGTATCGGGATGTTGCTGGCGACATCGCCGGGGGCGGAGAAGAAGGAGAAGAACATGAATCGAAACGTGTACTCTTGTGTGGCGGCGGCGTTGGCAATCGCGGTCGTTGCCGGCGCAGCGGCGAAAGCGTCAGTCGTTACGTCCGCGGCCGGCGTCGAAGGTACCACCTTTAGCGCTGTACGCGACTTCTGCCAAGGCCGGAACAACTGCGGGGACTCTCGTTCGTTGTTCGTGCAACCGGGCCAGCCGAGCGCGACAGTGCAATCGTCATGCGACAATCCGGAAATCGGTTCCGCTTCTGGAAGCCTTACGGGGTCAGCTAGTCGGGTCGTCTCCGGTCCCGAGCACACGCTCACCGGCACGGCTTCGGCCAACGGCTCGGCCGTCGGCGACAACTCCGACGATGTGTGCCCGTTCGGTGAGGCGGAGTCAAATACCTTCGGTGTGATCGGAATGTTCTTCCAGATCGACGACGAACCCGCCAACTTGTCGATTAGCATTGCGCACAATGGCGCGAGAGTACTTCGCGTCACCCTGCAGGACAGGGACACTGCACAAATGATCGGTGAGCTCTGCCCGACTTGTGACCCACCACTGAACAGTCTGCCGACAGTCGGCGTGTTACAGCCGGGGCGTTATGACTTGCGCGGTTTCATCAGAGGAACATCCATCCAAGGGGTAACTTCTGATCCCGTAGGAGACCCGGAGTTCCCCTCGCCCTTCACCTGCAGCCTGGGAATCACAGTATCGCTCGGCGGGGACCGCCGCCCGGTCCTCATCATCCCCGGCGTCGGCGCAACGTATCCGGCCGATATCGACGACATCGGACCGTGGATGTTCACCAGGGGAATTCATCCAACCGGATTGCAGATCGACCCGCTGGCCCATGCCTATGACGACTTGATCAAGACACTGGAAAACGTGGGATATGTGAAGGGGAAAGATCTTTTCGTCGTCAACTACGACTGGCGGGTTCCACCTGGACCATCGGACGGCGTTTTCGATGGGGTCGTGGGCGGCCTCACCGCTGCATCCATCACGGATCAGTCTTTCGACTATGCGGTGGACTATCTAGGATATTACCTCCGGAAGGCCATGGATGCGTGGGAGACGGACCACCCCGGAACCACTCTTGATCAAGTAAACCTTATTGCCCATAGCACCGGAGGTCTTGTGGCCCGAACCTACATTCAAAGCGCCGCTTATGGCGGGACTTTTGACGGAATCAGGACTTTGCCGGTGGTGGATAATCTCATGATGATCGGCGTCCCCAATCGCGGCGCCTCCAAGGCCTGGAATCCGTTGCACGATAACTGGGGAGTCGATATCGCGTTCCAGCTCGTCCTTTCGAAGATCCTGAATATGGGTTATCAAAAGGTCCTGGGCGGGGCGATCATCACCGGACCGGATCTTGATATCAGCCTGGACTCACTCATCCCGCCGGCATGTCAAGACCTACCGGAGATCTGCTTCATCCAGCAGTTCAACCCGACGACCCGGTCGCTTCTGGCCACGTACGACTTCATCGACTTCGGAAACGGATTTACCAACGTCAATGGCAATCCGTTCGTCCGCAACGATCTGGTTCTGGACCTGAATGCGGGACTGGATCTTGCCCTCAATGGGGATCCCAACGCCTTTGCCGGTAAGGCTACGGTTACGGTGATCTACGCGACCAATGTGGACACGCCTACCTCCGTTGTGGAGAAAGTGGGGCCTGTAGGGGGTACAAATGCCATCGTGCCGTTCAGCGACTTCGGTGCCCGTAATGCCCAGCCGGGAGAGGTCTGGTATGACGATATCATGGCCCCGGTCAGCGGGGATGGAACGGTTCCTCTGGATTCATCTGCCGGTCAGTTCGTTGGCGACGCCAGGGTGACCCTCAAACCCTTCGCCAAGGGAACAAACACCTCGGAGGATGTCTCCCACCTCGGGCTGATGTACAACTTGGACGTCCAGAAGGATATCTTGGGAATCCTTGGGGCCTCTTTTGTCGACACGGACATCTCCACCACCCTTCATTCGGCCATAGCGTCTTCCATGTCCACGGCCCTGAATGTCGTTCCCAATATCATCGGCGGGTCCATTTTAGGGGCCATATTAGACCCCGTGGAAGGCTTCGTCGTGGACGGCCAGGGACGGCGTCTCGGATACAGTGCCCTGACGGGTCCGATCACGGAGATCCCCGGCAGCATCTGGTTCGGAAATTCCGACGGCATGGGGTGGGTCTTCGAGCCGTTGGTGGGGCCGGTGGAGTTGCAGCTCAGCGGGTTGGGCGGGTCGTACTATGTGCTCGCCAGTGTCATCTCCCCGGGCGGCAGCAGTGGTTTGATTGATCAGGGCGTTCTGGAGGCCGGTGCCTCGCGGATTCTGCCGGTCCCGCTCATCCGAAACCTACGGGACTTGGCCGTCTTCCAAAGCTGCTTCGGAGATTCGCCCGCTGCTGGTCTATGTCTGGCGTTTGACATCGACGGAAACCATTCCATTGATCTACAGGACTTCAGTGCATTTCTGGCGGCAATGACCGGCCCCTGACCGTCGCAGAAGCTGGGTCAAGGATGAGAAACGTAGGTCGAGTCCGCAGACCAGACACATGGGTTGCGGGTGATGTAAACGTCGGGGTTATGCACCCGACCTAAGAGCGGTGTGGCGAGGACTAATCGCGCACAGCTGGGAACGCGTCAGTTCGGAAGTCTCCCTAGCGAAGTCCGTGTCGCGGATCACGGACTCGGACGACGCCAGAGTTTCCGTGGTAATCTGCAACTTGACAAAAGGTGCATCCGAAAACCCCCTCACCCTACCCTCGGACCCTCCCTTCTCGGTCGGCTCGTCTGACCCCCCCGTGGGGGAGAGGGGTTTTAGGAGACACTCTAAATCCTTTCTGATCTCCCCCGCGATTTCTGTAACGCCGGGACTTGTCCTCGCGGTTCACCTTCATCCGCGTGACCGTCGTATCTTGGTTTGATGGTTCTCTGGGTTTTCCTTCACCGGCCCCGGCGCCGGGATCGGCGCCGCGCTCGGACCCGCGTCCGACCCGATGACCTCGGAGACGTCCTGGGGTGTGAGGTTGGCGGCCTGTTGATTTTCTCGTTTGATGGCGTCGTACACTTCCTTGCGATGGACCTGAATATGGCGGGGGGCGTTAATACCGAGCCGCACTTTATCGCCCCGGATGTCGACGATGGTGATTTCCACATCATCGCCGATCATGATCGTCTCATCGCGCTGTCTGGATAGCACCAACATACTCGGCTCCTTCCTTGCAATGCCGATGCGTCATATTCCATCTCCGCGCACGGCCTCGGTTCGCGACCTTTCCTGGCAACTCCCCGCGGGTGCGAGCGTTTATCGCCACAGCCCGGCATGGCGCCTGCGCCTATTATCGACCGAAACGGCGAAGAGATCGCCGATCCGGCTGGGCAATTGTCCAGAAACTTGTCATTCCATTGTAGTCCCAATCGGGTCGCCGAGGCTAATGCAACGCTACGCAGTCTTTCCCATGACCTGCCTTGCGGTTATCCGCATGAGCGGCTGTCTGGTGGCGTATCGCTTGTCGCTGAGCACCAACTGCCGCGCCTTGCGGTTGGCGACGTTCACCACCAAAGGCCCCCGGAAGTTGCCGGTGAGCATGTCGCCGACCTTGTTTACGATCACGAACACCTGGCCGTTCTGCGGATCATTGATTCCGATACATTCCAGATCTTCTACCTTCAACGGGACATGATAGTCCGCCACGAACAACCGCGGGTCACACACCACGAACGCCAGGTCGCGCGTGTCCACCGACTGCAACCAGTAGAAGCCGCTCCCTTCTCCCGTCTGGATCAGGGCGTACTCGTGTTGCAGCGGGAACCCAAGGATGCCCTCCGCAAACACGATCAGTCGATCCGGGTTCACCACCAGTTGTCCAAAACGCGACGTGTCGATCAGCAGCATAGCGAACCTCCCATGACCGATCCTTATTCGACCTGCTCGATGGCGCGCGACCGACGGGGTCAGGTCCAATCCGCCTCCGGCGGATGAGTGTTGGACCGAGGTGAATCACAACTACGGTTGTAACGCGCCATGGCACGCGACGCTCTCGCCGCTCCCTACTCGGTCGCGTCGAGCGTCGCGCCTCGGAGTTCCAACTCCGAGCAGCCGCTCGTGAACTCGGCGTCCGGGTCACATGGACGCCGCACGAGTCCTGCATCGGTGCGCCTTTTCAGGTCGCGCACCCCCACCCGCTTCTTCCCTACCGTAGACATTCCAACAACGACCGTAGCACCAACGCCATTGTGCGTTGGGGCGTGTCTTCGGCCCAACGCTGCTCGTTCACGTTCATGCCCGCCGCTGATAACCGCGGACCGTAACTACCGTAACTACTCATGGATTACATCCACTCGCTCCTGAGCCGCGGGTGGAATGAAATCCCGACGCGCCGGGATTCGGCGCGTCGTGGAAGCATCACCTTAACAACACGCGTGCCAAACTCCGGCGGCAGACCGTGCGGAGGGGTGATAGGCAGCGCGTGAAACAAGTGTTATTTTATATGGGACAATAGATTATGAGCATTTTGCCAACGCCGCCTTCGAGAATGTATTCCATCGAACGGGCGACGCGACCGGCGCAGGATCTGCCGAATCGTCGGCAACGCTCGCCCGCAGGGACAACCCCACGGACTCTCAGCTAACATGTCCACCGGTGCCTAAAAATGAAGATTCAGCGTGTACCCCATTCCTGGTCGGTCACGCCGGCCCAGGCCATTGCCATCCAACACCAACTCGCCGCACGGGTTGTGCGTCGTGGCCGCGTGCCGACTCCCCGACTCGTCGCCGGCGCCGACCTCGCCTTCTCGACCGATGGAAAAGAATGCATCGCCGGTGTCGTGGTCTGGGATGTGCTGCGTCGCGAGATCGTCGAGCAACGCATCGCACGCCGAGCCGTACAGTTCCCTTACGTCCCCGGCCTGCTTACCTTCCGCGAGGCGCCGGCCCTACTTGCAGCCCTCCGGCAACTGCACTGCGAACCGGATGTGTTCATGTTCGATGGCCAGGGTTACGCCCACCCGCGTCGCTTCGGCCTGGCCTGTCACATGGGTGTGTTACTCGATCGACCCAGCGTAGGTTGTGCGAAGACAATCCTGGTTGGAAAATGTGAGATGCCGCAGCGCTCGAGAGGCTCTACGTCACCCTTGATGCACAACGGCGAATGTGTCGGCATGGCCGTCCGCACCCGCGGCGATGTGAAGCCCATCTACGTCAGCGTCGGGCACCGTCTCTCCCTTGCCGCCGCCGTGAACATCTCCCTTGCTTGCTGCGGAGGCTACCGCCTCCCCGAACCCACCCGTCTTGCCGACAAACTCGTCACCAGAGAACGGGTGCGCGCGGGTTGAGCATCGAAGAGTTTTGACCCCGATCCGCTTCAATCCTATGCTGCGTCCCTCACGATTTGAGGGAGCAAATGCCTTTCGATATGCGATTCCTGCGACGCGAACACCTCCGCCTACGCCGGGACTTCGCCCGCGTACTCGGCGGCAAGTGCAAGGCCGCCGACGCGGTGCTCGTGGTTTATACGGTGAGAAACTACCTGACCTTCTCTCGAATCGGGATCAGCGTCAGCAAGCGTCTGGGAAACTCCGTAAAACGGCACAATGTCAAAAGACGTATCCGTGAGGCGTTTCGCAGGAGCAAAGCCGACCTGCCAGGCGGGCTGGATATCGTCTGCGTGGCCAAGCCTGCCGCCGCCACCGCCGGGGTAGATGTCGCGGCGTCGCTTCGCAAATTGATCGTGAAGGCAGCTCGACACTGTCCGATGAGCGAGACGGCTTAGGTTTGCCCGCACAAGGCTACCCACTTTTCTTTTTCATTGTACTTCCGGTCGGGTACACAAACGCCGGGCACCCGTTACAATGCCGCCGCCGTTGGCGTCAGCCAAACCACCCGTGAGTGGTTTGGCTAGCGCTCTATCCGTGCAGTCGCTTCGGATGCGAAATGGCGGAACGAAAGGATCCAAAGTGCCACGAACGTCGATCAAGATTAAGACCAAAGTCGATTATCTTTCCATCCTGGACGGTTCCGGGAAGGTTGACGAAAAGCTCGACCCCAAGCTCGATAGCGACCGCTCGATCTACCTTTATCGCCTCATGCTCGTGGCACGACGCCTCGACGAGCGTTGCATCAACTTGCAGCGTCAGGGCCGGATCGGCACCTACGGCCCCTGTCGAGGCCAGGAGGCCGCCCATTGTGCCTCCACGATCGTTATGGACAAGGACGACTGGGTCGTCCACACTTTCCGCGAGCCGGGTTCCTTCTACCATCGCGGCTGGCCGCTCGAACGGATCATTCAGTACTGGGGCGGCTACGAAGAAGGGTGTTGCCCGCCCGAAGGTTCGCACGACCTCCCCATCGCCGTCCCCATCGCCAGCCAGTGTCCACATGCCATGGGCATCGCCTGGGCCATGAAAATCCGCGGCGACAACCACGCCGTCTTGTGCTACTGCGGCGATGGCGGAACCAGCGAGGGCGACTTCCATGAGTCGATGAACTTCGCCGGGGTGTACAACCTGCCGATTATTTTCCTCATCCAAAACAACCAATGGGCCATCTCCGTCCCGCGGAAGATGCAAACCGCCTCCGAGACCATCGCCCAAAAAGCACTCGCCTACGGGTTTGACGGGTTGCAGCTCGATGGAAACGATCCGCTCTCCGTCTACGTCGGCACCAAGGAAGCCGTCGACAAGGCCAAGAAAGGCGGCGGCCCAACGCTTATCGAGGCCGTCACCTATAGACTCAGCGTCCACACCACCGCCGACGATCCCACCAAGTACCGCTCGGACGATGAAGTGAAGAAGTGGGAAAAGCTCGACCCCATCCCCCGCTACCAGAAGTACCTCGTCGGGCGCAAGATTCTGAACAAAAAACTGATCGACGAAATCGAAGCCGACGTGCAGAAAGAAGTCGCTGCCGCCGTCGAGCGTTACGAGGCCATGCGCGACGTAAGCCCCCTCGACTGCTTCGACTACATGTACAAGACCCTCCCGCCGGAGTTGCTCAGACAGCGTGAAGAGTTCGCGGAATGTCTCCAGCGCGAAGGCGTCGGTAAGGGACACTGACGAACCATCCTCCTTGCCAAGGGGGGGTATTCTTGGGGGGGGGATGTGTTTCGTGGTAGCGTCCCGAAGTGCGCCGGGACGCAACCCTCGGCGGCGTGGTACTGCTGAATGCCACAGTGTGGCACTGCTCTTGAGCAGTGCTTAGTCTGCCGCGTGAGGTCCGACCCCATCCGGCGAAACGTCGGGCGCAGAGATAGCCTGTGGGCTGCTCGTCTGGCGATTCACCACGGTTCCGTTTTCGGCCACATAGATGGGCAGACCGAGTCTCCTCCGGCGGGCGACTTCGCGGCGGATGCCTTCCTTGAGGCCGCGGCAGATGGCCTCAAGACGCTGTTGCAGGAATTCGGCGTCCGCTTGGCTACGATTCATGGGCGGCTTGCTGCTTGATGGTTGCATATTTTCTCACGTCGAAGACCGCGGCTTCGCGCCCCTTGCGACCTCGGGCGACAAACAAGGGATCCTCACCGGAATTATCGCATAGAGTCCATGTATCCGCCAAAGATTGGTACAGGTCGAAAAAGTTCTCAATACCCCAATCCCCCTTGGGGGGAGAGGGTTGGGTGAGGGGGAAAATCCGCGGTTACTTGGATGGCTCACCCTCACCCCAGGCCTCTCCCTTGAAGGGAGAGGGGGTTCTTAAACACGCTCTCACTTAAGCGGCAGACGGATGGTGAACGTTGTTCCCTTTCCCACTTCGCTATGGAAGGTCAACGTCCCGTCATGCTCATGAATGATCCGTTGCGTAATGGACAGTCCCAGTCCCGTCCCGCCGGATTTGGTGGAAAAAAAAGGTCGAAAAACGCGGTCATGGTATTGATTAGGAATGCCCACCCCGGTGTCGGCAACGGAAAGATACGCGCCATCGCCGTCCATGCCGGTGGAAATTCGCAGTTCGCCGCCATCGGGCATGGCTTGCTGGGCATTGATGACGATGTTGAGCAGCGCCTGACGGAGCAGCTTTTCATCCACGGGACAGTGCGGAGGATCATAGGCCGCGTCGACGGTGACGCGAATGTTGTGGGTGCTCAATAACGGTTCACAGAACTCCACCAAACGGGCGACGACGAGGTTAAGGTCGACGTCTTGGCGGTGCAAAGCATACGGCCCGGTGAGATTCAGGAATTCGTCAAAAAGCGATTGCAGTCGTTCGGCCTCCCGGCGCAAAACGTCCACTTTCAGCACGGCGCGGCGGCGGACATCGCGGGGGTGAGCGTCGAGGTCTTGAAGGTCCTCGGCCAGCAGCTTCAGATTAATCATGATGGTGGAGAGTGGATTGCGCAGCTCGTGGGCCAGCCCCCCCGCCAACTCGGCAAGCTCGATTACCGCGCGGCGCGGGTCCGCAGACGCAGGGCGATTCGAAAGATCATCGGGCGTGGACATGGAGATCGCGGTCGACTCCGCCAAAGATTCGTTGGAGCGAGCCGCGTGCTTTAGTGCCTATCCCAGGATTGTGTGGCACAGGCATCTTGCCGGCGTTTTCACGGGCTGGAAGCCCGTGCCACACTATGTCTTTGAGATAGGCTCTTAGTCTGCACGGAGCCACCGCGCGGGCTGAAGCCCGCGGCTCGCATCTGCGTCTCAACTTACTACGTCGCCGGTGATTCCGAGGGCGGACCTTGTCCCACTCGGCGAACATTACAGGCCTGAGGCCCCTTGGCAGAGTCCGTCAGTTCGTATTCCACCGTTTCGCCCTCCTTGAGGCTCTTGAAACCCTCGCCCTCGATGGAACTGAAATGGACGAAAACGTCATTGCCGTCCTTGGGCCCGGCAATGAAGCCGAATCCCTTTCTCACGTCAAACCATTTCACCATACCGCTCGGCATGACAACCTCCTTGACCCGATAGGGAAGGCTCACTCATGCACTTTGAATCGACGGGACTATGAAGCGTTTCAGAACTGATTGGCCGGCGCTTCCTGAAGGAAGCACAAGCCGACGCTTCGCCGACCGTCTTACTGCTCCCTCTCCCTCCCATGGAGGGGGTCGGGGTGAGGGTAGAATCACGGATATCACCCCTCAACCAGCCTCTCCCCTTCTGGGGAGAGGAGTTTTTCAGGCAAAACCTAATTCGACTTTGCCGCCGCAGCTTCCTCCAAGACCGCCGCCTTACGCGACAGCTTAATGCGTCCTTGGTCATCGATGGAGAGAACTTTTACCCGCACACTGTCGCCGATCTTGACCACCTGATCCGCCGATTTCACGTATTCCGTGTCCAGCTCGCTGATGTGACACAGTCCGTCCTGACCCGGTGTCACCTCAATAAAGGCCCCGAAATCCTTAATGCTGCTAACCCGGCCGGTGTAAATCTTGCCGACTTTCACCTCTGCAGTGACGGATTCGACCATTTCCAGAGCACGTTGGGCCCCTTTCATGTCGATGCAGGCAATGAGCACGGAACCGTCGTCCTCAATCTCCACCTTGGCACCGGTTTCGGCTTCAATGGACTTGATGAACTTACCGCCCGGCCCAATGATCTTGCCGATTTTCTCCGGATTGACCTTGATGGTCAGGATTCGCGGGGCGTACTCGCTGGTGTTCGCACGCGGCGTTGCGAGGGCGGTCAACATCTGCCGGAGGATGTCCAACCGGGCCTCTTTGGCGAGGGCCAGGGTCTCGAGGATTACT
This sequence comes from Phycisphaerae bacterium, assembly GCA_020056715.1. Taxonomy (GTDB): domain Bacteria; phylum Planctomycetota; class Phycisphaerae; order UBA1845; family UBA1845; genus SBAX01. Next base: position 25,030 of record JAGVHG010000086.1, on the reverse strand, counting down.
TCCTGGGGCAATCCTCGCCCTTTCAGGTCCAATTGGACCGCGGTTATGCCACGTTGCGTGCCCGCCACCTTGAAGTCCATTTCCCCGAAGTGATCTTCTTCGCCGAGGATATCCACCACCAGTTGCCGCTTACCGCCCTTTTCGAACATTCCGACGGAAATGCCGGCCACCGGCTGTTTGATCGGTACACCGGCGTCCATGAGGGCCAGGCACCCGGCACAAACCGAAGCCATAGAACTGGACCCGTTGGATTCCATGATCTCCGAGACCAATCTAATCGTGTAGGGGAATTTCTCCGCCGTGGGAAGCACGGCCTGGAGTGATTTCTCGGCCAGATTGCCGTGCCCGATCTCGCGGCGGCTGGTAAAGCCGACCCGCTTGACCTCGCCCGTGCACAACGGCGGGAAGTTGTAATGGAGCATGAATTTCTTGCTGTATTCCTCAGTCAATCCATCGACGATCTGTTCGTCGCGACCGGTGCCAAGCGTAACCACACAGAGCGCTTGCGTTTCCCCACGTTGGAAGAGAGCGGAGCCGTGTACGCGCGGCAGCACGCCGACCTCGGAGACAATCGGACGAATGTCCCGCGGTCCGCGACCGTCGGAGCGCTTGCCGTTGCGAAGCACCATGTCCGTTAGGATTTCGCCTTCCAGGTGATCGAGCAGTTCTTTTACCTGGTTCCAGGTGTACTTTGGAGGCTTGGTCAAATCTGCAGGAGCGTAATTGGCCTTGGCGGCCTTATAAACGTCGTTCACTGCTTTGTAGCGGTCCTGCTTGCCGGCGGTAGAACGCGCGGCGCGGAGAGCGTCGGCATATTTCGATCGAAGCTCCTTCTCCAGCTCGGTGGTTGGCGGAGGCGGGGTCCACTCTTTTGGCTTACCGGCCTTGTTTTGAAGCTCTTGAATCATCCCGCACAACTCGACGATCGTCTTTTGGCCGAAGGCAATCCCGTCGGACACGACTTGCTCGGAAACCTCCATCGCCCCGACCTCGATCATGTTCAGCGCGTCCTTATGGCCGGCCAGGACCATTTCCATGGTCGCGAATTCCAATTGCTTGAGCGTGGGGTTGATGACGTATTCTCCTTCGACGTACGCGACGCGGCACGCGGCGCTTGGTCCCTCGAAGGGGAGCTGCGACACACTCAGTGCCGCAGACGCTCCAAGCATGGCGAGGATGTCCGGCTCGTTCTCCTGGTCGGTGGCCAGCACCATCGCCTGGATGAGCACTTCGTCCACATAACCGGTTGGGAACATGGGCCGTAGCGGACGGTCGATCATCCGCATGGTTAGAATTTCCTTCTGCGTGGGACGCGCCTCGCGCTTGAAAAACCCGCCGGGGAACTTCCCCGCGGCGTACGTTTTCTCGCGGTAGTCCACGGTCAACGGGAAAAAGTCCACACCCTCCCGCGGCGGTCCGGTGATCACTGCGGCCAGCACCACCGTATCGGCATAGGTAACCACGACGGCCCCCGCCGCTTGTTTCGCCATTTTGCCGGTCTCGATCCGAAGTTTACGGCCGGCGATCATTCGCTCTACAAACTGATGTTCCATAGTCAATTCAACTGTCTCTAGTTCCAACACACCAACAATTCGTACCGAGCCCAATGCGCGGTACCCAACAAATCAAGTTTCAGGATCAAATCTCGAATAGGAAGCAGGGTAGGTAGAGCATTCATGGACGCGGGGAGCAGTCCAGCCCTCGAGACGCGAACGTCTCGTTACTTGCGTAGGCCCAGGTTGGTGATGATGTCCTTGTAGCGCGACCGATCGGTCTGCGTGAGGTACTTGAGTAAGCTCGCCCGGCGACCGACCATCTTGAGCAACCCCCGACGGGCCGCATGGTCCTTTTTGTTGTCTTTCAGGTGCTCGGTAAGCTCTAGGATGCGGCTGGTTAACAGCGCGATCTGAATCTCCGGCGACCCCGTGTCCCGATCGTGTACACGGTAATTCTGAATGATCCCCGTCTTCGCTTCAGCCGTCATCGTCATCGTACAACACCGTTCCACGCCATCCGTCGTGCAATCGCCACGGACGCTAACACCTTACCACATCAAGACTTACATCCAACCAAACCCAACTTCCATCCTTTTCATTGCCCGTAATCTACCTCCAACCAGGGAACAACGCAAGCCCCCGTCAAGTAGTCTTTTTCCGGAATTTCTCCTACCGACTATAGTTGTCAAAGGCACTCGGCTTGACCTGAATTTCGGCGAATCCCCATGCGCGAGTTATCGTGGCTGGCAGTTTTCCTGGGCGTCACGGTCGGGGCCGCGCTCGCCGCCGCCAATGCCTACGTCGGCCTGAAGGTCGGCATGACCGTCAACGCCTCCATTCCCGCCGCCGTCATGTCCTTGCTGGTCATGCGGGCGCTGTCTCGTCCGCACTCGCTACTCGAGAGCAACATGGTGCAAACGATCGGCTCTGCGGGGCAGAGCTTGGCCGCCGGTATGATCTTCACCATTCCCGCCCTGTTCATCCTCGGCTACGACCCGACGATTACCGAGATGGTCCTCTGGGGCGCGATCGGCGGACTCCTCGGCGTTTGCTTCATGGTTCCGCTCCGGCGAGTGCTGATCGTCAAAGAGCACGGCGTGTTGCCCTACCCGGAGGGAGTGGCGTGCGCCGACGTCCTCAAGAGCGGAGAGCGCGGCGGCATTGGGGCCGTGTGCGTGATTCGCGGCGCGGTAGTAGGCGGGGTCTTTCGACTTCTCACCGGGTTGGGATTCTGGCCGGAGTACGCGGTGACGCCCGTCCCGAAACTTATCAAGACCCAAGGTTCGCTCGCGGTGGAGCCTGCGCTGCTCGGCGTCGGCTACATCCTTGGGGCGCGGATCGCGGCAGTCATGCTCGCCGGGGCGTGCCTCGCTTGGTTTGTTTTGATCCCCGCGATCGGTTTCTTCGGCGCGAACGGTATATCCGCTGTCTTTCCCTCCACCGACCGGCTCATCGGGACGATGACCCCGAGCGAAATCCACGCCAAATACGTCAAATACATCGGGGCGGGCGCCGTTGCGGCCGCCGGACTACTATCGCTGCTCAAGAGCGTGCCGACGATCGTTTCTTCATTCCGGCACGTATTCGTCGGTTTACTTCGTCTTGAGAAACGAACGGGAGAACGAACCGACCGCGACCTGCCGCTTCCTCTGCTGTTCTTGATCCTCGCCGGACTCGGCTACGCCATGTGGAAGCTGCCGGAAATACGCTTGAACCACGTCGGGGCCGTCGCCGTATTGGTGTTCGGCTTCTTCTTCGTAACCGTCGCGTCGCGGATCGTGGGGTTTGTGGGGGCGTCCTCCAACCCCGCCTCGGGCATGACCATCGCGGCCCTGCTCGGAACCTGCCTGGCGTTTCGCTATTTCGCAGCCGGTGACGGTGTCGATCCGATGGGCGTGAAGGTCGCATGTTTGTCTGTCGGGGCCATCGTTTGCAGCGCCATCTGCATCGCGGGCGATATCTCCCAAGACCTCAAGACCGGGTTCCTGGTCCGAGCGACCCCGTGGAAGCAGCAGATCGGCGAAATCCTCGGGGTGTTGACCTCAGTCGCCGTCATCGCGGGGGTGATCCTGCTACTCGCCAAGAACCAGGGATTCACGCCCTCGCCCGATCATCCCCACCCCCTGCCCGCGCCCCAGGCCAACATCATGCGCATCCTCGTCGACGGCGTGCTCGACGGAAACCTCCCCTGGGAGTTGATCGTCATCGGGGCCGCCGTCGCAGTGGTTTTGGAATTGTTGCACATTCCATCTTTGCCTTTCGCCGTGGGGTTCTATCTACCGCTGTCACTCACCACGCCGATTATGATCGGCGGCATCGTGCGCTGGCTCATCGAATGGCGGAGGCGGGAGAAAAGCGAGGACGACCCCGGCATGTTGACGGCCTCGGGCCTCGTCGCGGGCAACGGCCTGATGGGCATCGCCCTGGTCGGCGTGACCGCGGTCATCTCCTGGTGGTGGAGCGATCCTCGGTGGGTCAATCCCGAATCGGCGATGGAAGAAATCGTCGGCCCGATGCACTTCGTCCCTTGGCTGTGGAGCAACTTCGAGGGCTTGGCGCGCTGGGGACTGAGTGCCAATTGGTGGCACGGATGCTCGGTCTTTCCCTTTCTCTTGGTCACCGCATGGTTATGGTGGTCCGCCCGAAAGCGCCCGTGCGAAAGCTCCGCGTAGGCCGGCGTCTGCGGCCCGGAAGAAGTCGCAGTGATCTTGCCTACTACGCCCGTTTTCGTTTGGCTATCGGTTCCTTGGCGGAAGACTTCATTCCCGACTCCTTTCCATTGCGTCAAGGCGGACTCATTCCGCCGCCAGCCACTCCTTCTGAGCGATCGAACCCTGTTTGAGAACCCGTTTGAGCAGTTCGACGCCGATGTCGCCCGGATGCGGGTTGGGAATGGTCAGCACAAGATCACCTCGAACCATGTAGGGATGTTTACCTCCCTGGTACGGGCCTTCAAAACCAAGCCGTCTTAGTCGCCTGACGAACTCCCTCCACGAAATCGGCGTCAGTTTACGTCCCAAAGCGAAGAGCCCTCGCGGCCTTGACCTGGTGCTTGCCGATCGGCGGAATAGTAAGTCCTTTTCTGAGGCGCACGATTAGCCAGCCTTCGATCACTTCCGCTAAGTGACCGCGACACTCTTCGAGCGTTTTTCCCGTCGCCCACACCCCCTTGAGAACAGGCACTTGCCCGTAGTAGGGATTCGCCACGTCTTCGATCTTCTCGTAGGCTGCTCTTGCCAGCGCTGCGTTAATGTACTCGACGATCATTTTTTCCTTTCCGTTCGTGATTCGGTAAGGATCCTCTGCCATGCCGTGGCACGTTTATGAAGTTCGTCATCATTTGCGCGGCGTGCCCTTGACGTAGTGTTCGTGTTGCTCCGAGAAATCACGCGGCAGACCTCCAATGCGGGGCGGCTTCGCGAGTTCAGCAAGCACCTCCCGGGCCTGTCCGTCCCCGAAGGAAATCCTTACCGGCGTGTCGGGGTCGATACAGGGCGGTAGCGGTTCGTCCAGCACCACGCACTTGCCGTCGTAATGTCCGTTGATGATCGTCATGGGGTTTGTTCTCCGTTTGTTTCAGCCATTGTACGGTCCCACGCTTCCCCTTACAAATCGCTGCCTGTACGCCTTGGGGGCAGCGGGCGGTGCTGAACCAGACCGCTCCATCCCTGTCGCGGTTCGGAAGAAGACGAGTGATCTTACCTTCTACGCCCGTTTTCGTTTGGCGATCGGTTCCTTGGCCGAAGACTTCATTTCCGACTCCACACCCGCGGCGGGCTTGGGCGGCGGTGTTCGCTTGACGATGACCGCGGCGCGAATTTCTTCGAACAAGTCGGGGTTGTCGCGAAGGAATTGCTTGACGTTCTCCCGCCCTTGCCCGAGGCGAACGTCTTTGTAGCCCAGCCACGCACCGCTCTTGTTAATCACGTTGTCGGCGACGGCGAGGTCGAGCAGGTCCCCCTCGGAGCTGATGCCGCTGTCGAACATGATGTCGAACTCGGCCTCGCGGAAGGGGGCGGCGACTTTGTTCTTGACCACCTTGACCTTGACGTGGTTGCCGGTCACGGCCTCACCCTCTTTGATCGAGGAGATGCGGCGGATATCGAGACGCACGGAGGCGTAAAACTTCAGCGCCCGCCCGCCGGGCGTCGTTTCCGGGTTGCCGAACATGACCCCGATCTTCATGCGGAGCTGGTTGATGAAGATGACGATGGTGCGGCTTTTGCCGATGGCGGCGGTGAGCTTGCGCAGCGCCTGGCTCATCAGCCGGGCCTGGAGTGCCACATGCGCGTCACCCATCGACCCCTCGATCTCCGCACGGGGGATGAGGGCCGCGACGGAGTCGATGATGATGACGTCCAAGGAACCGCTGCGGACGAGCATCTCCGTGATTTCCAGCGCTTCCTCGCCCGCTTCCGGCTGGCTGACCAGCAGCTTTTCAAGGTTGATGCCGCATTTTTTGGCCCAGACCGGGCTGAGGGCGTGCTCGACGTCGATGATGGCGGCCACCCCGCCTTCGCGCTGGGCCACGGCGGCGACGTGCAAGGCCAGGGTCGTCTTGCCGGACGATTCCGGCCCGAACAACTCGACGATTCGACCTCGCGGCAGCCCATGCCCGCCGAGGGCGAGATCCAACGACAGCGCCCCGGTGGAGATGCCGTCGAAATCCGCGTCCATCTTGTCGAGCTGCATGATCGCGCCCTTGCCGTAGGCCTTTTCAATCTGCTGCAAGGCCCGACCCAAGGCCTCTTCTCGCTTAATGCTTACGTTGTCCTCCATCACGACTCTCATTCAGCACCTCCACGGTGTGCCACTGCTCTTTGAGCAGTGCACTCTTGCCTACGAGCTTCCGCTCAGTTTCGCTCTCGTCACCACGCTATACGCCGGTCCTTTCGGCGACAACACCGACGACATCAGGGTCAACTCACTCACCGATTGGCGGACGGGTTTGACCTTCCCGCCCTCCACCGCCGATCGCACTTCGCCCGCCGATCGGCCTTCCTTCGCCCGACCGATGGTCAGGTGCGCCGAAAAAGGCCTTGATTCCCTGGGAAAACCGACTCCTTCCAACTCTTCCTCGACGGCGTTCACGCACTCTTGCAAGGCCCCCGACGGATCGTGCGTACCCACCCAGACGATCCGCACCGGCCCGTGCGGCGGGAAACAACCGCATTCGGTCAACTGCATCTCAAAGGGCCTTGACCGCGCCGCGCTTCGCGCCACCGCCTCGGCCACTCGCGTCGCCTCACCGTCCGGCGTCTCTCCCAGGAACTTGACGGTCAGGTGCAACTGTTCAAGCCGGACCCAACGAACACCGTCCGCAGCCCGGCCCAATGCCTTTTGGACCTCGTGTAGTGCATCGCGCATCTCAGCCGTCAGTTCAATCGCCACGAATAGCCGCATGCCGTTCGATTCTACTCCGCCTCGACTACTCGAACCTTAACATCCGCACGAACTGCTTGACCCGCTGATCTATTTCCGTGCGGGTCAGCTTTTCCACGCGGCGGACGGAAAAATCCTCAATGACAAACGACGCCGCCACCGTGCCGCGGACCAGGGCGTGCCGCAACGTATCGAAATCGGTCCGGCCCTGCGCGCTAAGGTAGCCCAGACAACCGCCCGCAAAACTATCGCCCGCGCCGGTCGGGTCGTGAACGGTTTTCATGGGAAATGCGGGCACGGCCGCCGGCCCGTCGGGCGTCAGCAGCAAGGCTCCATGTTCTCCCTTTTTGATGATGACGAACTTAGGCCCCATCGCCAAGATCGACTCACCCGCCTCCATCAGGTTCATTCGCCCGGTAAGCTGCCGGGCCTCGCCGTCATTAACGATCACGCCCGTCACCACTCGCAGCGTCTCGACCAATGAGTCACGCTCCGTGGTGATCCAGAGGTTCATCGTATCGCACACGATCAACTTCGGAGAACGCAGTTGCGACAGCAAGTCGCGTTGCAGGGTGGGGTGCGTATTGGCGAGGAAGACGGTTTGACTGTCGGCGAAGACCTCGGGCACCTTCGGCCCGCGTTCGGCGAGGACGTTGAGGTCCACCTCCACCGTCTCGGCCTCGTTCATCGCCCCTTCAAAGCGGCCCGACCAGCGGAAGGTCTTACTCCCCTTGCGAACCTCCAGCCCGCGAAGGTCGATGTCCCGCGACGCCAACGTTCTCCGGAAGCTCTCGGGGAAATCCTCACCGACGACCCCGACCAGCCGCACCGGCACGTACTGGGAGGCCGCAAAGGAAAAGTACACCGCCGACCCACCCAGGACGTTCTCCGCCCGCCCGTAGGGTGAGGCCACCGTGTCGATCGCTATGCTGCCCGTTACCAACAAAGACATCGTGGCAATCTACCCCATCATCGACCCGCCCGCAAGCCCAATGTTAGAAAAATGTTAGGGTATCCCTACCGATGCAAGCCAGCCATTTCGGACGGCGGCAGGCGAACGCGGGTGGCTTTGGTTTGGCTTTACCGAAATAGGCACATATTCACAACTCTCGTCGCCGCAAGGAGTTAGCGATTTTGCGGTGGGTTCGTTTGGAAATCCAGCGTTTTTCTCGCATTCACCACTTTTCTTGTGGTGCGCGCACCTTCTCCTATTCTAACAACTTGACAGGCGCTCGCCGCGTAGAGCTGGCCGGAGCGATCGGTGGGGGGGATTGTGCATTTGCACAACAACTCACCCGCCGGATCGCATGGCGCATCGGTCGTCCCAGGGCCTTTCAATTCTCGATGACAACCACGGAAAACCACTGGTGGACGAGCCACCAGTGGCACCCAATGGCGACGGACGCCGAGAATGGAAAGGCCCCGTCGGTCGTCCGAGTTGGCTTGACCGGGCGATCGGCATCGTGTATACTCTAATATCAAGAGTAATCTTGAACAAGGAGTTACTACGATGCAAACTGATTCCCGGAAGGAACCAAGTGCGACGGAGAGCGACGTTGAACGGTTGAGGGCGGATTTGGGCGCTATTCGGCAAGCCGCGGGCTTGGAGCCTCCTTTCGGCCGCGAGGACGTACGGGCGCATCTCGCGGTGGCCGCGGGCGGCGCGGCGGCGCTGGTCTGGGCTTTGCTGCCCACCGGCTTGCCGGCGCAGTGGGGAACCGTTCCTCTCATCCTGGTCGGTGTAGGTTACGTCACATGGATGCGAACCAAGTACCGGCGCAGTTCGGGACGGTCGCCCATGCGGCGCCGCGAGTACACTTCGGAAATCGTGGGCATGTTCGTGGTCGCTGCGCTGGCGCTCGTTTACCGCCTCTGGGCGGGGAAACTGGGCATCTCCACGACCATCGCGGGCAGCGCGGGAATGTTTGTGTTTGGGCTGGCCATGCTCATCCCCGTTTTGCGCGACCGCAACCGCCTCCCCGACCTGGGAGTCGCCGTGCCGCTCATGGTGTGCGGTCTGGTCATACCGTTCTGCCCGGTTTCGCTCTGGGTTGTAGTCGGTGCGACCTTCATGATCGCCGGTCTGGCGACCGCGGCGCTGATGGCCCATCATCTGAAACACATGGTCGCCATCGATGCCGCCGATTGACTTCAACGAGCTGGATACTACGGTTCACGGTCCCATTCGCTTGGGGATACTCACCGCCTTGCAGATGGACGGGCCGCATAACTTCACGACGCTGAAGAAACGCCTAAACGTGTCCGACGGCGCCCTGGGAATGCACTTGCAGACGCTCGAAAACGAGGGTTACATCGCCGGCCGGAAGGCGTTTGTCCGCAGGCGGCCACGGACGACCTATCGCCTGACGCCTAAGGGACGAAGCGCGCTCGTACGGTACCTTGACGCCATGCGCCAACTCCTCGACGCGATGGAGCGACCGAAGACGACCTTGCCCGGATGAAGAATCGGCCGGAACCCGTGGGCCTGTCTGTCGATGGCGGGTCGAACCCGCTCAACGTTCCTGCGGCCCTCGGAGATTGCGCAGTGGTGGGACGGACGAGTTCGTGAGGTGTGCCACTGCTCTTGAGCAGTGGTATGATCATCTCGATCTCGGCCGCACTGCTCAAGAGCAGTGGCACAATTCCGTCAATCGTGCCTACGGCACTTCGGATTCGGCATTGATTTGCTTCCCAGCATTGAAATGCTGGGATAGTCTCGCGCCGTCCCTACCGGAACGAACGATGGCGACGCGCGGATAAATACTGGGAACCGTATTACCTTGGACTTGAAAGCCTGTGAAAGAACTCGGCGACGTGGATGATCTCCGTTTGGCCGTAGGATCGAAGCGTCAAAAGGTCTTCGTCGCGCGTTACGAGCACGTCGGCCTGTGCCGCCAAGGCCAATGCCAGCAGAAAATTATCGTTGGGATCTCGGCAAACTGTGACATCGATTTGCGGCACGACCACGGTGGCCCGTCGCAAGAGATTCGCAACCTCCGCGGCATCCGCGGGATCGAGCAAGCTTTGTTTGGATGGGCGCGAGACAACATCGAGAAACTCGTCGATCAGTTGCGGCGAGGTGACCAAGACGAGTTGTTCGGATTCGACGGCATCGCCGATCGTACGCCACCAGCCCTTGATCAGCCCGCTGATCAAGACGGAGGTGTCAAGGACCGCGCGGATAGCGGCTTCTCCCGTCGGACCGCTTGGACCGATTGATCAATCTGTTCGTCACTGAGCGGTGGGAGATTCCGACGACGTGCCGTGATGCGTTCACAAACAGCCACCCATCGTTTCGCCCAGGTCAGCCGGTCTATGGCTTCGGCGACTTTGATCTGCTGCTCCACGGACAAGGCCTGGAACTGCTGGAGCAAACTGTCAACGCTCACCGACATCGCACGCACTCCCTCGAACCCAACGGTCTTTACCCTATCCTAGCGGTCCACGAACGTCAAATCGAGCGATACGCCGGTATATCCTCAAACTCTTGGTAGAACCTGGGATGCCGCCGAGCCGGGGAATGGATACGCCGCAAAGGCCGCCGAATGGCGCGCCAAGCTCGAAGAAATGCAACCGCCGAAAAGTCCAAACGCCGAAACGCCGAAATAGGACATCACGCCGTCCACAAAGCTCTGTGACCGGCATACCAACCCGAGAAACACTGCAACGACTCCTCTCAGCCGACCAATAATCGCGGTGAATACTGGACGATCGAACCCGTTGGGCGAAAATCCGTGAACCATAGGCCCTGCCGGGGCGTAAGCATACAATAGGGCGGTGGATACGCCGACGGACGAGAAGCTCCTGCAGGACTACCTTCGGGGCAAGCCCGGTAGCTTCGAATTACTGGTCCGGCGTCATGCGCAGGAACTCTTTCAGTTTGTTCTGCGCTTCACGGGCGACTCCGTCGCGGCTGAGGACGTGGTTCAGGAGTCGTTGCTCCAGGTCCACACCTCCGCGGCGACGTTCGATCCGACCCGGCGGTTCAAACCCTGGCTGTTTACGATCGCAGCCAACAAGGCCCGCGACTATTTACGGCGGCGCAGCCGCCGACATGAGGTGCCCTTTGACGCCCATTTAGGCGAAGAGGGCGACACCGGACGGCGGTTCATTCATCTACTCGCCAGTGACATCGCCGCCCCGGATGAGGAGTTATTAATAGACGAGAAGCGGCGGGTGGTGAGAACAGTTCTGGAGGCTATGCCCGAAAAACTGCGCGAGGTGTTGGTACTCGCCTATTATCATCGGTTCCCCTACAAGGACATCGGCGAGATCGTGGACATTCCGCTGGGGACGGTGAAGAGCCGGCTGCACGCCGCGGTGGTGGCTTTCGGCGAGGCGTATCGCGAGGCCGTGGTGGAGAGCGCCAAACGAACGACATAGCGTGGTGATCCAGCTCGCTCAAACGCTCAAGGGCGTTTGGGCTGACGAGGGTCGGATTGGGGAACGGATTCGATGGAGCATAAAAAGCAAGTTTCGGAGGAGTTGCTCCTCGACTTTCACTTGGATCGTTTGACGGACGAGGATTGCTCATGGATTGAGGCCGAGTTGCGCCGCGACGCGGACCTTCGCGGCATAAGCGACCGCCTTGGGCGGGTCCTTCAACCGCTCGACCACGCTCGTCCCGGACCTGTTCCGGCTAGTCTCGCCGAAAACGTGCTCGCCTATATCGCTCGATCCACCGATCCCTTGCTGCCGATTCCGTTTCCTACTAATTCCCGCGACCGATCGCGTTCGCCGTTCCTGCACATGCGCGAGTTAATCGCCGTGGCCGCGTGCATACTCCTTCTCGTAGGCGTAGCCGTTCCCGGAGTATCCGAGCTTCGCGGCCGTTCTCAGCGGGCCCTCTGTGCCAACAACCTCAGTTCGATATTCCAAGGGGCCAGTGCCTATCAGCAAGCCTTCGGCGATTCCCTCCCCTTCGCGGGAGGCGTTGCGGCAGCTTCGTGGTTGCCGGGCGGTGAGGGCGGCGCGCCTTATGCTTCCAACAGCAGACATCCGTATTTGCTCGTCAAACTGAATTACGGACCCAAACCCAAGGATTTCATCTGCCCGGGGAGTTCTATCGCGGAGGCGATGCCTACCGATCAGGTCGCCGCTCATGATGATTTCGGCGCCGCTCGCAACATCAGTTACGATTCGCTGAACCTGGCCGGCGCCTCGCCCAACTTGAGACCGCCGGTAGCCATTGCCTACATCAGCGACGCCAACCCACTGTTTGTCGGGGCTAGGTTCAACGACGCCGTCGATCCGAGTTGTACGAACTCCGCCGCCCACGGCGGTCGCGGCCAGTCGGTGCTGACCCTCAACGGCACCGTCCAGTTCGTCCGCTCGCCCATCTACGACGCCACACGCGACAACCTGTGGACCATCGGCGACGTACGCCGTTACCGCGGCACCGAATCGACCACTCGAAACGACGACGCCTTCCTGGTTCCAGGCTATCCGATCACGGATCCCATGATCCGCGCGAGCTATAAACACTAACACCGATCGCTACCTTGACGAGGGGCACTGGAGCCGAAGGGGATCGAACCCTCTACCTCCTGGTTGCAAACCAGGCGCTCTCCCAAATGAGCTACGGCCCCTTTAACATACAATAGCAGCATGGGTGGCTCAGACAAGCTCGATCTGTGTCTGGAGAGCGGTTTTGGAACAAGCTCCGTCATGTCGGAGTTGACTGAGACCGTAAAAACGACCGGCCATTGGGGGAAGTACCCGTGATGGGTTCACGAACGTTATCCAATCGGTTCATCGCAGCTTTGGTTGTGGTCGCCATCGGCGTTGCCTGGCCCGTCCTCGCGTCGGCTCAAGTGGTGGTGTATTGCAGCGTCGATGAAGGCATCGGGCGGCAAGTGCTCGATGCGTTCAAGGCGCGAACCGGCGTCGAGGTCTCGGTCATCTACGACTCGGAGGCCGGCAAGACCACCGGGCTGGTGCAGCGGATCATCCGCGAAGCCCAGGCGGGTCGGCCACGCGCCGACGTGTTCTGGTCGGGCGAATTGTTCAACACGATTTTGCTTGCGCGGATTGGATTGCTCGAACCCTACGAATCGCCGCAGGCCGCGGATATCCCGCCGCGGTTCAAGGACCGCGAGCATCGATGGACGGCGCTGGCCGTCCGCGCCAGGGTGCTCGCTTTCGATCCAAGCCGCACCGCCGAGTCACAACTGCCGACGCGATGGGAGGCGCTCGCCGACGGCGACTTCGCGAAGCGGTCGGCCATCGCCAATCCGCTGTTCGGCACCACCCGCGGGCATGTGGCCGCCATGTTTGCGTTCTGGGGCAAGGATCGCGCGAAGGCGTTCCTCACCCGCCTACGCGACGGCGGCGTGCAGGTCGTCGACGGCAACAGCGCTACGGTCCGAGCGGTGATCGCCGGGCGCGCAGCGTTCGGCTGGACTGATACGGATGACGTTTTCGCGGCCCGGCGAAGTGGAGCGCTCAGCGCGGAGTCCTTGGACCTGCGCTATCTCGACATGGGCGGAGGCGGGACGTTGCTCATTCCGTGCTCCGTGGCGATCATTCACGATGGGCCGAACGCGGCGGCGGCGCGATCGCTGGTCGACTTCCTGGTGTCGGCGGAGGTCGAGCGTATGCTCGCCCAAAGTGAGGCGCGTTTTGTTCCCGTGCGCGAGGCCCTGCGCACGGAACTAAACGTCCCTTGGCCGGCGGAATCGGTGATCGACTTTAACGCCGTCGCCGACGCTATGAATGACGCCGACGCCGCCATCCGCGAAATCTTGATCCGGTGATTTCCCGCACCGTTACATCCGTACTCATCGTCGCCGGTTGGGCGGTTTTTCTCTTGGCGTTCGTCTGGCCGACGGCTGCTCTGATCTTGGATAGTGCCGCGCAGGGTCAACCGCCGGACGGCGGATTCACTTTTTCTTGGCGACAATGGGGATTGCTCGGGCGAAGCGGTACCTTGTCGGTCGTCGCGACCATCGTTTGTCTGATTCTTTCACTTCCCGGCGCGTATTTGATCGGGCAAGGGCGAAGGGTGTCGCGGCAACCGCTGGTCGCCGCGTCATTGTCAGCCGTTCTGTTGTGCCCGCCGATGGTCTTCGCGTTCGGATGGGAACGCCTCCTACCCCATGACTTCGATCCCTATCTCCGGTGCGTCACGGTGTGGGCGCTGTGGGCCTGGCCGATTCCGGCCTGGGTGATCGGCGCCGGATGGTCTCGCGGCGGGCGGGCGGTGTTCGAAGCGGCGTTACTTTCCACGTCGCATTTACGGGCGTTCATCCACATCGCCCTTCCATCGCTTATTCGCCACATCGCTTTGAGCGCACTCATTCTTTTCGTCGTGTTCTTCTCCGACTACGGCGTTCCCCATGCTTGCGGACTGACCGTCTACACCACGGAGCTATTGGGGTGGGCGACGAGTTCCAGCCGCCTTATCGACGTGGTCTGGCCGGCGATCCTCCCCACCGCGGTAACGCTCTTGGTGCTCGTCATAGTGTTTCAACTATGGCGGCGATGCGACCGGGACGAAGTTGGGGATGCACCGCTCCTCGACAGGCCGTCGTCGCTGCTTCATCTCCTAGTCTTTACGATTTTCGTCGTGTCTTGGCTCCTGCCGATGGGGACGTTGGTCGTCAGATTAGCGTCTACGAGCGTGATCGTGGAGGCTTTACGGACTTACGGCGGCGATCTGACGTGTTCATTGGCCGTGGCGATCCTGAGCGGAATTGTTGCGGTCGGTATGGGCGTGGGAATCGCCGCGATAAGGCTACCGAGTGTGCCGGTGGTATGGGCAGTGATCTTCGGTGCGCTACCCGGTGCCTTGATCGGGGAATCGCTCGTCGCGGCCTACAATCGCCCGCTGTTCGGCTGGCTCTACGACCATTGGGCGATTGTAGCACTAGGGTATGTGGCTCGTTTCGGGTGGATCGGCCTGGCGATCGGAATGTTGGTGATCCCTGGCCGCAAGGATGACTTATCCGCCCAGGCCCGGACGGATGGGGCAACGGAAGCGGACATGATTTCCCACCTTTTCATTCCCATGAATTGGGCGATCCTGTGCGGCGGAGTCGCGGTGATAGCGGCCTTGTCCGTCGCGGATGTCGCTACATCTTCCCTGGTGCGGGTTCCGGCTTTCAACCCCATTGCCCATGTGGTGATCGAGAAATTCCACCGCTTCGAGGACGGGATGTTGATCTCCCTCAGTCTTTGTCTGGTGAGCGTCGCCATTCCCCCTGCGCTGTTATTGGCCTGGGGACTGCGAAGGCGGTCCTGACGGGTTCGTTCGGTCCACGCTGATTCAACTGCCGATCCCGCCTTTATCGGAGCACGCCCTTGCTTTGATTTGGCAATTGCGGCTGTCAAATGGGTTCGTTTTGAAAGTACATTTTTTCCGATGTGCCATGCGGTGGCACCTTTGGAATACTGAATGAGGGGCAGCGCTGCCAGGGCGGGACAAGCACCGGGAGCGAGTGAACGATCGGCGCATGGGTAGGGCCCGGGCGGCGACGCTTTGGCTTTGGAGAGGTTGTCGTGTCCGGCTGCGGGCATCAACCCAATAACGTGACGGGCGCTCGGTCGGCGAAGGGTGCGGTACCGATCAGGATGTCGAGTCGATGATTCGACCATCGGGTCTTCACATCAAGAGAGAATACCACTGCTCAAGAGCAGTGGCACACCTCGTCAGTGGCACCCCGGCTACGCTTCGGTGGGTGGTTCACTTCTATTGGTGGGGCACCCGCGCTCCAACCGCAAAAGTTTATCCGCGGTCATTCTCGTACCTTTGTCGGCTGGTCCACGCCGAGCGCCTTGGCGATCAACTCAAAACCAGTTTCGTCGCGATACTGTTCCAGGCCATTTCCGAGCCGCCGCAGACGGACTTTTTGCCAAGTGCTCGATGGTTCATGGAGCGTCCGAATCACGTCGGCAGGCAGGGTGTAAAACTCGACGTTGCAAGCGCCTTCTAATCCATTGTTGCGTCCGCCGAACTTACCGATGTTGAGGAACGCGGCAATCACGAAGTCGAACGCCGCGATGCTCTCTTCCTTGAGCGGAAACCCGAGACCGCAGTTGGTAGCGTATCGGCTCTTGACTTGCACCCGAACCTGAGCCTTCTGGCCGCGCTTCGGTGCGTGTCGCGGATCAGGGTGGATGCAAATCAGGTCATAGCCCTCGTTGCCGGTCGGGGCCTTGTACGTGAGAATGTTTCGCCGCATGAGGTGCCCCATGACCAGGTACTCGGCGCCCGCCGCAACCACGGGCAAACGTAATGCGTTCTTCATCGCCATCCGGTCTTCTCCATGAATTGCTCGGCATCACTTATGTGAATTTCATCCGCCAGTTGCTTCGGAGGCAAATTGTCACGGATTGCGGTCCACGCGCAAAGGAAATAACCCGCTCGATTAGCGTGAAACCGATCGCTACAATCTACGCCGGGGCCTACTACGGCCCATCGTTTGGGAGGAGTGGCCGAGTGGACGAAGGCGACGGTTTTGAAAACCGTTAGGCTCGAAAGGGTCTCGGGGGTTCGAATCCCTCCTCCTCCGATGGTTGTTGTCGATCCGACTAGAGCGTTTAACAGAACCCCAAGCGCGAGCGCGGGGCCATCGCCACGACCGCGACAAGGATAGACCGGTCGCTTGCGCTCCCGGTTCTGTTAGAGACTTTTGATCGTTTGGCTCGGGGCGGCCCAACTTGACCCTCACGGCGGATGCGTTATGCTCTCATGGGATTGATGGGGACGTAGCTCAATTGGGAGAGCGCCGCGTTCGCAATGCGGAGGTCGAGGGTTCGAGCCCCTTCGTCTCCAGTTCGTCTCGGTGGGCGGCGGAACCCCGCCGAGTCCGCCGGGTTTACGGTTTATCGCATCCTTTGTCGCTGGGTTGTTTGGACGCACCGTCATTGGTCGTGCGGGGCGAGCGTTGTGACCGTGACGTTGTCGAACGAGGTCGCGGAGTCGGCCTTGGTCCACACCCCCACCTGCCCGGCGTCCTTTAAGGTGTCATCGCTCGCCTCTAGCAGCTTCTTTCCGTCGAGGTAGCAAGTGATCTTTGACTCATTCATCACCACCCGCAGGGTGTACCATTTGCCGGAGTCGGTGTTCACATCAGCCGATTGGAGCTGCGTCCGCTTGCCGTCAACGACCTTGTAGACTCGATAGTTACCCTCCAGCGGATTGATCCGGCAGACGTAATAGTTCTTCTCATCCTTGTAGCGCCAGATCAGTCCGCCGCCTTGGTCGTCCTTCCCGCCGTTCGCCTTCAGCTTGACCGACAGGTCCACGTCCATGACGACGATCTTCTCGACCATCGCCAGGTTGTAGACGCGATCGGTCCCTTCGGTCATGGCTAGCGAGAAGACGTTCGGCGGGGTCGGCGCCGACGGATCGGCCACCACCGTCCAAGCGCTCTTGCCTTCCACTGGGCTGGGGGAAGCGATCTTCCAGCCCGCGGGCGGTTGCCCTACGGCGTCTTTGTCGAAGTTCCATTCGATCGGCTTCTCGTCGTGGGCCATAGCTATCATCCACCCGACTACGACGATCATACCAAATGCAATCGTTGGCAACCTTTTTTTCATAAGTTGAATCTCCGTTGTTGGTACAGAAATCATATCCTTGACCGCCGTCCATTCGCCGACGATCGAACAGAACCACAACTTTAAGTCCACGAAAGGCTTTTGAAAAGACGGGGTGATCGCCGGTCAGGGGGCGCGCGACCGAGCGCCCCTCACGTTCTTAGGGTGCCCGCAAGCAAGGGTATGGGCATGGGGCTTGGTACATGACTGGACGCACGACGCGAATTTGGATGATGACCTCCGCAATGTGGCTGGTCCTGAATGTTGTTACGGGTGGTTGCGCCGGCAACGCTAGGGTGGAACTCACCGCGGCGGACTCCGTGGAGATGCTCGGGGC
Source organism: Phycisphaerae bacterium (assembly GCA_020056715.1). Taxonomy (GTDB): domain Bacteria; phylum Planctomycetota; class Phycisphaerae; order UBA1845; family UBA1845; genus SBAX01. The sequence goes on along the minus strand of JAGVHG010000086.1, from coordinate 7,276 downwards.
GAGTATGACCCAAACCCTCGCCGAGTATCACGCCGACCTCGCCCGGTTCGACGAGGAGCGCCAACGCGCGGCCATGCAAGCCTTTATCGAGCGGGTGCGGATGGATGTTGCGGATGAAGCCGCGACCAACGCTCACGCCGAGGCGTTCCGGCAAGCATTGCAACACCTCGACGCCGATCGGCAGGCGGCTTGGGAGCGATATACGGCCTCGTTGGACAACGTGGCCACGTTGCGGGAGATCGCCCAGGGTCTTCGGCGATTGGCCCTCGACACGATGTCCTTGGACGACGAAGTGAAGCGATATTTCGGCGAAGTGATGGAGCACCGTAAAGAGACGAAGGAAAAAGAAAGCGGAAAGCGAGTGACGAATGGCGAAAGACAGTGACAACTTGATGGCACTACTCGAACGGTTGGAGGAGAGCATTCCCCAACCCAAGCGGAAGGATGCGATCGACGCGATTCTGGCAAGTAAGCCCCGGACCACGGGCGTACGCTCGCTGCGCGATCATGAAGTCGTTCAACAGTTCCGGCGGGAACTGTCGGACGGCCTGATTCGCGTGGATACGGCCAATATGCTGTTGGGATTGATCCGCACGGTCGTCGATGCGGCGATGAAATGACCTTGGCTTCGTTTTGGGAATTGGGCGGGACGTTTCTTACAGTGCTGACGCCGCTGGTGGCAGTGCCACTCACTGTCATCACCTTCTATCTGCGGTCGATCCGCGAGCATCAGATGTCGTGGCATTCACAATGGGTCCGGCGACTTGAGGCCGTGGAGGCATCGACGACGGAATTGAGGCGGACCGTCGGTGAGTTTGAACGAGATTACGCCACCAAAGAGGAATGGCTGCGCGAGTGCATGTATGCCCGGCGGAAACTGGAGCAGTTGGGCGAGACGGTCGTTCGCATGGAGACGACGGTGACGGGGATCATTCCGCTCCTGCGGGGCGGGGTTGATAGCAAGGACGGCGCGTGATGGCCAACGGTCGAGACACGAAAGAGATCAAGCGGATCCGCATTGAGTTGCTGGTGGCCCTGAAGGTAGTGTACCCGGCGGCGCTGCAGTCGGACCAATTGCTACGCAGTTTGCTGGTGCTGTTTCCCACCCTGGAGTTCGAGCAGGTCAAACGCGATTGCCACTACCTCACGGAGAAGGGCTACATCGAGCGGGTGTCAACGGACAGTGAGCCCGACGCCAGCCTGACGCCCTGGCGACGGCGATGGTTTCGTTTGACCACGACGGGCATGGAGCTGGCCGACCAGTGTATCCACGATCCGGCACTGGAGGAGTCATGAATCGACCGTCGTCCACGTCTGTTGTTGACACGCCGCCCGCAGGTTCGCTTCCTGTCGGGAAGCCATTTCCGATTGCGCAAGGAAAACGCCGAAATGCGAAAACGCCGAAACGCCGAAAGGAGATCACGAACAGTTCACCGCGAGAAACGAAAGATGGTTGGCAGGAAAGGGTCCAGGCTCATCGAAAGCGTCAGGAATCGGTAGCGAAGATCCTCAATCGGACGTTTGGTCGATTCGCCAAGAGTAATCCCGATCTTTGGGAGCGGCGGGCGTATTTGATGATGGTGGGGCTGATGTACCAATGGCTCGCGACGAACGAGAAGGAAGTCTCCACGGAGGAACTGGTCGCCTTGTCCAAGGTGCTGGCGGAACAGCGCCGGGCGGAGGCCCAGTCGCGCGGCAGCGACGAGAAAGAAACGGAGACCGTCGGACCTGGGGGCGAGCTGCCGGAAGACTTCGGGGAAGCGGTGAAACAGGTTTACGGGACGAACTTCCAAGCGCCAGCCTGATCGCTGATTGCCGATTTCAGATTGCCAATTACCAAAGACGAAATGCAATGGGCGAGCGTAAGCATCCCGGCGCGCCGGGACGCGAGCGTGAGCTATGCCACCCGCCGCCAACTGTTCACGGACAGTAACACATCTGCCGGAACACATGGCCAAGCCGGCGCTTGGGCATGCCGCCCACCCCCCCCAGGATTAGTTGCGTCGTCGCACTAGCTTTTCGCTCCGGTCTTCTCCACTTCGTTAAGATAGGTCTGAAACTCGGCCATCTTGTAGGAGATGAAACAGAAGGCGTGGTGCAGGGCGAGATATTCGATATCCGTCTTATCGTCCTCGGCCTCGTGGCGAAGCTCGTTGAGTTTGGCAAGGATCGGTTCGGCCTTCATCAGTGTTTCCCTTCCGCCGCGTCAGCCCCCAAAAGCGACAACGCCTTTGAGCGTTGTCGCGGCCTTGTCGCACGGTACCGTGAGCTTTGGGGCGACCTAATTAACTACGCGACTCACGGCGCGGCGAATCAAAACGCCCCTATACCGGCGCCCGGCGGACCCTCCCTTCTCGGTCGGCTCGTCTGACGCGTTGAGCGGTCAGGCAATCAATCCGGCAGAACCAGCGTCTGACCCGGCTGCAGTTGCGTCGGGTCGCCGTGGACGATGGTCTTGTTGAGGTCCAGCAGTTCTTTCCAGCGTTCGGCGTTTCCGAGCTGTTCCTTGGCGATCTTGTAGAAGCTATCGCCGGTTTTCACCTTGTACGTCTTCTTGCCGGTGGCGGCGGCTGCGGGTACCTTCGCCGGAGCAGCGTTCGCCATCCGCGTGTCGACGTCTTGCGGCAGCGGCGGAATCTTGATCGTCGCACCGAGGGAGAGCTTCGCCGGGTCGCTGATTCCAGGATTCGACTCTGCCAGGAACTTCGCATATTTGGCGTTGCCGTAATAGGTCTGGGCAAGGGAGGCCAACGAATCACCCGGTTGAACCCGGTGGGTATCCACCGCGGCTTTACCAGGTTCCAGTTTGATCTCGGAAGGCGCACCCGACGGCTGGGGCTTCGTGGCTGCGATCGGCGTTACAGGGGCCGGTGAAGGCAGCGCTGCCGAGTCGGCGGGCGTTGTGGGAGCGGATTTGGCCGGCTCATTGCCGGCCATCAGTGTTCGGGAAGTGTGCCCCGCATAAGGCTCGCGCGCGGTCACAGCCCCAGGCACAGAACTAGGAATAGCGCCTGCGGGCGAGGTTACCGGAGTAGTGGGCGTCGAATCAGGGGATCGCTCCGCCAACGAAGTGCGCTCCGCCAACGGGGTGCGTTCCGCTGGGGAAGGTACTGTAATCGGCGGCGTAGTGGGCGGATCAGATTTGGCTTCCACTACCGGTGCCCTGTACACGGGAATCTCCTTCGGGGTCGCCACGGGCGGGCGATCCGCCGGTTTGGTAGCGACCTTGGGGTCACGGTTAACCGGCAGGTTGGTTCGCCCTGCGGCATCCTTCGAGGTGGTCACCTGACGCGAGGGGTTAGTGACCGGTTGCTTGCCGGCAGGCGGTTTGGCCGCCGTCTTCGGTGCGGTCGGCGACGCCTTGTCGGCAATGGGTATCGGGGCTTGGGAGTCGCTACGGATCAGGAAGTAGCCCCCGGCCGCCAACACAACCACCATCGAAGTAACGATTCCGAGCTTTACATCCGTGCGCATGACGAACTCCCTTCTGATTGGATCTCAAAGAATACGAGAACGTACGACAACATGAACATGGCTGGCGTCCCTGCCGAACCGCCTACCGCCGAACCGCGCCGGCACTTTCACACAGTCTAAACCACAACCATCGCTGCGTCAAGGCGCAACCGAGCGTCGGCGCTTACCACAGGCGAGGCAGGCCGCGGCACGCCGCGTGCTCCGTACGATACATTTGCCGCCCGTTATGGGATACTACCCTAATGGGGTCCGCAGCGCGTGGTGCGGACCGTAGCGTACATTGGTCCATGATCAAAAGGAGCGAAGTTGTGAAGAAGATTGTCCGTTTGCTATCGGTTGCGTCAATCTCGTTGTTGCTCGCCGGTTGTCAGGCGCCCGGCAAGGCCGCCCCCTGTGCCGATGGCGGAAAAAATTGCGCCGGCTGCGGCATAAACATGTGCTGCCGCGAGATGTCGATGAAGTGCAAGGGCTGCGGCAACCTCGTCAAGTCCGCCGACATGACCTCCAAATGCCCGAAGTGCAACGCCATGTTCAAGACCGGGGAGGCGATGATGAAGTGCCCCGGTTGCGGCAAGGAAACCTCGTGTCATGAAGCCATGGGCGTCGTCGGCAGCACCATGAAGTGCCCCGGCTGCGGCAAGGACATGGCCTGTGCATCCGCCTCCTGCAAGTGTCCCAAGTGCAGCGCCACGACGCCCTGCGCCGACATGGTGAAGTGCCCCAAGTGCAGCAAGGAGATGGTCGGGACCGGCAAGTGCGCCAAATGCGCCAAAGGTTGAGCGTAGTTTTCGCAGAAATTAGGGCGCCATAGGCAAGCTCGCCGAAAGCGATCGCTGCCGTGCTGGAGCACGGCGATACGAGGTTCCACGGGGAGATCGTGGAAATCGGCCCCTTCCGGGCACGCCGGGGCGTTCCCTGCGCCGTCGGTGTGTCCACTCTGCTTCAGCGGGGAGCGGCTAGGCTCCACACCGCGAAAACCTGCGCTTCTATCACGTCACGCGCCGGCCGGTTGCCTGGCGGGTAGATGCGCCGAACTCCGTTCCCCGCGTAACAAGGCCGCCATCGTTCCGACTACGATCAGACCACCCACCACCAATTGCACGGTTGCGTTACCCGTGACCAGGAACACCAGGCCGACTAAGCCCACCGCGACCATTACCAACACGACGTTGGCGAGCAACTTGGGCTTGTACACCAACGGTACCGCGATCCCCACCGTGCTGTAGGTTCCGGTGATCACGCCGATCAGAAGGGCCACGCTGAACCCGTGTACGCCCGTCCCGCCGAACACATAAAGCACAAAGACCACGAAAAACACGGTCAGCGAGGTCAGCAACGTACGCGACATCGTTTGATTCAGGCTCTCGTTGATGAGCTTGGGCGACAGCGAACCGGTGCGGCCCTTGTTCTCGCGGATGCGGTCGAATACGACAATGGTGTCGTTGAGGCTGAAACCGATGACCGTAAGCACCGCGGCGACCATGGAGAGATCGAGCTTGAAGTCGTTAAACAACAAGGCCTTGGCGATAAATGTGTTGTAGACATAGTGGCTCAATGCGATCACGCCGAGCGTGATGGCCACGTCGTGCACCAACGCCACCAGCACCGCGAAGCCGAAGTCGCGGTTGCCGAAGCGCATCCAAATGTAAATGGCGATGGCGGTCATGGCCAAGATCATGGCGAACAAGGCGCGGTTCTGCGTTTGTCCGGCGATCTGCGGGGCGAATTGAATCACCTTGGAGAGGGATTTTTCGCTGCCCAGCGCCGCTTGCACATGGGCCAATTCGGTCTTCGCCACCGACTCCGTCCACAGCGTCGGTTCGTCGTCGTACAGGATGGACTCATCCAGGGCGGTGACGACGAACTGTTTATAGCCGGTGGTGCGGTCGGGTCGCACCGTACCCGCACCCAGCCCGAAGACTTCCAATTCCCTGGATCGGTACTGCTCGAACTCGGCTTGCAGGCCGACTTCGCCTAGGCGTCGCTTCAGCTCTTCCGTCGGTAAGGGCGATTCACCCGCGTCGAGCGCGACCTGAACCGCGACGCCGCCGCGGAAGCGACGGATGTCAAAGCGGGCGTCACCGCCGATGACGTCGGAAAGGTATTGATCGTCGGCTTCGATGACGAAAAAGGCGTCCCTGGTGAGGTCCGGGTCCACAACCGTGTTGAAGCGAATGGCGCGTTGAACGGCGAGTTGATCGCCGAGCACCGCCAAGATCGCCGATTGCACCAAGGGACGGTTCGTCTCCACGGTGACGACTTCGAAGGACAACCCTTCGTCGTTCGCCGTGCCCTCGCCGACAGTCTGAACTCTGGCCCCCCGTAGCCTGTTGGCCGCGCTCCGCGCCTCGTCTGCCGCCTGGGCGACGGCCTCCTGGAAGGTTGACAACGTCAAAGCGCCGGGCTTGGAGTCGAACCGCGCCGTCGACCCGGAACTGGATATACCGTCCCGCTCGACCTTAGGCTCGATCGCCTTACGCATCAGCACGCCGAGTTGGTAGCCGGAGAGGTCCTTCGAGGTAAGCGTGTATTGCCCAGGAACTTCGCCGTCCGAAGCTGCCGCGGAGGCAAGCTGGTCAGCCGCGTTGAGCAACCACTGCACGGCGGACGGGCCGTCAAGTCGATTCTCCGACGAGATCGCGTCGCGGATTTTGTCATCCGATATGACTACGCCTGGCTTGAGGTCCAGTTGTACGCTGGTGCCGCCGAGGAACTCAATGTCATAAAGACGTTCCGTGTGACGCACGCTGGTGTAGATAAAGAGGATCAGGCTCAAGGATACCGCCACTCCGGAGAAGGGTAGGAAGTAACGCCGCAAACCGACCCAGTCGATCGACGGGACGCCGATCAGCTTCTGCATGTGCAGATCGTGAAGCCAACCCTTGGCGACGAGGGAGTTGAAGGCCAACCGCGTGCAAAAAAGAGCGGTGAACATGCTCGTCACCAACCCGAATCCCAACGCAATAGCGAAGCCCTTCACCTCCTCGCTGCCCACAAATCCAAGGATAATGCAGCTAATCAAGGTGGTCAGGTTCGAGTCGAAGATCGCCGAGAACGCCCTGTCGTAACCGGCGTTGATGGCTTTCTTGAAGATCACCCCACGGGCCCGCTCCTCGCGGACGCGCTCGAAAATGAGCACGTTGGCGTCGACCGCCATACCCACGGTCAAGATCAGACCGGCAAGGCCGGGAAGGGTAAAAGTCGCCTGCATCAGGGACATGATCGCCAACGTGAAGAGCAGGTTCAGCACGAGGGCGATGTTGGCCACGCCGCCGCCGGCGACGCCGTAGTAGAAAAGAATGAACAATCCCACCAGCGCACCGCCCCACACGCAGGCCGTTACGCCGTTGCGACGGTTCGACTCCCCGAGGCTCGGACCCACTGTCTGCTCGGACAGCGGTGTCTCCTTCAACCGAGCCGGGAGAGAGCCCGCTTCGAGGGTTCCTACGAGGTATTGCACTTGTTCCGGTGTGAATTTGCCGCTGATCTGGCATCGGTCGGTGATGCGTTCGTTGATGGTGGCGTGGGAGACGGCCGTGTTGTCGAGCACGATGCAAAGCTGGCGCTTCACGTTCGACCCGGTGAGTTCGCCGAATTGCCGACCGCCGCGAGCGTCGAGGGCAAAGGAGACGACATTCTCGCCGGTAAGTGGATTGCGGTCGGGGTACGCCGAGCGCAGCGCCCAGGTCTTGGCCTTGCCTGATCCTTGCAACATGCCGTAGTTAGGATCGTTGTGCATCAGGGCGTAGTGGTGTCCGGCGTATTCTTCGATGATCGGATAGCCCGGCGCGGCCCGCTTCGT
>JAGVHG010000125.1 GCA_020056715.1 Phycisphaerae bacterium | reverse complement strand
TCATCGCGAAACGCATCAATGGCTCTTGGGACGCCTTTTGGGCCTCCCGGCCACTCCACCGCGCCGCATAATCGCCACCCAATTTGGGATGCACCCTTCTTACCATGCACCATGCCGCTCGGTTTGCCTTGACTTTACTGAGCGGCTATAGTCGCCGCCAAACCCGGTTGGAGTGGACTTACATGATTGTCGGTGTACCGAAAGAGACCAAAACACACGAATACCGCGTGAGTATGACGCCCGGTGGTGTGGACGAGCTTGTTCGCCGCGGGCATCGGGTGCTGGTGGAATCTGACGCCGGGATCGGCTCCGGCATCACCAATGACGAGTACGCCGCGGTCGGGGCACAGATTGTCGCCTCGGCCAAGGAGATTTTCTCCAAAGCCGACATGATCGTGAAGGTCAAAGAACCTTTGGCCCCCGAGCGTGCCATGATGCGCGAAGGGCAGGTGATGTTTACCTATTTCCACTTCGCGGCCGACCGAGAGTTGACCGAGGGAGTGTTGGAAACCGGCGCGGTCGCCATCGCCTACGAGACCATCTTTGATTCTCTTGGCCGGTTGCCGCTGTTGACTCCGATGAGCGAAGTCGCGGGCAAGATGAGCATCCAAGAGGGCGCGAAATACCTTGAACGCCCTATGATGGGTCGCGGCATTCTTCTGGGCGGCGTGCCCGGCGTCGAACCGGCGGAAGTGCTCATCATCGGCGGGGGCATCGTGGGGACCAACGCGGCCAAGGTCGCGGCCGGTCTCGGCGCCAACGTGACCATCATGGACGTCAACATCGACCGGCTTCGCTATCTCGACGACGTAATGCCGGCCAACGTCCACACCGTATACAGCAACCGACTTACGCTTCAGAAATATCTGACCAAGGCGGACTTGGTGATCGGTGCGGTGCTCATCCCCGGAGCACGCTGCCCCGTCTTGGTGTCACGGGTGATGCTTTCGACGATGCAGCCGGGAGCGGTCATCGTCGACGTAGGAGTCGACCAGGGCGGCTGTTGCGAGACGATCCATCCGACCACGCACGACGCCCCGACCTACATCGTCGAGAACATCGTGCACTACGGCGTGGCCAACATGCCCGGCGCCGTCGGACGAACGTCGACGTTCTCCTTGACTAACGCGACCCTGCCCTACGCCATGAAACTTGCGGACTTAGGCTTCGGCCGGGCGTGCAAAGAGAATCCGGGACTGGCCGCGGGGATCAACATCGAACGCGGTAGAGTCACGAACAAACCCGTGGCGGAGACATTTGGTTTTGAGTTCACCCCGTCGTCAGCGGCCAAACAAGCGTGATTCAAACGCAGAAATGCAGAAATAAAGACCCGTGAAGAACGCCGTCATTGCCATCCTCCTCTTGACCGTCGTCGTGGTGGGATACTACGCGGCCACGAAGTTACGCCTTTCGACGGAGAACATCGAGGGCAAGACGGAGAAGGTCATCCGCTCCGACCTGACCCTTCCCATCAACGCGACGGGCGAGGTGCGGCCGGCCCTTCGCATCGAGGTCAAATCCGAGGCCAGCGGCGAGGTGATCGAGATCGCCAAACGCGCCGGTGATCGGGTCCGCGCCGGCGACCTGCTGATCCGCCTTCAACCGGATGACGAGCAACGGAGTGTTGATCGTTCCACTCAAGAATTGCAAATCGCCGAGGCCCGTCTCAACACTTCGCGAATTAACCTGGAGCAAGCCCGTGGCGCGGACATCGTTTCGGCCCAGGCGCAGTTGGGTCAACTGGAACCCTTGGTGGCCCTCGCGAAATTCCGAAAGGAAAAGTTGGATCGCTTTCCCGCCGACCAAAAGAACGATGAAGAAATCATCCAACGTAACACCGAGGTCGAGCGACAGGTAGCGCAACGCGACGCCGCAGCGGCGGGGTTGGAGAAGGCCAAGTTAGCCATCCCCCGTGCCCAACAGGAGCTAAAACAGGCTGAAGCGTCGTATGAGACCGCCAAGGCCAACCTCGGCGACGCTCAAAAACGACTCACCAAGACCACCATCCTCTCCCCGATCGACGGCGTCATCGCGGATGTCAAAATCCAAATCGGCGAAGTCATTCAGGGCGGCAAGACCACGTTTACCGGGGGAACCGTGCTCGCTATCCTTCTCGATGTAGAGAGGCTCCTCGTCCGTGCGGAGGTGGATGAATCGGACATCGGCCGCGTGCTGGCGCTGGCGCCCCCGTGGGCACAGCCCGGCCACGACGAATCGGCCAAGATGCCCGACAAACCCTCCGAAGCCGCTAAGACGATGCAACACCTCCCCCTTATTACCGTTGAATCATTCCGCGATGAGGAATTCCAAGGCCTCATCGAGCGGATTTATCCCGAACCGAAATCCCTCCAAGGGGTGGTGACTTACCTCGTCGACGTTGTGGTGACGAGTGAGAACCGTAGTCGGCTTCTGTCGGGAATGCGGGCCGAGGTACGCTTTACGTCCGAGCACGTCGAAAACGTGCTGCTTTGCCCCAATGAAGCCATTCGCGAAGGCCCCAGCGGCAAACTCGGCGTCTACGTCCCCAAAGTGGGGGCCCAACCCAGCGAACATGAGACCGAGTTCGTGCCCTGCAAGTTCGGACTCGATAACGGCAACTACTCCGAGGTCCGCGAAGGTCTAAACGAAGGGGCGGTTGTCTACACGAAACTGCCCACCAAGCGCGAGGAAAAGGAAAAGAGCCGAAAAAGCGGGAAAAGTTCCTGAGCCGCAGGTCTGAACCAGTCGCAGATGTCTCGCACCAATGATCGAAGCCGCCCAACTTCGCAAAGAATACCACATGGGCGACTCGGTCGTACACGCTCTGGCCGGTGTGGACCTTCGCATCCAGCCGGGCGAATTCGTCAGCATCACGGGCGCCTCGGGCAGCGGTAAGAGCACGTTGATGCACATCCTGGGCTGCCTGGACCGACCGACTTCTGGCATAGTGCGCGTCGCCGGCGAAACGGTCAGCGCACTCAACGACAAACAGCTCGCCCGGATTCGCAATCAACACATCGGGTTTGTGTTTCAGACTTTCAACCTCATCAACCGGACCACGGCCTTCGACAATGTGCTCGTCCCCTTGGTCTACACGCGGCGGGCGTTCGCCAAAAAGGCGGCGCGAGACGCCCTCGAACGCGTAGGCCTGGGCAAACGCTCTAAGCATCGCCCCAGTGAGATGTCCGGCGGTGAGTGCCAGCGCGTCGCCATCGCCCGCGCCATCGTGAACAAGCCGCGATTGATCCTCGCCGATGAGCCGACGGGTAACCTCGACACCCGCACCGGCGAGCAGATCATGCAGATTTTCCACGAGCTGCACGCCGACGGGATCACCATCCTCGTGGTGACGCACGAAATGGACGTCGCCGTCCAGGCCCAGCGCATGATCCACATGAAGGACGGTAATATCGTCGAAGACACCGCGGTGGACGATCACCGCCGCGAACAAATCCTCACCCAAGCCCATGACGTGCACACCAGGGCGTTCCGCCAAAAGGCCGCCGCTAAGGCGATTCTCCCCGCGGCGGCCCGAGTTCCCGAAGTGGGTGGGTGGCCCACCTCCTTTGGAGGTGGGGGAGGCGATGATCGTGGGCATGACGCTGAGCGCGAATCATCGTCTCCCCCTGGTCCAAAGGATCTAGGCTACCCGGCCGAAGTGGACCCGGTTCGAGAATAAGCGATGTTCCATCTACAAATCCTGTTGATGGCCTTTCGAGGTTTGAAACAAAACCTGGTGCGTTCGCTGCTCGCAACGCTGGGGGTCATCATCGGCGTCGGGGCCGTCGTCTCCGCCGTGTCCATCCTCGAAGGGGCCCAACGCAACATACTCGACCGCTTCGAATCGTTGGGGGCCGACCAGGTGTTGATCTTCAACGGCTCCGACCGCAAGTCTCATCGTCAGGTCCAAACCAGTTCGCTATTACCGAAGGATTCGGACCTTATCGCCGAGGAGAACAAGGACATCATCGTCGCCGCGGCCCCCCAGTACAGCGGAGCGGGACAAGTCAAGTTCTACGAAAAGAACGCTTTCGCCACGATCCTAGGCGCCACCGAATCGTATGCTCCGATGTACCAATACAAAGTCGCCCAGGGACGTTTTCTGACCCGTGAGGACGTGCGCGGCAACGCCATGGTCGCGGTGTTGGGGTACAAGGTGGCCAACGAAATCTTCGGTGCCCTGCCTTCCGTGGGGAAAACGGTCAAGATCAACGGCAAGAGCTTTATCTTGATCGGTGTGATGGAGGAAAAAGGCGCCTATGGGTTCATCGAGCTGGACAGCCAGGTCATCATCCCGTTGTCGACGGCCATGGGGCGGATGTTCGGCCAACGGTATCTGAACATGCTCGTCGTGCAGTGTACCAGCGCCGCCCGCGTTCCCGCGTGCATCGAGCGGGTTAAGAAGACCCTTCGCGCCAGCCACCAGATCAGCGCCGGCGATGACGACGACTTCATCGTCTTCACCCAGGACCAGTTCAAGCAGCAGTTGGGGCAGGTCGCGTTGATCTTCGGCGTGGTGCTCTACAGTATCGCGGGCATCTCCATCATCGTCGGTGCCATAGGGATCATGAACATCATGTTGGTCTCCGTCACCGAGCGGACGCGGGAGATCGGTGTGCGGATCGCGGTCGGCGCGCGCCGCTTCGACATCCTCAAGCAATTCCTCGCCGAGGCCAGCATCATCAGCATGTTCGGCGGCGCACTGGGGATCGTGTTCGGATGGGCGATCTCGAATCTGCTCAGCGAATTGACCCAGGTGCTTGAGACCTATACACCGCCCATCATCATTGCCCTGGCGCTGCTCATGGCCATTATGGTCGGCATCGTCAGCGGCATCTACCCGGCCATCCGCGCCTCCCGGCTCGATCCCGTACAGGCCCTACGGTACGAGTGACGGTCCGATGCTGATGCCGTTGTTCGTCGGCGACATGAGTGCCTTGAGAATGCGTGGACCGCTTTCGATGGACACCGTGTTGCCATTGATGATGAGACCGTCTATGCCCATCGAGCTCGACCCGCTTGCCGAACCCCTGTTGTGCATGTCGAACCTCACGGACACGTTATACGAGTGGACGCGGCACGGAGGCGGACGGCCCGCCAACGGCGCCGAATGGTGACCCGTCCAGTGCGCTCCCGGAAAGCGAGGAGCAATCCATCGCAGTGATTGGGGCTCCCACCGATACTCGGTCGTGGTCTCGCCGCATACCGAGCACTTGAATTCGAGCTTGCCCTTGAGTAAAGCGCGTGGCCCGAATGCGACCCACAACGCGATGCAACCTATAACGGCGAACACGATGCGTTTGATTTTTCGTCGCCGCCGCCAGTCTGGCGGGCGCAGATCATAGGTAGCGGCGTCAGAGGGGTCGAACGTTCGACCGCACTCGGGACACACCGCGCTAGGCAGTCCGTGAAGGAGATACCCGCAACTCAAACATAGTGCCGCCGCTGGGATGACCGATTCGTTCGACATTGATTGGGCACCAAACGCTTCGCTGCTGGGCGGCGATTCGCACCGCGCATGATAACCCAAGCCTCCCGCCGGCTCAACATTTCATAAGCGTAACCCCCGCACTTATCGGCGGTTCCGTTGACGTAGCCTTCGAGCGCGGGATACACTATGCCGATGAATCGTTTAATGAAAACTACGGCAACATTCGCCATCGTTGGAATCTTTCTCACAGGTTGCTCGCAGAAACCGGACACGTCCGCGGTCGCCGGCAAGCTCTCCGGCCAGAACCTGCTGCTGATTACTCTGGACACCACCCGCGCCGACCGACTCGGCTGCTACGGCTATAAACCGGCCGAGACCCCGGCGTTGGACTCCCTGGCCGCACGGGGGACTCTTTTTGAAGACGCCCTCGCCCAAGTCCCGCTCACGACACCTTCGCACTGCTCGATCATGACCGGAAGATACCCGCGGGAGCACGGCGTCCGCGACAACGGCGCCAACGCCTTGGGCCTCTCGCATCCGACGCTAGCAGGCATTTTCAAGGAGCACGGCTACGACACCGCGGCCTTCGTGGCCAGTTTCGTGCTCGACTCCCGTTTCGGACTCGAACGCGGCTTTGACACCTACAGCGACGACATGGGCGAGACGGCCTTCAAGACCCAGCCGCTGGAGTGGCAGCAACCGGCGAACGTGGTCACCGATCGTGCCCTCGCTTGGCTCAAGGGGGAAAAGGACCGACCTTTCTTCTGCTGGGTGCATTATTACGATCCTCACCAGCCTTACGCACCGCCGCCCGCGTTTAGCAAACCGAACCTGGAGCCGTACGACGGCGAACTTGCCTTTATCGATTCGGAGTTAAAGCGATTGCTGGATTGGTTCGAGGCCGCGAAGCTCACCGACCGCACCTTGATCGTCGTCGTCGGCGACCATGGCGAAGCCTTCGGAGAGCACGGCGAAAATGGGCACTCCAACTTCGTCTATGACGTGAACCTCCACGTGCCCATGTTCTTCGCCCACCCGGCGGTCATCCCCGCGGCGAAGCGCCTGCCGGCCATCGTCGAACTGGTGGACATCTTCCCCACGGTGCTGGATTTGTTCGGATTCAAGCCGCCCGCGGGGTTAATGAGTCGCTCGCTGGCCGTCGGTCTTGCCGGAGGGAAACTCCAGGACGCGGCCTCGTACTCCGAGAGTGAATTCTCCTTCAACTCCTTCGGTTGGGCCGAGCAACGCGCCCTGACGACCACACAGTGGAAGTACGTTTCCTCCGTCAAGCCCGAGTTGTTTGATCGCCTTGCTGATCCGCGGGAAAGAGAAAATGTGCTCGCCAAACAGCCCAAGGTCGCGGCCAAGCTGCTCGCCGAACTCAAAGCCCGCTACGAATCCATGACCCCGGGGCAGGCCGCCGTCGCGAAACTCGACCAAGCCGCGCTCGATGCCATCAGCAAGCTCGGTTATGTCGGCGGCACGACGCGGACCACCGATGAGTTCCTGACGGAAGGCTTGCCCGACCCCAAAGACCACACCGAACTGCTCAACAAATTCAAAATCGCTCAAGCGGTCATGGATCGCGCCAACAACCCGCAGGAAGCCGCCCTTGCACTGCCCATTTTCCAAGCCATCGTGCAGGAAAGCCCGAACTCGCGAGTTTTTCACTTCATGCTCGGTGTTTGTGCATTGAAGGCCGAGCAGCCCCTTCTGGCCCAGGAGGCCTTGCGCTACACCATAAAGCTCGATCCGAATAGCGCAAGTCCGCTCAACGCGCAGGCTTCCGGGCTGTTGGCGGAAGCTCTGTTAGAGCTGGGGCGGTCCGACGAGGCTCTCGAACACCTCGCCCTCGCCCTGAAGATCGACGAGCAGAACCCCGAACTGCACTTTCGTTACGCCGAGTTGCTGCGCCGGCAGAACCGAACAGACGAGGCCCTTCCGCACTACGAGAGAGCAATAGAACTGTTCCCGGCTTTTGCCGCGGCACGCGCCGGTCTCGTGGTCGCTCTTGCGCCCAGCCTTGAATCCGGGAACTTTGAAAAGGCCATACCGGAGCTTGAGCAAGCGATCGAGCGCAGGCCCCGGAATTCGGACCTGCATTTCAGGCTCGCCATGCTCTATGCCAAAGCCGGCAAGAACTCCGAAGCCGTCACCCATTTCCGCGAGGTGCTCAAGATTAAGCCCGATCACGGAGACGCCCTGCTGCAACTGGGCATAACCCTCGATGATCTGGGCCGGACGAGGGAAGCTGAAGAGGTGCTGCGCCAGGCGCTGACCGGGGCAGAGGTCGCCGCCGACGCCTATTATGCATTGTGCATTCTGTTATCCAATGAGGGGAAGTCGGCGGAGGCTGTTGCGATGTGCGAGAAGTGCATCGAACGCCAGCCCGCCAACTCACTCGCCTTAGAGAAGCTCACCGCTTACTACATGGGCGAAGGACGGTTCAAGGATGCGATCCGCGTCCTTAAAAT
Organism: Phycisphaerae bacterium; assembly: GCA_020056715.1. Lineage (GTDB taxonomy): Bacteria > Planctomycetota > Phycisphaerae > UBA1845 > UBA1845 > SBAX01. The sequence goes on along the minus strand of JAGVHG010000125.1, from coordinate 35,808 downwards.
CGGCGCCGAAAAAGTGCCGGACAATGTCACTTTCCTCAACATGCTCGCCAAACTCTTGGCCACGTCCGGGGATGCGAAACTGCGCGACGGACCGGCGGCGGTAGCACTGGCGTCCAAGGCGTCTCAACTCACCCAAGATCGGCAACCCTCCGTGTTGTCCACGTTGGCCGCCGCCTACGCGGAAACCGGAGACTTCCCCCGCGCCATTGAAACCGCGCGCAAAGCCGTCCAACTCGCGGAGGAGGCGCAACAAGGCGAACTCGCCGCCGCAATCCGCTCCCAGCTTGATGGATACCTAAAGAACCAGCCCTACCGCGATCCCCGCCTCTAAGAGCGCAAGGCCCAATAGGTCCTATAAGTCCAATAGGTCCTATCGCCCATGATCTTCCATAAACCATTGTAGTTCAATGAGTTATGCGCCTCCGCCCCGCCCGATTACCCGCCGGACATTTTTTTAACAATTTTTTTGTTTTCTTGTTGATCTGGGTAGGTCGTTTCGGGTATATTCGGGCGTTGTGGAGTGATCGGAGGTGGGTTACGGGGCATGTAGGAGTGGGAAGCACTTCCTTTTTGCAGTACCCGGATCCGCCTGACGATAAGATGGGCCGTGCGGTTGCGTGATTGCGAATGAGATCCGTTGCGGTAGCTAACAAGGGCGACGTCGCGATGAACTTGCAAGTCGGCAAGGCGTCGATCCTCGCCTTGGCCCTCGCGGGCAGTGCCTACCTCATGGCATTGGCCATCGAGTCGCCGCAGTACGTGTGGCTCGGTTGGGTCACGCTGCTGCCGCTTTTCTACGCCATTCGCGTGTTGTCCCCGGCGCGGGCGATGATTTCCGGCGCCTTCTGGGGCGCATGCCTGTTCTCCATTTCGGTTTCGCTTGCAAACACAACAATCAAGCCGACCCTCGATTCTCTAGTTCTGTTATCGCTGGTTCCCGGCGCTTATTGCAGTTTCGGTGCCGCGATGACTCGACGGATTGGTTTCAGTCCTTACCTGCTGGCCCTGGGCTGGATCGGCGTGGAAATCGCCCTTCGCCCTCTGGGTATGCATTGCGGCTTACTCGCCGGCACGCAGGGCGACAGCATGGTCGTGCGGGTGGTGGGCAGCTTCGCGGGCTATGTGCTGGTTGCGTTCCTGGTCGCCTATTTCAACGCCGCGTTGCTCTCGGCCATCGCCGAGGTGTACGTACCGGCCGGATCCCGGCGATTGCCGCTGCGCGGCGCGTCGCCGATCCGCAAGATTTTCATCAACGATTCGGTTATTCAACTTCTCGACCTCATTCGTATCGGCCGGCCGCGTGGTCCACCGCTGACTGCTCTCGCGACCCTCGAGCGCACGCGCTAGTCGCGTCCGGGGTTCGCTAAGCGTCGTTCGTTCACACAGTATCAATCAGAGCCGGGGAGCGGAAGCGACCGGATGATTCAATCGGAGCCGGGAGCGGAAGCGACCGGATTAGACCGTAAAAGAGTCGCACCCGGCTACGGAACGCCGGGAGCGGAATTAAGGAAAGAGTTAAACTTCGGGACGTGAGCATACCGTCCCGCGGAGGATTTAGAAAAATGAACCATAAGAAATGTCTTTACAGTTTGTTAGTGCTGGGGCTGGCGGTAGCTACCGTCTACGCCACCACGCCGCTTAGTCAACCTCAAGCGCAGTCGCGTCCTAAGCCTATAGCGGAAGCGGTGACTGAGGGTGAGTTTGCCATGACCACCCCACAGCCCATATTGTCTGGCGGTTTGTATGTTATGGGCACCGGCTTCGAAGCCGTGGATGGATGGGATCTTGGCTACAGCATGCACGGCCCCGAGTTCGCGTTGTGTCCTCAGGGATCGGTCGGCACCGCTTGCCAAACCAAGGACTATCCCAACCATGCCATTAGCCAGAACTCCTGCCAGCGAGACCCCAACGAGGACACCGGCTGGTGGGCGAATATCTCGAGCAGACATTGCAACCAACCCTTTGTCAGCGACGTTCACCCCAACACGGGCACGCAACACTTCCGGCAAACGCAAGAAACCAATCTCGCCGCCGGGGCGTGCACGGGCACCGGGATGGGCAGCGGCTGCCGGATTCGGTACAGCGCACCGGTCGACCGCTTCCCTGGTAATACTCAGGTAGTGGGCGCAAAGGACGTCTGGTCCTTTGAGATCGCGTTCGACAAGAACACCGGCAACAAGCGCATTCGACAGATGGTCGGGTGGGACACTGCCAACTCGGACCTGGGCACCTATGGTTACAACGGCATAGGCCTCAGCGGTCTGTACTTCAACTTCAACGGTATGGTCAACATCTGTAAGACCGTAGCTTGCCCGAATTCTGCCGCCGGTATGCAGTTTCTAGCGTACTGGAAGTACGATGCTCCAAATTACGGCAAGCTCACCCTCACGATCGATCGCTGCAACAACGTCATGAAGTACACTTATCAGAACAGCCCGCTCAACGCGGCGTGCCCGGGCTGCATCTCGGAGTTCACGATTGATCCAGGCTATAACCTGTTTACCCCGCCGTATGGTAATGGCAACTACGACTACTACAATAGACTCCAAGACATCTTCCAGATGCAACACAACAACGTCGAGGACACCATCGTCGACCTCGACGACTTGGTCGTCACGCACACTGGTTGCCCCGATGCGTGCTGCAACGCCGCAGTGTGCACAGAGGGTTCAGACAACCAAGCAGAGTGCGAGCTAATGGGTGGCCGTTACTATCCCAACACCTCCTGCGCCACGGTTAATGCAAATGGCTGGTGTACAGCGGATAAAGGCTCTTGCTGCGATGCCGGACCGGGCGCCGGTGGCGCATGCACCGACGGCGTGTTCGCGTCGGCTTGCACCGGAACGCAGAAGACCTGGACCAAGGGCGCGACGTGCAATCCGAATGGCTTCGAGACATTGTGCGCCATCGGGCCCGGATCATGCACCGTGGATAATCCGGCATTCTCCTACTGCGAGAACCTTCCGGGATACGTCCCATGCACGGCGGGCGGCACGGAATGCGACGTGCCGGGCTACTGCTACGCGGGATTGTGTACGCAAGGGGCCTTTGGGACCTGCAATTACACAGGAACGGCAACGCCGGGTTTCTGCCAGACCATGGGTAGGTGCAGCGGCTCAGCGACGTGCGTCGCCGCGACTGGAGCCGGCTGCTGCGACACGACCTGCACCCCGCCCACTAACTGTCCCGCCGGTGAGACCTGCATAGCCGAACCGCAAGGATGCAGCGTCATTCCGCAGGGCGCCGACTGCGCCTTATGCGAGGGCTGCGACGCCTGGCCGGCCGCTAGGGGTGATTGCGCTACCGTCGCGGATTGCCCGGCAATTCCAGGACTTACGGCTACCTGCGAGCCTAACCCGACCTATGTGTGCAATGCCACCGCGGATTGCCCCACTGGTACGACCTGCATAGTTCCGGCCATGAACCCGGGCGGGTTCTTGTGCTCGGATGATAACGTATGCAAGATCCCGGCTGCCCCGGCCTGCGCTGAGCACCCGGGCGCTTGCTGCAATTCGGTCGATGGCACCTGCACCGACGACGTCTTCTCGGCTAATTGCCCCGCAGGACCTCAGATGAGTTGGTTCAAGCTTGAGACCTGTGTCGACGTTGAAGCACGCGGCGACTGCGACGCCCATCTCGGCGCCTGCTGCGATGGCGACGCGTTCGGCGGCTGCACCGAAACCACGGCAGCCGGATGCACCGGCGGCAAGAATGTGTGGTCCAAGCTGCTGACGTGCGCCCAGATCGAGTGCGTGCATGAAGCGATCCCGACGGTTTCCACGTGGGGTATCGCGGTCCTGACGCTGCTCCTGCTGATCGGTGCGAAGGTTTACTTCGGCCGTCGTCAGGCTTCAGCGGCCTAATGTGTTTGTGACACCTTTCGCCGCAATGAACGCGGCCTGAGGTGATCTACCAAGGTAGTACGGGAGCAGGCCCCTTCGGGGGCCTGCTTCTTTTTGTGCGCCGAGCATGTTCGACCGCTTGGAGGTGCAAGTCCTCTACCCAGCCTGATGGGTCGGGTGGCCCACCTCCTTTGGAGGTGGGGGAGACGATGATCGTGTGCATGGCGCTGGACGCATATCATCGACTCCCCCAGGTTCAAAGGACCTGGGCCACCCAGTCTCCTTTGGAGGTGGGGGAGACGATGATCGTGGGCGGATCGCATCACCAGATGATCGGCCAGCTTCCGTCCCAATCCATTTTCAGCACTGATTCGTCCCCCAACTCGTAGTAGCGATAACTACTCCAAGGCCAATCCTCAGCGCGATCGACCAAGGCTCGCGTGACCGGGTTCTTGTGGCAGTAGTCGAGTTTTTGGAGCAGCGACTTGTGGGTGCGCACGTTGAAATCGTACCCACGAACGTTCCAGATCGTCTGTTCGTTCTTGTCGCCGGTTGCCCAAGCATTGAGAGGTTGCGACCAAAGCCCGCCTTGGACACGCCATACTTCGCGCAGTCGCTGTTTCCCATGAAACCCGACATGCTTCTTGAACGCGTGAAGCAACTTGGAAACCGGGATCGGGGCATCCTTTCCACGAGGGTGTGAGTAGACGATCACATGCACATGCTCAGGCATGATGACGTACCCGATCAGGCAGACGCCGAATCGTTGCTGCAGTACGCGCAGTCCGTCCGCTACGATTCGTTTCACGCCGTCGTCGTGAAAGAACGTCAGACGCCGTCGGCAGGAGATCGTCCAGAAGTGAGAATCACCCGGTTCGTCATATCTGCGAAGATGGCTGGGCATGACAATGAGCGTATATCATCGTCTCCCCCAGGTCCAAAGGACCTGGGCCACCCCGGCCTTTGGAGGTGGGGGTCGGGTGGCCCACCTCCTTTGGAGGTGGGGGAGACGATGATCGTGTGCATGGCCTGGACGCAAATCATCGACTCCCCCAGGTCCAAAGGACCTGGGCCACCCACTAACGCTGGCCTCGCCGTTGATGAGGGTTACAATACGGCCCTATGCTCGTCCTTGTTGAGGTTCATCGGCCATGCCTTTCCATTTGTATAGGGTGGTGAGCGGAGGATCGGCCCCTCGCTGGTTCGGGGTCCGCGTCGTCTATGACGAGGACCGGTGGGTGTCCACCTGCCGTGAGGTCGATGCCAACGGAGACGAGAAACCGGGTGCGACGGCCGTTGCTCCGACCTTCTACGGTGTGACGGCGGAGCAAGCCCATCGTCGTATGTTGGACGTCCTTGAGAACACCTACGACGAAGTCACGCCGGGCGGGGCGGAGGTCCCAACCTGATGTTCGAGCTTTTCATCGTCGCCTACCCGTGGGATTTGCCGGCCGAGGACGTCGGAGGCGTCTTGGATCAACTGCGCGGGGAGGTGGGAGTCAGCGGGCTTTCGCTGTGGGTCGCCGCGCCTCCGTCTGCGCAGCTCCGTGCCAACTCACGACATCCACGCGTTTTCCGGACCCGGGGCGGCGTATTTTTTCAGCCGGCGGATCGCCACTACGCCCAGACCCGTTGTCAACCGATCGTGTCCAGTTGGGTTACGATGGGCAACCCGCTCGCAACGATCGCCAAGGCCTGCGCCGGTCGCGGGCTGAGCCTTCGAACGATCGTTTCGGCGTCCGCCGCCGGTCGGATGGCGGAGCGTTACCCGGAGTTTGCGTGCAAAAACGTCTTCGGCGACGAATCACGTGACCGCCTATGCTTGGCCAATGCCGAAGTACAGACCTATTTGCGGGGGATGGCCCTGGACCTATCCACCAGCGCCGGTGTCACCGCCTTGACCCTCGCGGATTTCGATATTCGCTGGTCCGACGCCGACGACTTGCACGCCGGGGCCTCATTGGAGTGCGTCATAAATCCCTCTCCCCCACCAGGGGGAGAGGGTAGGGTGAGGGGGTTTTCGGATGCACTCTTAGGCCCCGTCGAGCGATCTCTGCTGGCGGTTTGCTTTTGCGAATCGTGCGTTCAACGGTCCCAAAGCGCCGGTATCGACGTCGAGGCGGCGCGGCGGGCCGTGGAACAAACCGTGAACCTGGCGTTTGAGCGAGGGCCTTGTGAAGGGACGCCGGTCGCGGACTTCTTCGCCGAACACGAAAGCCTGGCCGAGCATCGTCGCCGACAAATCGAAGACCTCAACACGCTGCTGCGAAAGCTCAAAGAGGCGTGCCGCTGCGACCTGTTGTTGGAGCGGACCGCGTTTGACTCTCCCGCCGACGCGGCGAACGGATTGGACCTTTCGATACCCTCCGCCGTCATCACCCGTGTTGACGACCCGGCCCGGCTTCCAACCGTGATGCCGTCACGGGCGAGACGCAACGAGCTTCAGCTTTCGGCGACTGCGGCCGTCGGGCCTGCCGCGTCGCGGTTGGTCGGCATCCTACCCGATGCCGCCAATGCCGGTTTCGCCGCCGTGGAGATCGATCACTACGGGCTTTTATCCGAGTCGGCCCTTACCACCCTCAAACAGGCGATACGCTTCGCCCGGCGGAGCGCCGTGGGATAAGGTCGGCTATCAGCCGACTTGAACGATCCTGGATTGGAGGATCGGATCGCGACGATCCACGATCAACGGCTCGCCCGGCCCCACCGGCGGAAATCCATCGAAATGGACCGGGCAACTCGATCGGTTTACGGCGATGATTCCGTATTGCAATCCGACAACCTGCTCCAAAAGCGTAGCCGCCAGGGCGGTGCGGTGAATCGAATGGGCGACGAAATCGGCGTCGCAGCCGGGTAGTTCGATGCGCATCACCTTCCCCCCGGCGGCGACGGTGTCACGGTGGATCGGCTCGGTGAAGGCGTCGGCGGCGACCTCCACTTGCACCTCATGTCGCACCCGCCGCCATGCAAAACGCCTTCGATCGTTGAACGTATCGCCGTCGGCTGCCGTCCGGGCGAAACAACTCCCGGCCGCGAACGCAATCGCCAATTGCGGCAGCCACGTCGCATAGTTCCGAAAGGCGTCATCCTCCCGCGAAAAGATCACGCGGACCCGGTTCACCGGGCACGAGACAACGTCGATCAACGCCGCAATCGGGGCGTCGTCGATCTCCAGTTCCATCGGCGACGCTGGTGCGAGATTGGAATCTCGCACCAGATCGGTTCGTCGCCACCCGTCTCGTACGGCCCACGGCGCGGCGCAAGGCACCCAGGCCAGACGAAAATGCGAGGCCAGCGTTTCTACATAGGTGCAGGCGAACGGCGGCGGGCGGACCAGGTGCTTAAACCAAGCGTAGGCCCCGTAAACACTCTCCACGTCGCCCGAGGTCAGGCCGCTGCGAACGAGAATTACGGGCTTAGGTGTTAGCGGCAGGCCGTACGACCGGTCTTCGCCGCCGATGGTTACAAGCTGCTGGTCTACCTCCTCCACCGGTACGTCGGCATCGTGTACCACGAACTGTTCGCAGCGTAGGCCGGTCTCTCGGATCGCGTCACGCAATTGGGCCTCCTCGCGTAGAGGCACGGTGTACTGCCCGAGGCCGACTTGCGTCACGCCGAGTATGGAAAGCAACAGGTGTACGCCCAAGTTCGGCTCGCCGAAGGTTGAGGTCGGCGCTTCGAGCGGCTCGATGTCCAAAACGAACAGCCCGCCCTTGGCCGTGGGCTTGTAAAGACAGATCGGTCGATTGGAGGTGACATCCTTTTCACACATCGACACCAGCATGGTCTCGAAACCATGCTTGCAGCAAAAGTTCTTTAGCCCCTCCGTTCGTCGAAACTGGTTCTGCACGAAGCTCCCCACCGTCCGCCCCTGCCAGGCGTAAGCGAAGGTGTCGTTGAGGGCGAAGCCCGGCGTTGCGTAGTTCGCATAGGTGACTTTGGCGTGGATCGGATCGTCTAATTGCTCGACACGCCGCAGCGTTGCCACCCCCCGCGTTAACTTGGCGAATGCGGGTAGGGAAACAACCACGATCCGCTCGGAGGCCAAGTCAACCAGTTGCTCCAGGGACCGGATCGAGGGCGGAGGCAAGGGATCGGGCAGAAAGAGGGCGTCCGACTCTACCGATAGGGGACGAATCGGGTCGCTCCCGCTCCCCGCTCTGATCGCATGCACTTTCGATTCACCGAAAAAAGCGGAAAGCAGTCGAGTCGGAGGCCGATCCCCACCCTGATCGGAGCAAACACAAACCGTCCGGGCAGCCTTAGGCCGGGCGTAGGCCGAGGTCGGGGGCGGAACGGCGAGGACGTGCGACATCTCGTCCGGTTCGAGGATCGCAATAACGCGTACCTGCCCGATCCAGGCTGTTCCGACGGCATCGACAACGCCCACGGAAACTCGAACGCGGCGAATGTATTGGGGAGCCTTGAAGTACGTCCGGATAGCGATCGGCTCGTCGGCGTAGCGAAGCCCCGGCGTTGTACACGGCTCGCCGCGACGCCGCCCGTTGACCAACGCTTCGACCCGCAGCACCAGTCCTCCCGTGTCGCTTTGGGCATCCAATTCGCATGTCGTCGTGGCCTCAATGCGATAGAACTCTCCCGGCTTGCAGACCACGACTTGTGACCAGTAGGCCGATCCCTCCGCCTTATTCGATTCTAGAGTAATCCCCTCCGCTCCGTATCGTCGCCACCGCGCGCCGCCCCGCTTGCCGGTCCAGATCCAATTCCGCGGGGCATATTTGCCCAGCGAGAAATCGGAGTTGGCGAGTTTATTGATCTTGGACATCACCGTGATTCCTTGCCCGTCCGGGCGGGTTGTGTATAGCCCGAGGCGGGGTCGGACGCAACGATGGGAACACGGTCGCGAGGCCAGTGCTGCCTATCGCAACTTTCGCGTCGGCACATTATGATGCCCTTCGATGAACGAAACGCTCAACGTCACGCAAGAAGTCGCCGACGCCACCCCACAGCCGGCTGCCACCGAACCGCCGCCGTCGGTCACCACGGAGTCGGTGGTCGAGGCCCTGTTGCTTTCGACGGATGAACCCTTGCCCGCCGCGCGGATCGCCCAGTTGCTCGGCATCGGCGACGCCGGAGACGTGAAGCGGCACATCGAGATTCTGAACGAGCGCTATGCGCAAGGCGGGGCGTCGTTTCGGATTGAATCGATCGCTAAAGGGTTTCAGCTCTTGACCCTGCCCGCATACAATCATTGGATCAGCAAGCTGCACAAGACTCGGGCCGACTCTCGTTTGTCGATGGCGGCCCTCGAAACACTCGCCATCGTCGCCTACAAGCAGCCCATCCTTCGCGCGAACATTGAGGCCATTCGCGGGGTCGCGGTCGGGGACATGTTGGTGCGGCTTCGCGATGTGAATCTCGTCCGCATTGTAGGCCGGGCCGAGGAAATCGGTCGCCCGCTTCTCTACGGGACGACCACGCGTTTCCTAGAGGTTTTCGGGCTGTCTTCGCTCAAAGACCTTCCCAAGCTCGACGCCGACAACCCCGAAGCCGTTCCCAAATTGACCCTTGCCGAATGATCGCCACACACCCTGAAAAACGCCTATCCGACTCCATAAATACACCTGGACAAATCGTCCGGCTTTCGGTACTCTGTCGGTCGTGAATATGCACCCTACCGCGATTGTGGAAAAAGGCGCGCAGCTAGGGCGTAGCGTTCAGCTCGGACCCTATTGCGTCGTGGGACCTAATGTAGTCCTCGGCGATGGGTGCCGTCTTCATCACCACGTCGTGATCGATGGGCACACAACGCTCGGCGAGGGTTGCGAGGTCTTTCCCCAGGCCGTGTTGGGGATGCCGCCGCAAGACCTCAAGTTCGCGGGCGAGCGGACTACGCTGGAAATCGGCAAGCATAATATCTTTCGCGAAATGGTGACCGCCCATCCTGGGACGGGGAACGGCGGCGGCGTGACCCGCGTCGGCGACCGCAACCTCTTTCTGATCGGGGCGCATATCGCCCATGACTGCCGCATCGGAAATCACTGCATTTTCGCTAATTACGTGCAGCTCGCCGGACATGTGCATGTGGAAGATCATGTGAACATGGGCGGCCACAGCGCCGTGCACCACTTCGTCACCATCGGCAAGCACGCCTTCATCGGGGGGATGACTCGCGTGGCCGCCGACGTGCCACCCTTTGTCATCCTCGTAGCGGCTCGCGGACCACGCTCGGAAGTTCGCATGATCAACGGAGTCGGATTGCAGCGCAGCGGTTATAGCAACGAGGATATCGCCGCCCTGAAAGACGCCTTCATGAAGTTGTTCTCACGGCGGGCGCGGGGCAGCGGCATCGCCATGCGCGACCGGGTGCAGGCAATCCTGGTCACCCGCTCAATCAATCCCCACGTCCAATACTTGTGCGAATGTCTGATGCGTTCGTTCGCTCATGGACGGCACGGGCGGTATCTCGAATCATTGCGCGCCGATCGCGTCCACCGCAACTCATGGACCCTACAGAACCAATATACGCTCATCGTCAACGTGGTCGGTCGCGGATCGGTTCAGCAAACGGCGAATCCCGCACGCGACCACGCTCACGAAGTGTTTGAGTTGATCGCCCAGGCCGATCCCGGCTGGGCGTTTACCGGATGGGATGGTGGTCTCACCGGACGCAACAATCCCGCGAGCATCGTTCTCGATCGCAACAAAACGGTGGACGCGACGTTTAGCCAAGAATCCTGACGCTTGCCGAGCAAGGCCGACCATTGATGATAAACCCGCTGAAAGTCGCGGTGATCGGCGTAGGCCACATGGGCCGAAATCACGCCCGAATCTACCATGAACTCGACGGGTGCAAATTGGTCGCCATCGTCGACAAGGACCTCGACCGGGCACGAGAGATCTCCGCCAAGTTCGGCGGACAGGTGTTTTCACGATTCGCCGACGTTACCACCACGGTCGAGGCCGCGACCGTGGCGGTCCCCACGGTCTATCACGCCGAGGTGGCGATCCCCCTTCTCGACCGAGGAATCGCCGTATTGGTGGAGAAGCCGCTGGCCCCGGACGCCGTCAGTGCTCGACAATTGGTGGATGCCGCTGCGAAGAATGGTTGTCTCTTGCAAGTCGGTCATTCAGAGCGCTTCAACCCTGTGGTTCAGGCCATGCTTCGGATGCAGGTGGCCCCGCGGTTCATCGAAACGCATCGCATCAGCCCCTTCACCTTCCGCAGCGCGGACATCGGCGTCGTCTTCGACATGATGATCCACGATATCGACATCGTACTACACTTGGTGCGTCAACGCGAGTGTACGATTGACGCGGTGGGTGTGGCCGTGCTTGGCCCCAATGAGGATGTCGCCAACGCCCGGATTCACTTTGCCGGGGGGGCGGTGGCCAATCTCACGGCGTCGCGGTTGGCCCTAAAAACGGAACGCAAGATTCGGGTGTTCTGCCCGACGGCCTATCTCTCGATGGATTACCAGAAGAAATCCGGAGTGGCCCTGAAGCTCGCGGACAATCTCGACCTCATCCGCATGGCCAAGGAACGCAACTTCGACGACTTGTCTCAGATGGCGGGACTCGACTTCGGTTCGATGGTCAAGATTGAACCGCTCGTCGTGGACGACGTGGAGCCGCTGCGTGCGGAGATTGAGTCCTTTCTAGACGCAGTACGAACGGGGCGGAGTAGCGGAGTGAGCGCCGAAGAAGGCTACGCCGCCGTCGAACTTGCGGAACGAATCACGACGGCCGTCCGCAACCAGGATTGGGGCCGCAGCCTTGCTCACGCCACCCAAACGTAGCGGCCGGTCACCAATCTTCTTACAAAGGACGGTAAAAAGGAACGTGGCCGCCCGGAAGCCTTTTCATTCCGCAGGCAGGTATGTCGGTCCCCACCGCCACCTATCTGCATCCTGTTTCCCCAAGGCAACCGAAGCGGCCAACGAATCCTTAAGCCTTAATTTAGGCTACACCTCCCTTATTTTGTTCCTGAATACTCTTCCCGCCGCACCTTCCGCTCAGCTCCCCGGCGGCGTCCGCGTCGACGACGGATCCGGCGCGACCGATCAAGGCATGGCGCGAATCGGTCGCGACGCTGGACGCAACCTGGGTGGGAGTAAAGGAAGTTCGGCGAAAATCCCCAAGGCACAGTGCCATATAACGCCCTATTCGCAGAAAACCCGCGCGCAATTCGAAACGCTTGACCAAATAGTGGTCAAACGCAAAACGCGCGCCCGAATTCCTGGCGCAAAACACAAACCACAGCTAATGAGGACGTTGGCAGGCTTGACGACGGAGGGAGGAATTAGCAGAAGCAAAAGAGGGCGGAACGATTAGGTATTAAAAACCAGGTATAAACTCTAGGGCATTATGATCTATACTAAACAGCGTCCGCTCATCCAACCCGCCACAACACTCGTCCAATAACCCTAATATACCAGATATAGATGGCAAGTCAACACAAATCTTTAGAAATTCTTACAAAAACAGCGCCGAGCGGCGGGTCACGGATGTCCGGAGGTCGTCCCCGAATGCGAGGACAAAGCGACGGGATCGTCTGAATTCCCCAAAGAAACTAAAGCGTGTCTGGCCCAAATGCACGAGGGGTTAATGCGTAACGCCCGTTCTAGGCAGTCTCTCGCCGAATCATTCTGGCTCTGGGCACGGAGGACTTCGGCCAGCAGGCAGTAGGCTTCCACGTTCGTTGGTTCTTTTTCTAAAAGCGTGTAGAGCGTGTCGGCGGCGGCGGCGTAATCAGTGCGACGCCATTGAACGGCGGCTCGGACAAGGGCGGTGTCTCCTCGGCCCGGCGCCAGTTGCTCAGCCAAGTCCGCTGCGCGGGCGGCCGTCAACAGATCGTTGGTTTCGAGAGCAGCCTTTGCAAGCAATAGTTGAGCCGGGCCGTCCTCGTGATGAAGACGCGCATAGTCGATCAAGACAGTCTTGGCGGAGGTTGGGTCGCCGAGAGTAAGGTAACACGTGGCGATGCCGTGTCGCACGGCGGCGGACTCAGACTCCCTGGCGGCCTCGATCAAAGGGCGGAGCAGCGCCACGGCCTCCTCGCAACGGCCGGCACGGACGAACAAAAGACCCAACTCCTCGGCCACGATCGGATTATCGCTAAGGATGACGGCGGCCTGTCCCAATCGCTTAGCCGCACCGTCCCAGTCTCCCAGCAGAGCCGCGACCCTACCCGCCAGAACAGCTACCGTCCCATTGTCGTCGAATCGGTGCATGTTCTCGTCGAGGAGCGCTAGGGCTTCCTCGGGGCGATCGAGGACGACCAAGCATTCCGCCTGGGCAACAAAATAATCCACATTGTCGGCGTTCATCATTCGCGCCTGGGCATACTCGGCGACGGCGGCCGTAAAGTCGTTGCGTTGTTCGAGGAGGACGCCGCGCATGTAGTGGAGGTCGGCCGAATCAAGCCCCGATCGCCGAGCGGCCTCTATCGCCTGCTCTGCCGATGCCGGCTTGGACAGCTCGAGGTTCGATCGGGCAAGCAGTACGAACGCCTCCGGTCGCGTGGAATCCAGGGCGATGGACTCGGATACGGTGCGTACTACATCATCGAAAAGCCCGCTGTCATATTGCTGGCGGGCGAGTTGCAACTTCACCCCGGCGCGGACCTCGTTCCACCGCTGCTCGGCCAGTTGCTTGGCCTCAGTATGGTTCGGCGAATGGCAACCGCTTAGAATGAAGGCAGCCGCACTCGCTACGAGGAGTTGGCACAGTCGTCTCATGGCAATGCTCCTGGTGTGCCGCCGGTCGGCGGCGACCCGGGTTCGGCGGGACGATCAAAGGACGGCGACGGGTAACCCTTCTCTTGGGCGATTAGGCGATAGAGAAACATACGGCTGCTGGTTCCATCATCATACCAGGCACGCTGCCCAAGGATTTTCTCTTTTAATTGAATCGCCGGCAGAAGCCTTGGGGCGGCGTTCAACGACATTTTCACGTGCCATAGCGCCTTGTCGCGATCACCGGCGTTCAAGGCGGCCAGCGCTTTCTGGTAGTAGGTTTGAGCGAGCCGATCGCGGCCGTGCCACATCAGGCCTAGGCGCATCCCCACCCGCATCCTCTCGATGTCCTCGTACTGTTCTCTGGAAGCGGCGGAGTACGCGTCTTGATCCTTCACGACATGGATGGTCAAAAGGATGATAACCTCCTCACGCACGCTTTTGTCATTGTTGGATCGGAAAAGCTGGCCGACGCCGGGTATCCCACCAAGACCAGGTACCTGCGACCGCGCGTCCGTAGTCCGTTCCCGAAACAACCCGCCGATCAAGATCGTCTGGCCGTCGCGGACAATCACGTTCGTGGTGACCTCCGTGGTCTGCTCGGAGGGCAGGCCCTGGGCGTTCACGAAACCGACGCTGTCCTCGGGGTGGAGTTCGACTCGGACGAACCCGTCGTCGGTGATAAAAGGACGAAACACGAGTTGCGTACCGGTTTCGAGAAACTCGACCGATTGAACGGCCTGCGTCTCCGTCACGGTCGTGGTGAGAAAGCCGTCCCGCCGACCCACAATCACCTGCCCTTTTTGCTTGTTCAGGGCGAGAATCTTGGGATTGGCGAGGACGGTGGTATCGGTCACTTGTTCCAAGGCTCGGAGGAAAACCGCGACTTGGTCCTTGATGATGCCGAAGGTGATGCCGCCCGTGGGGACGTTCTTGGCGAAATCGGTTGACACCGCGGCGTTGCCAAGCTGGAAACGATCCTGGGGAAGATCGCCGAGACTCACGCTCTGGATCCCAGGGGACGTCGCCCCCATCAATGCAAGATCGACGCCTCCGACAATGGTGAAGTCGATGCCGAGATTGTTGTCGCTCTGGAGTTCGGCCCTGAGGATTGTAGCTTCGATGAGCACTTGTCGTGGGCGGACGTCGATCTCCTTGAGAATCCGTTCAACCTCGCGGAGCACCTCCGGCTTCGCCGTCACGATAATGAAATCCTGGGAGGCGTTGGAGTTTCCGCCTGCCTGAGTCGACTCAGTGGTAAGTCCCGATGCTGTCGGAGAGGAGACGGCCGCCGTGCCCTCCTTGCCGATCAATGGCTCGATATACATCTTGGCGTCGGCGGCGGACACGTAGTTGAGCGGGAACACACGGGTGATCGGTTGCTTAGCAGCCGCGGTAGTGAGCTGCGCGAGTTCCGTATTGGTGTAGACGTAGATGAAATTGCCGGTACGCCGGTAGCCCGCGTCGTTCATCACCAGGACGGCGTCGAGAGCTTCCTCGAATGTAGCGCCATAGAGGTTCGCGGTCACCGTGCCCTTGACGTTGGGCGAGGCGATGATGTTGCGCTGTCCTTCGAGAGACAACAGTTGCAGCACCGTCGAAACCGGTAGGTTGGCGACGTGCATCTCGACCGTGCCGCGGTCAGTAACCGACACCTGCGTAGCGCTCGATGGTGGAGCATCCGCGGGCTTGGGTTGCTCGCCTCTGGCCGCAACCGTCGCGATCAGCGCCGCAAGTACGCATGGTAACGCCGTTCTTCGCCGCGTGTGGTTTAACAAGCGGGAATCAGAGCCCCAAGCGGAAGCGCGGGGATTGGCTCCGGTCGCTTCCGCTCCTGGCTCTGATTGGGGCGTGCATTTCGGTATTGAATAGGTCACGAACATTCTCGCCCACCGCGTCGTCGCGAGTCTTCAACCAACACGAGGAGCGCGGGACTCCCCTATCGACCTTGGTTATCGGCACCTTCGAGACGCACATGAAGCGTTTGGGTTTCGAGAATCCGCTTAATATCGGAAAGCAGCTCGTTGGTGCGTTGGGCCTGCTCGACTAGTTGCTTGCGCTGCAACCCGGCGTCGGGGATTTGGGCCTCGGCGCGTTCCAGCATTGGGAACGGCCCGAGCCAGATGCGAAAGCACGTCAATATGACGAAAAACACGACCAATCGATCCACTAAACGATGACTTCGGGGTTGAGGTGACAACGATTCTGTCATTACGCTTTTCTCCTTAGCCTATACCATAATTGTGTGGCACCGGCATCTTGCCGGTGTTTCCACGGGCTGGAAGCCCGTGCTACACGTTGTTTTATCGGCCAATCGGGGCGGGGTTGGTAGGTTGCACCGCAGGAACTTTGGGGGCGACGGGGTTCCGATCGTCTGTGGGCGACCCCGAATCCGGCGGCCCCACGTTTCGATTTGTCGGCAAAAGGGAGAGAAGAAGCATCGTCCCCATCGAAACGAACAGCGCAGCAAGACGAATGTGTCGCGTTTTCGGCGATCCGACGGGATCGTGAATGACGAGCGTGCCGCCAAGGGCGACGAGGGACACCGCGAGCATGATGAGGGTCGCCGTAGGTCCGAAGAAGTGGACGGCCAGCGGCGCGCCGACGAGCACCGTCAGCCCCGCGCAGACCAGTAGTCGCCCCAACTCAATCGCCCCAGCCGACGACCGGCTGGCGACTCGGATCAGTAAGGTCTGTCGGCCGTAAGCTGTCGCGAAACCGATTCCCACCAAGGCGGCGCAAGCGAGAATGAACACTGCAGCGCCCGCGTGACCCGACGATGAGGAGCACGCGACTGCGCCGATCGCGATAATGACCCCCGCGACATTGCAGGCCGCACCGAATCCACCAATCGTGCGTCGCCACGGGCGGTTCATTCGAGTGCCACCGAGCAATCCGAGGGCAAACGCAATCAGCAGAAAAGACGGCACCATCCCGCGGTGATCAGAGTTCTGCGCCAGGTGGTCGATCCACACGTACGCCGCACACGTGCTTCCGCCGCCGATGGCGACGATGCTCGCCCGCAACAGCGTCGGCCAACGATCGCTCCAGAGGGGTAACGCGGCCGGAGGCGGTTCGACGGGCCTCAAGTTGGATTGATCTCCCGAAGACCCCAAGAATGCGGCGGTGATCGAGACCAGCAAAACCGGCAGTGAAGCGGCAATCAAAAACGGGTCTGCAGCAATTATGGACCCGATCGCACGTGTTGCGAAGAACGCACCTACGGCAGCCCCAAGCAGAACCCACGCCGTCGCGTCTACCTCCCACTGCGCAAAACGGCAGCAGAGATGATGGACGCAGGAGATCGATAGCCCTAGAACAGCAAGTGGTATCAACCCGGCGGCGAATGCCGTAAAAGTTTGTAGCACAGCCAACGGAGCCTTGGACCACAGAAAATGCACATTCATCCATTCATAGAATGCGCTCATTGTCGAGACGCTTAGGGGAAGAAGCGTGATCGCCACTCCCGTGGCGAGTGCAATGACCGCGAGCACAAGCCAATACAGCGCGCGGTCCGGAGCACCGTGGTGAATCAGCGCCCCAGCAAGCTCTGAAGTCGTTCCCTTCCGAACGAACCGTTGCCAAGCCGTGGTACACACGGACACCGCGAAGCGATGGGGAACACGAACTCCGACGGCGAGTGCGATCAGCGCCGCGCCCACGACGACCGATGGCGGGCCGCCGGTGTCGGCGAAGACGAGCTGAAACCTCACGCTCAATCCGACGACAACCATCGCCGTCGCGATACCGAGCATCACCGCGACGAGCGTAGCCGGCCGTGCGGCGTACCGATCCACAGATTGATGCTCGTCTGGTTGTCGGCGACGGGAAACCTCGCGCGTACTGGCCGGTAGGTGAGCCCTTCTTTGCGTGCGCCGCCGTCTAGCGGGAGCAACGGTTGTTGATGGATGCGGCAACACGCGCGAGGGCGAGGTTCGACGGCTCCGTTGCGGCATTCAACTGGTCTCCGCCCCGGCGATCATTCGCGGTGGTTCCCTGTTCGCGTGTCCGGCAGCATACTATACGTATACCACGTGACACCCTCCCGACCAATGGTGCATTCCATATCGGGTCGCACGATCTTACTTGTTAGGCAGCGCTGTACGGACACACTACGGCCAAGCTTCGTCCGCCTTCGGCGGACTACGCTTGATCGTGCCATCCACTCTGAATTGCCAGATATATTGGGACGTACCTCCCGACCAATGCTATCGTCGCTCTCCCAATTACCATCCGCCCACGGCCGATCGGTCCCAGTTCCAGTCGATCGGTCTGATCGGGCGATCCTTCCGGGCGACGACGAACATGATCGGCTTTTGCGTGCGGTCGCCAAAATCCCATCCCGCAGGCTCCCCGTAGTACTTCTCGAGGAAAAGCCTCCATTCCGGCCAGGGGGGTTCGTCGAAAAGTACCGCGATCAACCGGGGACGCGTTCTCTCCAGTTCGGACAGCAGGATCCGTCGGCGTTCCTCCGCGCCCCTCATACGTGCGCCCAAGCCGGTGATCATCGTATACCGCGAGGCGCATTGCCGGTGCGAATAGTAGTAAATCGACGCGTCGTTACCGAAGACAAAGACCGTGTCGTCCGGATCGGTGACCGCGGCGACGTTCTCTCCTTGGGCCTGCCCCCAAAAATCGCGGGAGTTGTAGCGCTTGACGGTGATGCCGAAAGGCGGCTGCAAGAGGTAATCACGAACCTCCGTAACGCAGAGACCAATCGGGAAACCGATGTAGACGATTACCCGGAGGACTCGCGAACCGACTGTGCCGAGGAACCCATACGCGCTGAACCATACGGACAGGCGATCGACGAGAACCGCGACTCCGATGATGAGTCCCGGCACGGCCAAGTAGTAATAGTGAGGCCAAAAGCGACCCGGCAGGCATGTCGCAACATAGCCTGCCAACAGGAGCGAAACGGCGGCGAGAGAATCGAGCTTGCGGCTGACAACACCTTCAACGGCCAAGCAAATCAAGGAGACGCCCGCACCGATCCATAGAGGAAGCGCGCTATAAAAGACGAACCGGTGTTCGATGGGGTGAAAAAACCGCAGGAACCGCACGAGAAACGGCTCGGAACTGTCGCTGTAGCCAAGGTTAAAGAGGAACACGGCATCGACGAACTCGGTGAGACGATGCGTCGCGGCGAAATATCCACAAGCGGTCAGCCACACCAACACGGGCGCGACGGCGAACAACGACAGTTGAGTCACGACGGCTTTGATACGGCGGTCGCCGTCGGTGCTGCACCAGACTATCCAGGCGATCCAAAACGCGAGGAACACCCAATGGACCGCGACGATCGTCTTAAGGGTCGAGGCGAGAGCGAGACATAGGCCGGAAAGGACTACTGGAAAAGATCGAAGGCCACTGCTCAAGAGCCCGTCGCGGCGGGGCACACGGGGAAGGGAGAAATACCAAGCCGCGAGGATGAGCGTGTTCATGTAAATCTCGCGGTTGCAGCCATCACCGCCCGTGCCCGGATCAGAGGACGCCAGGGCGAACAAAAATATTCCCAAGAGCGCAGCGCTCCGCCACACTACGCGGCGGAGAATTGCAAAGATCAGCAGTAAGGACGCCACGGAGAACAGCATCGCCATCCACCGAAACACATGCGGCGTGTCCCCAAACACCGCGATCACTGCGGCAAACAGCGTGAATACGCCGAAGGGCTGATGGTCCCAAACGTCCACATAGAGTCGGTCGCCGGCAAGCAAGCGGGCTGCTATGACGGCATAATTGCATTCGTCGGTTTCCAGCGGAAGGTCGAAGGCATGGAGGCGAAAAACGACGAGAATCAGGATGGCCGCAACAAGCCCGGCGCAGTCATAGATGCCCATCGCGAGCGTCGGGCGTTCGCGAACCGCAGGCAAATGAGGTCCATTCATCTGCGATCATCCTAGCGTGCAACGCGCGGCACGGGCAACCGCCCCATGAATGGGGCGGCTCGGGGCGTCCACCCCATTCGACACCCACTCGCAAGTACCTACAATCGGGTGATGCGAACGTTCTCGCTGCAATCGGGATCGAACGGCAACGCCATCTACGTCGAGGCCGACGGCGTGCGGTTGTTGTTCGACGCCGGGATCAGCGGTGCTCTCGCCGAACGGCGGATGGCCGTCCACGGTCGAAATATCCGCGACGTGACCGCCCTCATCATCTCCCACGATCACATCGACCACGTTCGCTCCGCGGGGATCTATCAGCGCAAGTTCGGCTTACCGATCTACATCACCCGCCGGACGCTCACCGCGACATGGTGCAACCTGGGGAAACTCAGCGATGTACGCCACTTCCAGTCGGGCGATTCGCTGTCCTTCGGTCACGTCGTGGTCCACACTCTACGAACCCCGCACGACGCGGCCGATGGAGTCGTCTTCGTCGTCGAGTGCGAAGGAAAGCGATTGGGAATCTTCACCGACCTTGGCCACCCATTTCACGGCTTGCAAAATGTGCTGGAGCAGGTCGACGCCGCTTTTTTGGAATGCAACTATGACCCCGAAATGCTCGAAACCGGCTCCTATCCCCCCGTTCTAAAGGCACGTATTCGCGGCGACGCCGGCCATATCTCCAACGACGAGTCTGCCTCATTGCTCAGAACTTGCGGTCGCCGCCGACCGAAGTGGATCGCCGTCGCCCACCTCAGCCAGGAGAACAACCGCCCGGAACTCGCCTTTGCCGCCCAACACACCGCCGTAGGCCGGGACTATCCCGTCTACCACGCGTCACGATACGAATGTTCTGAGTTTCTGAGCGTATAACTGACCCTCTGTCCCAACATTTACCGAGACCGAAAGAGTTTTTCAGGTGCGACTAATTAGCTACTCTGCACATACTGCGCAATTTAGTTATCTGACGAAAGTCGAGCGTTTTCGCTGCCGTTAGATAAGTGGCAATACCGCATTCCGACGGAAAAATGGGCGATTGAAGCCGGAAAAGCGGGGTAAGGGTGGCGAGGATGGCGGCCATGGGGCTGTGATTTGTTTTTATCCTAGGGGGGGGTGCCCTCCAAACGGGTTTCGTGATAGCCCAAAATCCGACACGGGGCTGGAAATGCGTCACGGAATGTCCTATACTCGTCGGGGAGAGGGTGAAGTGTCAGCCACGCGACCGTCCCCCACCCGGCCGATTTAACGGCTAGCGGCCTTCCGGATCCAGCGTTGATCCGTGTGAGGTGCCGGAAGCATGAGCACGAGTGATCTCCCTGTGACGGCCATACCTACCGTGGCGGATTCCGCACCCCGACTCAACCTCGTCGTTCAAAAAGGTCCCCAAAGCGGAACCCGGATTCCTTGTCGCCGCGTGGTCACTCTGATCGGCTCGCGCGAAGGATGCAAGGTGAACTTGCGACATCGTCGTGCGGCGCCGGTTCACACGGCCCTGGTCAATAACGGCAGCGAGATCATCGCCGTGGACCTGCTGACGCCCGCCGGCACTCTTCTTAACGGCCTGCAGCTTCAACACGAGACTTTGAGCGACGGCGATCTACTGACCGTCGATCAGTGGGAGTTGCGGGTGGAAATCGAGCAGCCGGACAGCAATGGAAACGGCAACGCCGATGCCCATCCGTTCGATCTGGAGCCGACGCCCAACGTCGTCGCCCTCGAGCACCTGGAGACAGGACGAGTCTTGCAGCCCAACCGCGCCGTCTGCCTCATCGGGCGTCGCAACGGCTGTGACATCGCCCTTCCGGACAGTCGCGTATCCCGCGCCCACGTGTTGCTGGTGAACTACTTCGGTTACCCCGCGATTCTCGACTTGCTCACTCCCAACGGGACGATGGTAAACAACACACCCATACAGTTCCAAGCGCTCAAGGACAGCGACGTGGTGACCATCGGCGATGCGCAATTCCGGATTCGGTTCGTCGGTTCGGCAGTCGCTAAACGGTCGTCAACCAATCACAAGCCCGCCGCGCCGCGGGTTGCGCTTGCCAAGGAACCGGTGAGCGCCGACCTCATTGACATTCAACAGACCGAGGGCGCCCAATCCTGGCGCATCGCCGACAACCTTGAACACCTCGAAAAAGCTACCGGCAAACGCCGGGCCGTTTGAGTTTGCAGCCACATGACTTCCGAGCCGCGCCCTGATGGAGCGGACTACGAATTGTCGATTTGCGATTGTCGATTAGAAGTGACGATCAATCAGAGCCGGGAGTCCGCCGCAGGCGTACGACCGGATTCTTACGGGGCGGTGAGGACAAGCTGGAACGCCGCAAAGTCGAGAAGGTCTACATCGAAGTCGCCGTCAAAGTCGAACGCTTCGCAGCCGACCTCGTAGGATCCGTTCTGCGGACCGGTCATACAAGCCGACCAGTTTGCGAAGTCGGTCAGGTCCACCGTCTGATCGCAGTTGTAATCGCCGATGCCGAATTCGTAGGCCCCCATATCCACCCGCCCGCACAGCACCCGTGCGTGCCCCTCGATATCGGTCTCGCCGGGCTGGGGGACAAACCCCGGATCGCCCGCGTCGATGCACGGCGACCCGCCTCGCAGCCTCAGGTCGCCGTAATCGTCATCCACGCCGTCCCACGTCCCGTCAGCCCCAGGGTCCGGCGGGCGCACGAACATTGGATCCGAGTCGATATTGCCACCGCCGTCAACCGCACCAAGCGGCAAGCCGGCTTGCACATCAGTGAAGCGGATCGTGGGTACACTCGGAAAAGCTGTTTCGTTGTTGGCGACCTCGTCCGGGATATTATGCCAAAGCACACAGTCGGTCACCGTCGGTCCGCTGTTCGATTTGTTGTACATAGCGCCTCCGCTTCCAGCCTCGTTTCCGCTGAAGGCGCAGTTTGCCACAGTCGGGTTGCTCGAGGAGAAGTTGTAAATCGCACCACCGTTCGCGCCGAGCTCCCCAGAGCCGATGGCCTTGTTCCCGCTGAACGTGCAGTTCGTCAGCGTCGGACTGCTAATGTAGTTGTACATGCCGCCGCCGTCGAACTCTACCGTATTGCCGATGAACGTGCAGTTTGTCACCGTTGGGTTGCTTGTGAAGTAGTTGGACACTGCGCCGCCATTGCGAGCTATATTCCGGCTAAACACGCAGTTGCTCATCCATGGGCTGGACGAAAACTCGTCGTTCACGGCGCCGCCACTACTGGCGGTGTTCCCGCTAAACGTGCAGTTTGTCACCGTTGGGTTGCTATTGCGGTTAGTCATCCCGCCGCCGTTGTAGAAGGCCGAGTTCCCGCTGAAGGTACAGTCGCTCACCGTTGGGCTGCTATCCCGGTTGGACATCCCGCCGCCGTAGTTTAGGGCCGTGTTGCCGCTGAAGGTGCAGTTGCTTACGGTCGGGAGACTGGCGCCATTGTACATCCCACCGCCGCCGCTTCCCACAGAGTTGCTCGTGGTCCTGTTCCCGATGAACGTGCAGTTGGTAACTATGGGATTGCCGATACCGTTGTACATCCCGCCTCCGTTATAGGTAGCTGTGTTCCCTGTAAACGTACAGTTATTCACTGTTGGGCCGCTGTTGCCACGGTTGTGCATCCCGCCGCCGGAGTATAGGGCCGTGTTCCCGCTGAAGGTGCAGTTGCTTACGGTCGGGCTACTGCCTGTGTTGTACATCCCACCGCCGCCTCCCCAAGAGCTACTCGTGGCCCTGTTCCCGATGAACGTGCAGTTTGTAACCGTCGGACTACTGATCGAGTTGTGCATCCCGCCGCCGGAGTATAGGGCCGTGTTCCCGTTGAAGGTGCAGTTGCTTACGGTCGGGCTACTGCCTGTGTTGTACATCCCACCGCCGCCTCCCACAGAGCTGCTCGTAGCCCTGTTCTCGATGAACGTGCAGTTTGTAACCGTCGGACTACTGATCGAGTTGTGCATCCCGCCGCCGGAGCCGTTTTCCGTGGCTGTGTTTCCGTTGAACGCACAGTCAGTTAAGATCGGGTTGCTACCGTCGCGGTTCGCCATTCCGCCGCCGTAGTCGGCAGTGTTTCCACTGAAGGTGCAGTTGGTCAGCGTTGGACTACTGCGGCCGTTGTACATCCCGCCGCCCCTGCTTGTAGCAGTGTTGTCGATGAACGTACAGTTCGTTATAGTTGGGTTGGTGTAATCGTTGTACATCCCGCCGCCGAACGTGTACTCAAAGGCACCGATCGTCCCGGTGCCGCCCGTGATCGTGAAACCATCGAGGACGGTGTTCGGTCCTTCGCCGCTGGCGCACGTGACCACGCTGCCGACGATTCCCGTGGCGTCGATCGTAGTTACGTCGGCTCCGCCGAAGCTGCGCAGGGTGATGGCCTTGCCGAGAAAGTTGATCGTTTCGTGGTACGTCCCCGGGGCCACAACGCACTCATCGACGCCGCTGACCGCCGCGTCGATGCAGGCCTGGATGGTGGGATAGTCCGCCGGTACGTTGAGGGTTGCGGCCTCGGAAAGACCCGGCAAACAGATGCCCACGCAGGCCACCGTAGCCGTTAACCAAGGTCTTGTCTGAAACATTCTCATCCCCCTTCTGTAGCGAAGGTGTGTGGCAAGGCACCGAGGGGTTGTGTTAAGCCGGTAGTATACCCTTTCGGCCTACTCATTGCAAATAACCCCGCTGGGGCGAAAGCCAAAAGCCAGGGTATAATCCGCCACGGGAGTCGGTCATGAACACGGTTACTCCACCCATGAGTTCAACTAGCCGCTCGGTCCGCGCCCCGCGCGGTACCACTCTGATCTGCAAGAGTTGGCAGACCGAGGCCGCCCTGCGCATGCTCATGAACAACCTCGATCCGGAGGTGGCGGAGAAACCTGACGAGTTAATCGTCTATGGCGGATCGGGCAAGGCCACTCGAAGCTGGGCGGACTTTGATCGCATCGTCGCGGCGCTCAAACAACTCGAAAGCGACGAGACGCTGCTCGTTCAATCGGGCCGGGCCGTCGGCATCGTCAAAACGCATCCCGACGCTCCGCGCGTGCTGATCTCCAACGCAATGCTCGTGCCGCATTGGGCCACGTGGGAAGAATTCCGCAAGCTCGAAGCGATGGGCCTCACCATGTTCGGGCAGATGACGGCGGGCAGTTGGATTTACATCGGCACACAGGGGATTTTGCAAGGTACCTATGAGACGTTTGGGGCGGCCGCGAGAGAGCATTTCGGCGGTTCGCTTCGCGGGCGATTGGTTGTCACCGGTGGTCTGGGCGGCATGGGCGGCGCGCAACCGCTGGCTGCGACGATGAACGAGGGCGTTTGTCTGTGCGTCGAAGTGGACCCGTCACGCATCGAGCGACGCCTTCGCACAAAGTACCTCGACCGCTCGACCGACAACCTCGATGAAGCACTTCGCTGGGTCAGCGAAGCGCAAAAGGCCAAGCAGCCTCTCTCCGTTGGCGTACTGGGCAATTGCGCCGACGTGTTACCGGAACTCATACGACGCGGTGTCACGCCTGATTTACTTACCGATCAAACCTCGGCACACGACGCATTAGACGGTTACGTCCCCAATCGCATGACGTTCGAGCAGGCGTCGCAACTGCGAGGCAGTGACCCGGACCGTTACATCCGCGAGTCGATGCGTTCGATGACCGAGCACGTGAAGGCCATGCTCGAATTGCAGAGGCGCGGGGCGGTCACCTTCGATTACGGCAACAACATCCGCGGCCAGGCGAAGCTCGCGGGAGTGGACAATGCCTCCGACATCGAGGGGTTCGTGCCGCTGTTCATTCGACCGCTATTCTGCGAAGGTCAGGGACCGTTTCGTTGGGCGGCGCTCTCCGGCGATCCCAAGGACATCGCCCGCACCGACCGGGCCGTTTTGGAAACGTTTCCTAAAAACGAACACCTCTGCCGTTGGATTCGCCTTGCGGGGGAGCGTATCGCGTTTCAGGGACTGCCCGCGAGGATTTGTTGGCTGGGCTACGGCGAACGGGCCAAGATGGGGTTGGTATTCAATGATCTCGTCGCGAAGGGAGAGGTCAGCGCACCGCTCGTCATTGGCCGCGACCATCTGGATTGCGGCAGCGTCGCCTCGCCGTACCGCGAGACCGAGGGGATGAAGGACGGCTCTGACGCCATCGCCGATTGGCCGATCCTCAACGCTCTAGTGAACACCGCCTGCGGGGCGACGTGGGTATCGGTCCATCACGGTGGGGGGGTCGGGATCGGCTACTCGATCCACGCCGGTCAGGTCATCGTCGCCGATGGCACCAAAGAAGCCGCCGCCCGCCTCCAACGCGTCCTCACCGCCGACCCGGCCACCGGCATCTTCCGCCACGTGGATGCGGGGTACGAAAAGGCCGTTCATATCGCACGCGAACGAAGGGTGCATCTTCCGTAATCTGTGGTAGAATATAGTTGAGGTGAAGCATGGTGAGACTCGTTCGCGCGATCTACGAAAACGGTGTTTTCCGTCCACTCGAGGCGCTTGACGGACTGCTGGACCGATCCGCCGTGCGTCTTCGCGTGGAAGAAGTGGCAGTTGATAGCGGCCGACTTTCCGACTTTGCGGGCAAGTGGAAACCAGAAGAGGCGGATGAAATCGGAGCGCTGATCGAAGCAGAATTCGAACAGGTCGACCCGCGTGAGTGGTGATATTCGGTTTGCGGTCGATACCAGCTTCGTAATCGGCGTGCTCAAGGGCACGATCGAATCCGCCCGCCCCTTCAGCGAGGTCGCATTTCCCTTTGCAGTCATCGGAGAACTTCGCTTTGGGGCGATGGGAGGACGTGATCCTCAGCGCAAGCTCGCGGAGATCGACGAGATGGTCCGACGCGGCATGACGTTAGCGGGCGACGGGGAGACGGCGAGAATGTACGCCGACTTACGGCTGCGCCTCAAGTCAGTAGGGACGCCTCTTCCCGAGAACGACATCTGGATTGCGGCGGTCTGCCTGCAACACGGCCTGACATTGCTCACGCTGGATCGGCACTTTGACCGGATCGACGGATTGGCGCTCGCAACGCAATAGCGATCAGGACCAAATCGTGATCACCGAAAAGCGAATCCAAGATATCGTCTCGGAGGCGAAAGAAGGGCTTCGGGTAATCTACCGTGAGCGTCTCGCGGCCGTCCTGCGATTCGGCTCCTACGTCCGCGGCGAAGCGGATGAGGAGTCCGATCTCGACGTGCTCATTGTTCTCGATCGCGTTGATCACTATGCGGCAGAAGTGGACCGGACTAGCGAGATTATCGGCGATCTTTCATTGCAATATGGCGTAAGCATCAGCCGCGTGTTTGCCTCCGAGGACGAATGGCTTCACGGCGACACCGTGTTCCTGCAAAATGTCCGCGAGGAAGCGATTCCTGCGTGAAGGAGACCGCCCGAAAGTTCCTCGACAAGAGCGAGCAATCCATCGCGGCAGCCGAGCACCTTCTCCGTGACGGTTATACCGAGTTCGCCGCGTCACTGGCTTATTACGCGATGTTCTACGCCGGCGAAGCGGTGATGTCACTCGGTCTCCGCCATTTCGTGCTCGCAGAAGGCCTCGGGAAGGTAGTCGATGACGTCGAGGGCGGTCATAGACCACCGCCCCAGTTCCTCTGCGGCATAGTCTCCCGCAAGGCCGTGGAGGAAGACGCCGAGGATGGCCGCCTCGAGGGGGTCCATCTTTTGGCCGATCAACGCCGCGATCACGCCGGTGAGCACGTCGCCCGTGCCGCCGGTGGCCATGCCCGCGTTGCCCGTCTCGTTGGTGTAAATGCGGTCGCCGTTGGTGACGATCGTTTGGCGACCCTTGAGAACGACGGTGCAGCCGTAGGACTCCACCAGGGCGCACGCTGCCGCACGGCGTGACGGTGCGGTTGCGTCAATGGCCCGGTCAACGCCCCGAGCGGCCAGCAGCCGCCTCGCTTCACCCGGGTGCGGTGTGAGTACGACGCGACGCGGATCGGGAATGTCAAAGCGTGGCACGCCGGCGAGCAGGTTCAAACCGTCTGCATCGACCACGATCGGCCCACGAAACCCGATCAGGAACTCGACGACAACCGATGCGGAGAGTGAGTCGCCCAGTCCCGGTCCGAGAGCGATCACGTCGGCATGGAAATCGGTCGCGGCGCGGAGTAACCCGGCCGCATCGGTCGGCAGGCGACGGATGGTAGCGCAGGGCGCGAGCACGGCGACCGAGGTACGAATCGATTCCGGCACGAGCACCTGAACCAGCCCCGCGCCGCTGCGAAATGCGGCATTGGCGGCCAGCGAAGGTGCGCCGACCATGCACACGTCGTTGCAGCAACCGCCGATGATGAGGATTCGCCCCACGTCGCCTTTGTGGGCGTCATCGCGGCGCCTCGGGGTGGCGGCGATTTCGTGGGTGACAATCAACTCAGACGCCATTGTCGCACCTCATTCCCTTCTCCCATCCAGGGAAGGGAGTTGGGGTGAGGGTTAGGACGCCCACCCCCTCACCCTACCCTCTCCCCCGAAACGGGGGAGAGGGATTGGAAACCACCGTTATGTCTTCGGCGTGCGGCAGCGACGGTTTATCAGCGACGCCGCGTACCCGGCCCCGAATCCGTTGTCGATGTTTACCACCGTCACGCCCGACGCGCAACTGTTGAGCATGGCGAGAAGCGCGGCCACGCCGCCGAAGCTCGCTCCGTATCCCACGCTGGTGGGCACGGCGATCACCGGACAATCCACCAGGCCGCCCACCACGCTGGCCAGCGCCCCCTCCATGCCCGCGATCACGATCGCCACGCTCGCGGACTGCAATTGGGCGGCGTGGGCGAGCAGCCGATGAATCCCGGCCACGCCCACGTCATAGAACGTCGCCGTCGTTTGGTCCATGATCTCGCAGGTCACACGTGCTTCCTCGGCCACAGGCAGATCGCTTGTCCCCGCGCACACCACGGCGATGGTGCCGCACGATGGCACTTTCTCTTGTTGCCGAAGGGTGATCGTCCGGGCCGCTTCGTTGAATTCTGCTTTCGCGTGCTTCGTCGCGACGGCGTCAAAGACTTCGCGTTTCGCTCGCGTGGCGATGACGTTCACGCCGGAGCGGGCACAGGCCGCGAAGATTTCGGCAACTTGGGCCGTGGACTTTCCTTCGCAGTAAATGACTTCCGGGAACCCGCAGCGGAGGGAGCGATGATGATCGACCTTGGCGAAGCCCAGGTCCTCGAACGGCATGGCCCGCAGCCGGGCGACGGCCTCGTCGATCGACTGCCGCCCCCCGCGAACCGATTCCAACAAATCCCGAATCGCCTGCTCGGTCATGTTGGAGATTGTCGATTGTCGAATGTCGATTGTCGAATGATCGGAACCGCAAGCAAGTGGCCTCTGTTCGGCTTCGAATCGGGTTCGTTTTTCGGCGGGCATTTTTTCGTAATCTCTTTCGCGGCCACGAGTTGTCTTAGATTCCATCGGGTTCGTTTGGTAATGGCGCTTTTTCTCGCGCTGGGTTCGTTTGGCTTGTAACTGGCTTCGTTTTTTCGGAGGCACTATTTCGTAAGTCCTTATGTGGCAAGCAGATACGTCATTTTCAACTGGCTTCGTTTGGTAATGGCGCGTTTTTCGCGCTCTCCCGTAAACCGGGCGCGGACTGCAATTACACCTGAATAACTTCACGGGCGCGCGGCGGAAGGACGATCACTGAGCGATCACGCGCGTTACGAACCGGGGCATCGGCGAGGAGACGGTCAGGGGCGCGCGCTGCCTGGGGCGGGCCCATCCGATGCTCCGCCGCCGCCAGATTGCGCTTCCTCGCGAATGAGCACACGCACCCGTTCATCTAATTCATTGCCGCACTCCGGGCAACGATCGAAAATAAGGCCGCGAAGGCAATAGCCACATTTCGCGCAGACGGGAACACCGAGTTCTAGCAATCGGCTGCGGAGTTCTCCTGCCGCGCGTCTGCGTACTCGCCACGTCGGGTAGGCAACCATCGCCACGCCGTTCAGAATCGACCAGAACCAGATGGTGACCGAATGCGGAAACGGCATGTGGGGCGTCAACCATAGGCGCAAGGATGTCACAATGAACCCGGCGACCATCGCATTGACGATAAAGAACCCGGTCGGATTCGTTTTGCGTTCAAAGGTCCAGACGGCTTCGGCTAGCGCGTCGATCGAAGGGAAGAGTTCGGCCTCTGGCAGGTGCGTCAGGTACCAGCGTGTCCGGCGGCGCTTCGAACGAATTCGCCACTCGCCGGTCGTCATTGGATACCCGCGGGAAAGGCGTGATTCGCAACTGCAACTATGTGAGGACAGTTGCGCGGCGCCCGCTCCCTCCCGGTCGCGGCTCTGATGCGGCTAGCGACGATCATAGCGCGCTCGCGTAGGCGTCTACATCCAACCCCGCTATTACACCGGCCTTGAGTTGATGATACCCCAGGGCGGCGATCATGGCGGCGTTGTCGGTGCAGTAGGCCATCTTCGCGGCGTGGAAATTCAGACGCCGCTCAACGCACGCCGCTTCCAGCGCACTTCGCAATGCCTTGTTGGCGGCCACGCCGCCGCCGAGCACGACGGTGCGAACGCCGGTCCGCGCGACTGCGAGCATCGTCTTTCGCACCAGCACGTCGATGACGGCCTGCTGGAAGCTCGCGGCGATGTCGGCGATCTGCGGTGAAGACAGTTTTTCGAGTCCGCCGCTCACTCGCCCGTGGCCGTGGACGTGATAGAGCACCGCAGTCTTGACGCCGGAGAACGAAAAGTCGAGCGAGTCCGTCAGCTTCACCGCCCGTGAGCGGTGGAGCGAGCGATCATTGCGCAAAGCCATCGTCCGGGGAAAGTCGATCGCCTTGGGATCGCCCTCACGGGCGATTTTTTCGATCAGCGGCCCGCCGGGGTAGCCCAAGCCGAGGATCGTCGCCACTTTGTCGAAGGCCTCGCCGGCGGCATCATCCGTGGTAGCGCCGAGCAGCTCGATAGAGGTCGGCGAATGAATCAGAAACAGCGACGTGTGCCCTCCCGATACGATCAGCCCCACGGCAGGCCACGGCGGCTCTTCCAGTCCGATCGCCGGACTGTAGGCATGGGCGCGGATGTGATCCACCGCAACCAGCGGTTTGCCCCACACCCAACTCAGCGTCTTCGCCGCGGTGACCCCGATAAGCAACGCTCCGACCAGCCCAGGTCGATTCGTCACCGCGATGGCGTCGATGTCTGTCTTGGTTACCGCCGCCACCGCCATCGCCTCTTCGATCACGGCGTCGAGTCGTTCGATATGGGCCCGCGCGGCGATTTCCGGCACCACCCCGCCGTACTTGGCGTGTAAATCCACCTGCGAGGCGACGATGTTGCTGCGTACGTGGACCCCATCGACGACCACGGCCGCGGAGGTTTCGTCGCAGGAGGTTTCAATGCCCAGAATCGTTGTCATGTATGCGACTCTAACCGGTCGATTGAGGATAGGCTAAACATGCGTATAATGGGATAGTTGACGGAGAATCGACCGATGAAGCAACGAATCCGCAAGCCGGACATCATTCTTACCAACGGCAAGCCCGCTGCCGTAATCCTCAGCATCGCCGAGTACGAGGAACTCTTGGAGCGTGCGGAAGACGCCGCCGACCTGCGGACGCTCCGCGCCATGCGCCGAAAGCCCCTGCGTTTCCGTAAGCTGCACGACGTCCTCCGCGAGCAGCGACGTGTATGAGATTTTGGTTGAACGACGGGCGGAGCGGGATTTACGTCGGCTACCGGACACCATAGCTTCACGCGTGTCTGCCGCCATTCGTAAGCTCGCCGCGACACCACGACCGGTCGGATGTCGAAAACTCGTCGGTTCAGACTCGGATTGGCGACTTCGCGTCGGCGACTACCGCATCATTTACGAGATCGACGACGAAGCGAGGCAAGTCCGCGTGATGTTCATCCGCCATCGCCGTGAGGCGTACCGATAACGGAGGCTGTCGTTGTGCGTCGGCTCGCCCGATGATTGCGGCCGAGGTTTCGTCGCAGGAGGTTTCAATGCCGAGAACGGTGGTCATTTCCAATGACTATAGATGGATCCTCCGCGAGCGACCAGCCCTCAACAAACGCCCTGGAATCCGCTTGCCCGGAGAAACCCCGTGAACGGAGTGTCTGTGTATACCTTCCCCTTGCACAGTAGAAGAATATCGCTCGCTATGGATTCCCAGGAGTGGACCGGCCCAATACACGAGGGGGGGAAAATACGTCTCCCACTAATTTCCCGCGCTTCGGCGGTTTCGGTTCAACCGTGCCTACGGCACTTGCAAACTTGGGTAGCTTTGGTTCCCAGCATTGAAATGCTGGGCTATTTTCATCTCGTCCCTGACGGGACGGATGGAGCGATCGCGCGGACAATTATTAGGAACAGTATACGACGTGGGATAATCCAGTTTACTTGGATAGCAGTCGGCTGAAGAGGCCCTTGCGTTCTTCCTTTTCTACGGGCTTCGACGTTGGTTCGACGACGATCTTGCGGGCCATTTTGCGAATGGCGGCGCGTACGGGACTGTTGCGGTCCAGGGCCGCGATCGGCCTTCCGAAGTCGATGGACCGGGCCACGAATTGATAATCATTGGGGATCGTCGCGAAGACCGGTTTCTTCACCGTCGCCACTACATCCGCCTCGGTGATCCGTCCGGAACGACCGTCGCTGCGGTTGATCACCACCTCGATCCGTTCCTCGGGAACGCCCATTCGCGTCAGCGTATCGAATAAACGCTTCGCATTTCGCAGGCTTGGGACGGTAAGCTGGCAGATGATGAGTATCAAATCAGCCTGACCCATGGCCGCGATCGTCTGTACGTCGAAACGACCGGGTAAATCGACGACGACGTTCTCGTACACCACCGTCATTAACTCTAGTACGCGATGGATCACATCGGGAGTGATGGCTTCGCACTGTTCGATCGTTTCGGGTCGCGACAACAACGCGACCTTGCAGGGCAGAGTCGTTACCGTCGTGGACAAGACGGAGCGATCCAGTTCGTTGCCCGATTCCGCGAGGTCGTGGATGGTGTAGCGCGGCTCGCAGTCGAAATTGAGGGCCACGTCGCCGAACTGGAGGTCGAGGTCGACCAGGGCGCAGTCCCGCTCGGTGAGGTTGCCGATCTCCAACGCCAGGTTGCAGGCGATCGAAGTCGTACCGGACCCGCCGCTCGAACCGACCACACAGATGCACCGGCTCTTGGTGTTGGAGAGCAACCGACGACTCGCCACCCGCGCCACGACGTTGACGAGATCGTTGTGATCGATAGGTTCGCAGACGAACTGGTCGCAGCCCGCGCGCATGGGCGCCAGGATCGCCTCCGGGTCGGTCTGGTGACTGACGGCGATCAGGGCCAGCTCCGGGTATTTCGTGGAGACGTTTTCGATCACCTCCACGACCTCCGCAATGTTGGGGTCGAGGTGGAAGAAAACGAGATTGACCGTCGCCTGGTGTATAGCTTTGGTGAGCGCGTCCGGGCACCCCACTTCCGCGACGATACGCACGAAATTCAGGGCCGAGATCTGGGCCTGAAGCGTCTGGGACGACTCCGGCTCGGTGTTGTAGAGGCAAACGTGAAGTAAATTGCTCATAGTGTTGGTTACCCAAAGGCAGGCTCAGGTGAGGATGATGCGGTCATCGACCGTCGCGCCATCCGCTCGATCGCGTTTAGAACCTCGTCGTCAAACTCTACGGCAGGGGCCTTGCGAAGCTCCAGGAGCGCTCTGGCCGACGAGCTTTTCGCTTCGCCCAAATCCCCAACCGTCAAAGCCTCGAAGGCCCGCACGGCGCGGATGATCCTCGCGCCCAGTGGAATCTCGCTCCCGCAGTCCACCTCGTCTTCCATCGCCAACCCGTCCCTAGCCGGATCGTCCTGGCTCATAAGCAACGGGACGGCCCCGTGCAACACGCTTCCCAGGGAGTGAACCAAGTCCATTCCCAGGAAGGTGTGTTTGTCCGAGCGCATGGGATCGGCCTCCAGGGTGTCGACGGCTTTGCTGATGAGCTTGGTGGTGATCTCCACATTTCCCAAGTCATGGAGCAAAGCACCGACACGAATGTCGTCGATTTGTTTTCGGGAGAGCCTCATTTCCTCAGCCGTCAACTGGCACATTTCGGCGATTCGGACGGACCGGGCTTTGATCTTGGGATTGCCGCTTTGCAGGTATTTCGAGAGCACTTCCACCACGCCGATGTAGGCTGCGTGCAGCTCGTCGACCTTGGCCTCACGCTCGTCGCAGAGGGTTCCCACCAGGATCGCCGTCAGCCCGAGGACAGCCGCCCACACCGTGAGCGCCAGACCCACCATTACCGGGTTGGAGTAGGCCGCGAACCCCGTGGAGTCCAGGGTCGTCGCGACCGTCACCGAAAGCGTGCAAAACAACGCCAATATCCCCGCGCTCGTGCGTCCGAGATAGTACCCGCTTAGCACAATGGGCAAGAAGAAGAGGTTCAAGGCGACCATCTTGTGTCCGCCCATCTGATAAAGCAGGTAGGTCATGCCCAACGTAACCACGACGAGCATGATCTCGAATACACCGCGATCCTTGTTTAACTTCGTACTCATAAAGTCAACTCCTCGCTAGGCTATCTGATGCGCCACGGAGCGGTGATGACCGGTCATCCCGTCCGTAACGCTCCTAAACATTTCGATATCATTCGTCGTCCGCACCCGCTGCCACCAAGAGACATTCCTTCTCCGCGCCGTACTCGACTTCCTGGGCTACGACAGGCGTAGGCTCGGCCTGAGGTCTTGGCGGCGTATCGTTCGCGTAGCGCCGGGCGATGTCGCGGAACCTACCCTCCAGCCCCAGCCAAACTGCGACCAGATCAGGATCGAACTGCGTGCCTGCCGCCTGGCGGATGATGGCCACGCACTCTTCGTGCTTCCGCGGGCCTTTGTACACTCGTCGAGAGGAGAGGGCGTCGTAGACGTCCACGATGGACACAATCCGCGCCGCCAAGGGGATGGCCTCACCCCTTATTCCCCGCGGATACCCCGCCCCGTCCCACCGTTCGTGATGGGCAAATGCAATCTCACGGGCCATTTGCAGGAAGTTCGAACTGCCCAACCGTTGCTCGATCTCACGGAGGCATTTGCCGCCCATCGAGGAGTGCTCCTGAATTCGCGTCCGTTCATCAGCCGTCAACGGTCCGGGTTTGAGGAGGATGCGATCCTCGATGCCGACCTTTCCAATGTCGTGCAACGCGGCGCTGATCCCGATCAGACGCACGAATGCCGGAGTCACTTGTGGTGCATACTTGGGGTGGTTACGCAGGACGGTAGCGAGCATGGTCGAGTAAACCGAGATGCGTTCCAAGTGCTCGCCCGTCTCCGGATCGCGGGAGTCGGCCAGCTTGGCTAGTCCGAAGATTACCGCGTCACGGGTACGGAGCAGCTTCTGCCGTTGCTGCAAGCCGTCCGCGGTCACCCGTGCCCTCTCACGCTCCGCGTCGTCATAGAAACGGGCCAGGACCATATAGGTTGAGATGCTCAGCAACACGCTGGTCCACAGCCAGGTCAACCCCCCGATGGCCGGGCGTGACGAAAGGACCGCCGCGGTCCTGTCCTCGATCGCCGCCCGCGGACAATAAACGACCAAGTAGCCGTTCACATTCTTGAGCGTATGCGCGACGGCAAGCTGGGTTCCACCCGGCCCCGCGAAAGCCCCGCGTGAGAACTGGACCGCGTCGTCCGTCTGTCCAGGCTCGGCCGTCCAGGGCAGGTGCGTGCCGATAGTAATTCCGGGACCGCCCTCCGTGGCGGCGGATGGTTCCTCGAACACCACGGTCCAGTTTCCATCCACGATACAAACGCCGGCAACTTGAGATGCGGCCGACGCGGCCAGCCGCCGCAGCCGGACCACATCCAATGTTTCCACGTCCGAGAAGCTAAGCGGGGCGTCACCGAGGTGCGCGACGATCCGTTGGGCGCTTTCATCGAGTTCGACCCACGCCTGCTCCATGGCTTCCGTCTGCGTTGTGGACACGACGAAACGATGTTGCATCCAAAGCCCAACGGCGAGACACCCGGCCTGCGCAAGGATCACCAGACAGACGTGCTTGGCTCGTTTGCTCACCGAAGTCAGGGCCCTCAATGCCTGCCGCATAAGTCGCTCTACCCAACGCTCAAGGTCGTTGGGCCTGACGGTCGTTTTCAAGCCGAATTACTTCGCACCACGGCTCACGGTGCATCCCGTTCCGCTCGCCCCAACGCTCAAGGGCGTTGGGGCTGACGATGCTGCCGCCGACGAGCGCACGCCCAGATATAGGACGAACGTATCGACCGTCCCTTATTCAAGGTTCGGAAGGAACACACGACGACTTGACTTGCACCAATTCTTTACGAATTCTTCGCCCCACGCTGTGCGTAAGGCGTCCTCGCGGCAATGTTTATCCACCGGTCGGCGGATTGCCGCTGAACGGCCGTGGTGCTGCCGGTCGG
>JAGVHG010000115.1 GCA_020056715.1 Phycisphaerae bacterium | reverse complement strand
AGGGAGTGAACTCCCTGGCAACGATCGTGCGCCCTCCGGGCGGGGGAAGGGCGAAGGGTTGAAACGTTCAAGGGCTGAAGAGTTCAAGGGTTGAAGGGGCGGAAGGAACGTCAAAACGTCAAAAAGTCAAAAAATCGAAATGAGGCACGAATAGTTCAAGGGTTGAAGGGGCGGAAGAAACGTCGAAAAGTCAAAACGTCAAAAAGTCGAAATAAGGCACGAATAGTTCAAGGGTTGAAGGGGCGGAAGAAACTTCAAAAAGTCAAAACGTCAAAAAGTCTAAATGAGGCACGGAGGGACGGGGGCACAGGATACAAGGGTTGAAGGGGCGGAAGAAACGTCAAAAAGTCAAAACGTCGAAACGTCGAAACGTCGAAACGTCAAAAAGTCGAAATGAGGCACGGAGGGACGTGGGCACAGGGTACAAGGGTTGAAGGGTTGGGAGGTGCGAAAGGATTTTAGATTTCAGATCTCAGAGGGGGATCGTTTTGGTCCGCACACCTCGGGACGGGGACGTGTTGCCAAAGCGATTTCGTCGGTATGGGGACGACCCTCACCCCGGCCCTCGGACCCTCCCGGACTCTCCCTCCTCGGTCGGCTCGTCTGACCCCTGGGAGGGAGAGAGGGTTGTCCGCTGTCCGCCTACGGCGGATCGCGGCTATGATTGTCGGGTCGCTTTCGCTCCCCGCTCTGATGGTCCGCGGGCTTGCGTCACGCGGCTCTGATGGAGGGAGAGGCACATTACTTGACGTCCTTGCCGCAGCAGTGCTTGTACTTTTTGCCGCTGCCGCAGGGGCAAGGCTCGTTGCGCTTGGGCTTACCGGCGGCCTGGATCGGTTCGACGGGAGGCGGCAAAGGCTCCTCATCGCCGCCGGGAAGCTGCTTGCGGTGCTGCTTCTCGCGTTCCTCGCGATTGTGAAACCGGTCCCCCCGGGAGTCGCCTGGTTTGTTCATGGTGGTTATTCCTGTTCCTTCCTTAGATCTTAACTCAAACCCCCTCACCCTGCCCTCTCCCCCTGGTGGGGAGAGGGGTTAAGTGAGAGCCCCATCATCCTATCCTCTCCCTTGCGAAGGGAGAGGGGTTTTTACTGGATAGTCTTTTTGTCGTTCTTTTTCGGGCGTTGCGATCGTCGACACGATCCACGCCCTGTACGCCGACATCTTAACCGATGTACGCGGGGCGTGCCTAGCCGGGGTAGGAAGGCGGGACTAAACTCACCCCGTCGGATGGTAGGCGAAAACCGGGGGATGTGCAGCGATGAAACGGGTGGTTGCGCAGGACAATCTGGACGACGCAATCCTGGATCACATCCGCCGGGATTTCATCATACTTTCAGCGGTCAAGACCGTCGGTGAATCGCTATCCGAACTGCGGTCGAGAACGATCGGCGAGAAGATCGTTTATTTCTACGTCAACGACGCGGATGGGCGGCTGGTCGGGGTGGTCCCCACGCGGCGGTTGTTGATGAGCGATCCGGCGGCCAGGAACGAGACGATCATGGTGGGTCACGTGGTGGCCGTACCCGCCTCGGCCACGGTGCTGGTTGCCTGCGAACTGCTCGCCCGGCACCGACTTCTCGCTCTGCCCGTCGTGGACGCGAATGGGAAGATGCTCGGAGTGGTGGACATCACGATGTTCACGGAGGAGCTGTCGGACGTGGCCGAAAGACACGCCGCCGAGGACGCCTTCCAACTCATCGGCATCAAGGTGCAGAGCGCCCGCGAACGATCGCCGTGGATCGGTTTTCGATACCGCTTCCCGTGGCTGCTGTGCAACATCGCCGGAGGGATTTTGTGCGCTATTCTGGTGGGGCGCTATGAGGTGTTCCTGGACAGTGTCATCGTCTTGGCACTTTTCATTCCTGTGGTCCTTAACCTGGCGGAGAGCGTGAGCATTCAATCGACTACCATCACGCTGCAAGGCCTGCACCACCGGCGGACCAGTTGGTCCTTGCTGGCGCGGGCGTTGCGAAGGGAGTTCGTCATTGCTGGGCTGCTGGGTTTGGGGTGCGGGGGGTTGGTGGCCCTCATCGCCGGGTTGTGGAAAGGGGAATCGACGGTCGCGTTCGCTATCGGGGTCAGCATAGCCCTGTCGATGGTCACGGCCTGTTTGCTCGGCATCGTTTTGCCGATGGGCGTGCGGGCCATGCGCGGCGATCCGCGAATCGCCTCCGGTCCGATGGTCCTCGCAGCGGCGGACATCGCCACGCTGGCGCTCTATTTCAGCCTCGCGGCGTGGATGCTGGGAGCGTCTTAATCGAAGTGCGCCCAGAGCTTCCCGTAGAGTGAATGCGCGATAAGACCGATGCCCATTGAAACCGACGAACTCAATCGGATAACGGGAAGCGGTCGGCCAGTCTCGTTCCCGCCGTTTTGCGTGAAGTGTGGTTACAACATGACCGGCGCGGTGTCGGAGCGCTGCCCGGAGTGCGGCTACCTCTTCAATGCGAAGGAGTGGCGGCAGCGGGCGGCGGAATTGGCGCATCGGTCCGAACAGATCGGGGAGGCAAACGTATGGGCCGCTCGTGGTTTGAAAATCGCAATCGGCGGAATGGTCATGGTGCTCATCGACCTAGCCATCGGCGTCTCTTGGGCGGGGGGGTTGCTGACCAAGGCGGCGTTGATTGGGGGCGTGGCGGCGTTGTTCCTCGGACTGTCCGTGTTTCGAGTCGGTCGGTTGCCCGTCTGGGCGAGCCAATTGGTCACCATTCCACCGAACTACGCGCTCGGCTTTGCCGCCGCTGTCCTTGGCGCCTTGGTTATCCTATTGGTCGTCGGTGTTCTTTGAGGAATCCTCGACAATTAGTGATGCTACCCCCAGGACCAGGCGAAGCGATCCTTGAAATGGTGATAGTACAGGCCAATGAGTCGCATCAGGACAATGTCGAAATACACAGTCAGACCGATAGAGATGACGAACCACATCGAGACGCCGGCGGTCGATGCAGTCAGCGTCCTTTCCAGAAGTGCAGCTCCGAACATCAATAGGAGAGTGGCGACGTAGACCGGGAAGGTCCGGATTATGGTCGAAACAATCAGATCGAATCGGTAGACGGTTTCAAATCCTCCCAGCGCTATGCACAGGATGATCATCGGCCAAAAGAAGACCCCCACGCAGACGAGGATCGAAAACGCCGGCGGTTGGCCGCCGCCTTGCTGAAAGATCCGCTCGATTCCACCGAAGGTCAGTTGCAAAGCATCGAAGGGGTCCACATTGCCTCCGAGGCAAGCTAACAATAGGTATACGCAGGCCGGGATGTACACGACTACCCAACTGCCGATCCATTGAAACAGCGGATAAACCAGGTCGTCTACTAGGTCGCGGGAAAATGTGGGTGACGGAAGCTCCTGCTCTCCCGCGGCGGCGGACTGCAGCACCGCGAACAGGAAGGCCGTATACCAGCCATTGATGAGAATCCAGACGATCAGACTGAACGCGCGCAGACCAAAGGGAACAATGGGCATGATCAGCATCACGACCCAGATGACTAGGAAAGTGACCAAGTTTCCTGGAGAAGATGGGAATAGGAACGTCCACAACACATCCGTTGAAAAACTCGGCTTGAGGGCGTCGCCCGCGATCTGCCCTTCGTCCGGTCCAACGGGAGGGATGCGCGTCGACAAACTGGTGGGGACGAAGAGTTTGCCCTGCCGAGCCGGTTGATTTTGTTCGGGCACGGCGTCCGGGGAAGCGCCGATGTCCTCGGCGACCGGAATGACACCGGCCTCGTCGTCAAAGAGGGTGAAGACGGCCCCACACTGTTTGCACTTTGAGCGTTTGCCGATCGCGGAATCCGGGAAGCGAAAGCGAGCTCCGCAATCACAGGTATGCCGTGGCATAACCTTGCCCCTGGGCTGTCAGGCGATAAACAGAGCCGCGATCGCGGCGACAAGGAACATCTGCACGATGAAACGCATCACCGCATTCAGATCGGCGTCCCGCATTCAGGACACCGCGGCTCGGATAGACCCTTTAGAATATAGCGACATTTGCGACAACGTAGTTCCCCAATCGAGAAAGCTTCGGTCAGCGTGATGAGCACCCAGCCGACACACGCGGCGATGGAGAGCATTGTCGCCCAAGCGCGTGGATAGGATATATTGGTATACTCGTCACCATACCCCACGCCACCACCGAGGACGAAGGGCCTGGCGCCGTTCCACCAGCCTTGCAGCCACAGCAGCATGGCCAATACACCCAGCACGATCGTAATCACTTGGCTTACTTTGCGCATGAGAGTCATTCTCCTAACAGACCACATCAATCACTGACCGGTTGGATCGTCAAAACTCAACCGACGAAGTCGATCTCACATACCTTGGGGACGAGTCCCATTTGATGTCCGCGATGAAGAAGTTCACGCACTGCGCGGCGTCCGACTTCGCCGTAGTCGATGGTCCATTCGTTGACGTACATTCCCACGAAGCGATCGGCGAGGTCTTTGCCCATGTCGCGGGCGTATTGCAGGGCGTGCTGCACGGCTTCGGGGCGATGGGCGAGACTGTACTCGATGCTGTTCTTGAGGATGGCGGCGATTTCGGTCATGGCCGGTTTGCCCAAATCGCGGCGGATGCAATTGCCGCCGAGAGGGAGCGGAAGTCCGGTGGAGGACTTCCACCATTCTCCGAGGTCTACGATCTTGTGGAGGTTTTGTTGGGCGTAGGTGAGCTGGCCTTCATGGATGATGAGGCCGGCGTCGGCGCGGCCGTCGGCGACGTAACGCAGAATCTGATCGAACATCACGACGGTGTGGCGGAATGCGCCGCGGCCCAACAATAAGTTGAGGGCGAGGAAGGCCGTCGTTCGCTCGCCGGGGATGGCGACCATCTTGCCGTGTAGATCGTCAACGCGCATCGGATTCCGGGCGACCACCATCGGGCCGTAGCCGTCACCCATGCTCGCTCCGCAGCTTGTCAGGGCGTAGCGATCGGCGACGTAGGGATAGGCGTGGATGCTGATGGCGGTGATATCCAGCTCGCCGCGGGTGGCGCGGTCGTTGAGCGTCTGGATATCCTGGAGGACGTGGGTGAAATGCCAGCCTTTGGTGTCGATCTTGTCGGCGGCGAGGCCATAGAACATGAAGGCGTCATCGGGGTCGGGGCTGTGACCCAAAATGAGGCACTTGTCATTCTTTGATGGCATCGCAAACGTATCCGGTTTGATTATCCGGTCTGATTTCCCGGTCGTTACCCTCGCGGCACTGATGGCCCAGCGTTATCATATCAGCACGGCGGAGATTACATCAGCCGCGGCGGGATTGGGCAAGTCGGGATCGGTTGGCAAGAAGGTCAGTTAGCGATGTACCTTGAAATCACCGACATGCGGACGATCACGGACGCGAACCCCAACGTTTGGGAGTTGGAGTTTCGCAACTCTCCGGTGACGATCGGGTCTGGGTCGGACAATCTTATTCAGTTGCCGGACATCAACGTGGCCGCGCATCACGCCACGTTGCAGCCGATGGGCGATCACTGGCTGTACGAGCCGACCACGCGCGACGGCGATACGAAAATCAACGGTGAAGTGGTCGGCGACAAGACCGAGGTCCATGACGGCGATCTCATCGAAGTGTCGCATTTCTCGATCAAAGTGACCCTCGACGCGGAAGTGCAGTTCGAGCTGCCCGATCCGGCGAAGGTCGATGAACTGGCCAAGATACGACAGTATCCGCTGCCGCCGCGAAGCGAAGTGCGCAGGGCAGACGCGGACATCGGGCTGAAGGCGGCGCGGCAGAAGGTGCTCGCGGGTTTTGCGGCGAAGTTACGGGATTGTCGCGACTTGGCCGCGGTGTTGGAGGCGACCGTTGCGATGCTCCACAAGGAGTTGAGCGCTCGCGTCGCGTGGATGGGCGTGCGGAAGGAACCGTCGGGGCCGCTGGAGTTCATCGACAGTCGGTCCGAACAGGGCACGCGGATTGACGAGCCGCCGAACTTCGAGACCTTCAT
The DNA here is from genome assembly GCA_020056715.1 of Phycisphaerae bacterium. Lineage (GTDB taxonomy): Bacteria > Planctomycetota > Phycisphaerae > UBA1845 > UBA1845 > SBAX01. Next base: position 4,869 of record JAGVHG010000115.1, on the reverse strand, counting down.
CTACCGATGTTTGACGCGGCAGCAGTTCATCAGCATTCCGCGGACCGGAGACGGTGAAACTCAATCGGTGATCGCCCTTCCGCTGCTTTCGAATGGCGGGGCGATCGGACTCATCTATGCAGACACCCGCCGCCGGACGCGGGTGTTCGATCTGGCAGACCTGGATTTCGTCACCATGGTCGCTTTGCTGGTGACGCCGCTGGTGGAGGCGGTGCTTCACGAGCCGTTGGGGAAGGCGGAGGGTGTTGGCGGCGAAGCTCTCTCGTGGGTCCACGAAGTGCGTGCCAAGCTTGATCCGCAGCAACTACCGCAATGGCCTGGGCTTGGGGTGGCGGCATACTCCAGGCCGGGGACTGATTCCGCGGGCGATGTGTACGACGTGATGAAGCTGCCCAACGGGTTGGCGGCGTTTTTGGTCGGGCATGTGACCGCGGCGCCGGTGCGCATTGTCCAGGTAGTCGCGCAGTTGCGGGGGGCGTTTCGGGTGGCAGGATTGCACGCCGACCCGCCGCACGTTCAGCTCAAGGCGATGAACTGGTTGCTCTTTGATGAGGATGATCCGTGTCGGGTGGACATGGCCGTCGTGTTGGTTAATCCCAAGAGCGGGGCGGCCGAGGTCGCGTCGGCGGGGAAGATCGGGGTGCTGGTCATCGACGCCAAGGGCGCTCCGCGGAAGGTGGTTAATACGCAAACCCCAGCCGTGGGGACAACGAAGAATCACGATTACGCCGGCGGCAGCGTACGGCTCCATGAGGGTGAGACGTTGGCATTGTTTACTCGCGGGTGGACAACGGTGTGCAACGAAACGGGCAAGGCCCTTGGCGAGGGTAAGTTCGTGGAAACGCTCTGTGACGGTTTTGGGCAGTCGGCTGGGGCGGCGATCAGCGAACTTATCTCCGACCTCACGGCTTTCTTGAAGAAAGGACGAGTGCCGGACGATATCACGTTATTACTGGTCCATCGGCCGTCGGGGTGATGGATAGCTCGAACGGGGGGTTTTGTACGGCCTATGTGTAACAATTACGTCACCGAGGATAAGCCTCAGAGTACATCCCAGAACCCCCTCACCCTGCCCTCGGACCCTCCCGGACCCTCCCTCCTCGGTCGGCTCGTCTGACCCTCGGTCGGCTCGTCTGACCCCCCGGAGGGGGAGAGGGGTTTTAGGACGCACTCTTAGGCACTACTTGTACGGGCACGGTCGGCACGATAGAATAGGGATGTCTCCCGTAGGTAGAGGACGTTCGACACGGAATAGCGAGCCGGCGATTGAATACACGACGATCTATTGCTAAAGGCGCGTTGAGCGTGCTTCTTCTCGGCCTGCTCAGCGGATGCTTCGCAACCGCGGGGGCATCCGGACGAGTGGATGAGTCGGCCCCATGCGTAACGCCGGAAGATACGGAGCGGATGGCCGACCAGGTCTTGCAGCTTGTGAACCTGGAGCGGGCCGAGGCGGACCTGCCACCCGTGACCCGCAACACGTCTCTTGAAAAAATCGCCGAAGACTACGCTTGCCGAATGATCGCGGAGAACTTCTTCGGGCATACCGATCCGGAAACGGGTCATGGGCCTGGGGACCGGGCGGTGGTGGGGAAGTACAGCTTCTACGCGATCGGCGAGAACCTGGCCGCTGGGCAGGAGACGGCGGCGGAAGTTATGAAGGTTTGGATGGACAGCCCGTCGCATCGGGACAACATCCTCGACGAGAAATGGTCGGAGGTCGGCATTTCGGTGCGTTCAGGCGGGGAGTATTCCATCTACTGGGTGCAGGAGTTCGGCGATCCGGCGGACTACTAGAGGCTGTAGACTGTAGGCTGCAGGCCATAGGACGAAAAAGCCGAAACACGGAAAAGTCGAAACGCCGAAAGATTGACGATTTCGATACTCCACGCGGGCCAAGACCCGCGGCTCGCTTGGCAACTCATGACCGACGGCCGATCGCCTGTCCATCTGCCGTATGACCGAAAAGGGCATCGGCGGTCCCGGCGGACCGGGATTCGGACGATCGTCACGGGTCAGGTCGGTCTCGACAAGAAACCCTTTCTACAACAAGTGGTGGACCTGGCGCGGGTCAATGGGCGCGAGGTGAAGCTGTTCAACGTGGGGGAATCGATGTGCGCGGAAGCGCCGGACATCGTCCCGCATCGCATTCTTGATCTCCCGCGGCAACGGCTGACGGCGCTTCGGCGGAGCGTGTTCAAGGATATTTTGAGCATGGCGTCCGATGACGTAGACCTGATCGTCAATACACACGCGACGTTCCGTTGGAAGCACGGGCTGTTTCACGCCTACGACCATCACCAGATGTGCGAGCTGGACGCGGACCTGTACATCACCTTGGTGGACAACGTCGACGCGGTGCATGAACGGCTGGAGCGGGAGCACGAGACGCGGCACACCCTCAAGGACATTTTGGTTTGGCGGGAAGAAGAGATCGTGGTCACGGAGGCGATGGCCGAGGCGATCGCGGGGTACGGTTACGCTTACGTGCTGTCGCGAAGCAGCCCGCGGATCAACGCCCAAACGATGTACCGGTTGATGTTCGAGCCGCAGCGCAAGCGGGTGTATCCGTCGTTTCCGATGACGCACGTGATCGACTTACCGGAAATTCTTTCGGAAATCGAGATGTTCCGGGACGTGCTGGCGGAGCAGTTCATCATTTTCGATCCGGGGGATTTGGACGAGAAGCGACTGTTGTATGAGGCCGGTGAGGCGACGAAGCGCGGCGAGGACCACGTGGTGCTCCAGGTGCATGGTCGAGCGCTAACCCTGAGCGTCAGCGACATCACGCGGATCGCCCGGGACATCGACGCCCAGATTTACGCCCGCGACTTCAAGCTGATCGACCAGTCGGACATGATCGTGAGCTACATTCCGGAGCTGCCAGGCGGCAGGCCGGCGCTCTCGTCGGGGGTGGAACGGGAGCTGCAGCACGCCTTCGAGAGCACCAAGGAGGTGTACGTGGTGTGGCGGCCCGACAATGAACCCTCGCCGTTCATCACGGAAACCGCGACGGCGGTGTTCCGGTCGTTGGCGGAATTGTTCGCGTACTTCCAGCAGCGCGGGTACGTCGGGGCGTACCAGTTGCCGTTGTCGTGATGCGGCGTTTGAATCTCCTCTCCCCTTGAGGGGAGAGGTTGGGTGAGGGGTGATCGGTACGGACTCTGCCCTCACCCCGACCCTCTCCCGTGGGGAGAGGTAGTTTGGCATGTCCACACGCAGTCGTCAGGTGGTGTACAACGAAAAGCTTCCGCTGGAGATGGCTGCCGCGGCGCTCGACCTCGAGCGATTGAGAAGGGGCTTCGCGGAATTGTTTGACCGGGCCGCTCAGGCCGTGCAACTTGCGGGGTACGAGCAGGACGACGCGGCGTTTGAGCGCTATCTGCTTGTGCGGACGGCGGACGGCGCGGAGGTCTCGACTAAGGCGGAATGGCTGGCGGATCGGGAACGGTTGATCGGGCATATCGCGGAAGAAACGCAGAAAGCAAAAACGCAGAAACGCGCGTCTGATGTGGACCTAGCGGACGTTTTGATCATTGGGATTCGGGTGGAGGCTGTCGTCGAATGACTTCGCAATCCGACCAGCCGCAGTGTGTTTCACCAACGATTGAACCCAGGGTAAAGCTGATTCCGCCGAGGTATGGGTGGCTAAAACGCATGGTAATGGTTGCCGGAATTCTGTTCGTTGCCCTCTTCGCACTGCGGTTATGGTGGGGGTGGGAAGCGAATCGGCGGTTGCAAGCCGAGATCGACAAGATCATTGCCGCGGGTGAACCCATCTACCCCGAAGATTTCGATCCCAAGGAATTCATCCCCGACGATCAGAATGCGGCTCTGCTGCTCATCAAAGCGGGGGAAGCGGTTCAACTCACTTCCGAGCAGCAAGAGGTTTTCGAGAAGGTAGTCGGGAAGCCCGACTTGATCAGGGCGCACCTCGACGAAGTTCGTGCAATTGCCGAGGGCAATCCTGAAGTTTTCCGACTGCTGCGAAGCGCTCGCAGGCTTCTCCGCGCGGATTGGGGAATGCGCTTCCGGACGCCGGCGCTCAACTCCTCGATCCCTTCCTTCTCGGGTCAACGAATGTTATCGAAACTCATGACCGTGGCGGCGTCGTACCGGCACATGGCCGGTAACGACGCCGAGGCGGTCGATATCCTGCGAGATGCTCTCGCGCATTCCGAAAACTTGAGTCAACAACAGACGCTGATCGCCCAGCTTACAACATGGGCCTGCGGAGCGCTCACCATTCAAACAATTGAAGAAATTCTTCCGACGTTGCACTTCGCGCTAGATGAAGAAAACTCCGTGAGTGGATCAGGCGCGGCGAGCCGTCCTCAAATTCGCAGCTTGCTTGCGAGCCTGCTGGATGAGAGGGGAATACGCGAGGGGATGCGGCGGGCGATGTTGTGCGAGCGAATGTTTCAAGTAGATATCCAAAAGGAGTTGGTGCGCGGCAATACGACCATGAGTGCAATGTTCGGATGGGGTGGTCCAATGCCAGTGTCCGTGCCCGATGTCGTGTGGAGACATGCGTTAGGTCCGGCACTGACGCTGGATATTGCTGGGGTTTTGCGTGAAACAACTTCTTTCGTTGATGCGGCGGACGCGGTTTCGTTTTCCGGCGTTCCCAAGGGAGGAGATGATTCCTCGAACGAATCTGGCTTCAAATTCCTTCTTCACCCGCTTCAGAGCTTCTTATCAGGGTCATTGGAGCGCGCATTCGTGCTATACTTTCGCCTGTTGGCACGTCGGCGCGTAGCGGGTACAGCACGGTGGCGCTCCGAAGTGTATGTAAAGAAAGTATGGTGATGACTCGGTTGTCAACCGGATTCAGCCCGTCCGCCTGCGGCGGAACGGGCAGAAAGGAGT
>JAGVHG010000096.1 GCA_020056715.1 Phycisphaerae bacterium | reverse complement strand
ATGCCGTATCCCATGGCGACCTCCCGGCGGCTCCGCCGCCAGTACCAAGGTCGTCTGAAAGTCGAAAAATGGATGAATCATTCTGCGTTCCTACTTAGCAACCGGGCGGCGGATTTGACCGCAACATCTTCTGAGAGAAAAACGTTCCGAGCGTCATAGAGTACATTCACGATAATCCGGTTCGGCGCGGACTGGTGAAGAATCCGACCGACTGGGAATGGTCCAGCGCCCGGTTCTGGGACGGCTGGTCGAACTTCCCTATCCGAATGGACGAACCGTTCGTGTGAAACCACTGCTCAAGAGCAGTGGCACGCGGTTTGGGACGGATGGTCGAACGTCCCGATCCGAACGGATGAACCCTTCGTGTGAAACCACTGCTCAAGAGCAGTGGCACACTTTCCCGTGCCCAGCGACGGCATACTGTTGAGTTTCTTCCTCCCCGCGGCCATACTTGCCCGCGAGTTAACGGACGGACACAACGATGAAACCTAGGGCACTACGAATACCCCGCGTCGCGGTGGGGATCATCGAACGTCACGACAACCACGTCCTGATCGTCTTGCCGTCCTCGCCCGACGACCCAACAAGGCTGTGGCAGTTTCCGCGAGGACTTGCCAACATCGACGAATCGCCCGAGCAGGCCATGCGCCGTATCGCCGACGAGCAGCTCGGCATTGGCGTCGAGATCGTCGTCGGCCAGCCGCCGGTAGCGGCTGAGATCAACGGGCGGGAGGTCGAAATGCGCTACTTCTTTTGCGGTGTCGCCGACGAAGAGCCTCGCCCCGGTCCCTACGCGGAAATCCGCTGGGTCACCAGGGGGCACCTGCGGGAGTACGAGTTCGACGATCCCTCCAAACCCGTCGTCGAATGGCTGCTCGAACCGTAAGCAAACTCACCCTGAGCCGCGGGCGGAAAGGGCGACTCGCGTATGGTCATGCTTCGACGTAGTTACACGTCGTGGCCGGTGCCGGAATCGGCAGCCCGTCTTCGCGCATACCGTCGAGGTGAAAGCGGATCGCATCGCGAAGGTTCTTTTCGACCTCGACAACCGTATCTCCTGTAGCGACACAGCCGGGGAGATCGGGAACGTAACCGGACAGGTTCCCATTCGCTTTCTCAATTACGATCGCGTAGCGCAACACTCACCTACCTTGATCGTGTGGACGAAATCCGTCGTTTTCGTAACGCCACTTCCGGCGCCTCTTTGATGCACGTCACCAGAATTCGCCATGCGAGCAGCATCACTCGTCCGAAACTACGGACCAACTTCCCGCGGGCCTCGCCGACATCCGGGAAACCCTTTTCATCGGCGCGCACCTGCTCCCAGTTGTGAAACAGTCGCCCCCACGGACTGTGCATCGCCGCGCGCACTCGCCCGCGGCCGAAGATCGGATACCAGAACCAGTCGTGGTACAGCACGCTGGCGATATACGCCCACGGCGCCAGCCAGGTCTTGAGTGACCACTCCATCGTTCGTTTGAGGCGGCCCCAGTAAATGGCGTGTTGCATGTTGGCGGCGAAGGTCATCCGCTTGAACGGCCCGACGAATCGCCAGTTCTCCGCTGCGACCTCCACATCCCCCACTACGTCAATCTCGCGCGGGTCGCCGCAGCCCAGGCCGCGCTCGTGTGCCAATCGAATAAACTTCACGTCGCGCAGCGGATCGAACCCCATCAGCTTGGCCGCCATCGCGTCAATCGCCACCTGGTCCGCCGAGGCCAGTAGCACGTTCTTCTCGAATGGAACCATGCAGCGCGGCCCAGGCCCGTCCCCCGCGAACGTCCCATCCATCACCGCGAACACCCCGCGATGAATCCGCTGTTGGATCATCAATAAGTCGACGAGCGTCTCGTGGATCACCGGGTGCGTCCAGTGGCGATGCTCGTTGAGTAAACCGCCGAAGGCGTTCTTCATGGCCCCGGTCATGGTCGTGAACACGTGCGTCTTGACCGTCGGCAAGTGGATGATGTTCTCCCCGATAAACCGCTTGGGAATGCTGAACCCCTGGGGATAAACTTGATTCAAACAAAGGAAGCGGTCGGCGAGATCGCCCACCGCCTCACGAATGTGAATCCACTCCACGTCATCCTCGTACAAGTGTACGTTGGCCAGCCCGTGGGCCTGAACCACATTGATCTGCTTGTTCTCTCGCTCTCCCAGCCGCGCGTCGATCACCACCGTGCGATTGTGGCAGGCATGAATCCGCTTCGGCTCGTACCCGTCGCGCTTCATCGTGCGGATCACACCCTCCAATTGCCACGGAGTCGTCGAGGTCGCCGGGTAAAAGAAATGCCAACTGATGTTGACCTTCAGGGCCGTCTCGGCGTCCTTAGCGATGACGCCTTGATATCCCGCTAAGTTCATCAGCCGGTGGTAGTCTTCGAGGACCGTTTCCGGCCTCGTACGCACGATGGCGACGGTGGAGCGAGACATGCGGGCAATCACCAATCACGAATTACCAATGACAGCCATGAATCCTGAAAGCCCGCGCGGGCCGAAAAGCACATTCTGATAGGCAATAACCATCGCGCAGATCGTCCACAGCAGAATGGCGAGAAGTATCGCCCGGTCCTTCAGCACGATTTCCGTCGGGCCGCTGTAGATGCCCAATTCCGTAAGCATCGCAAAGCGGAAGATTCCATAGATCACCACCGGCAGGGTATAGAACAAATGCTGCTTCTGAAACGGGGAAGGGTGCCCGCTGGTGTCCATCGTATAGAGCAGGAACGTGATGACCGCGATTCCAGCGGAGACCGTCAGCAGATGGTTCAACAAGTCCGGCGTATAGCGTACCAGCGTGCGCCGATGTTGGCCGATGTCGTCGGTGTTGCCGATCATGGCGATCTCGCACCGCCGTTTGCCGAAGCCCATGAACAGGCAGAGCGTAAACACGCAGGCGATCAGCCACTCCGATGTCGGCACACCCACCGCCGCCGACCCCGCGAACGCCCGCAGCACGAACCCGGTGGCCACGACGATTACGTCGAGGATCACCCTTCGTTTTAGCGTGAGCGAGTAGGCGAGCGTCAACGCCAGATACCCAACCAGAACGGCCGTCACGCCGGTGGGAAGGAGCAACGTAGTCAGCGAAATCGCGGCTGCAGCGAGCACCGCCGCCATCAGGAGCGCACTCGACGCACGGATCACTCCCCGCGCTACGGGTCGCAGCCGCTTGGTAGGGTGGCTCGCGTCCGCGGTCCGATCCACCACGTCGTTCAACGCGTAGGTTGCGCTGGCCGCCAGACAGAAGGCGATGAACGCCACCACCGCCTGCCGCAAGGATTGTGGCGACGATAGCTTCAACCCCGCCGCCGGCCCGGCGAAGACCACCACGTTCTTGATCCACTGCGTCGGACGCAAAAGCGCGATGAAGTCACCCACGCCGGCCGAGGTGCGCGCGGTGATAGTCGTTACGGAGCTAGACACGGATGTTCGCCCGTACTCCATGACCTCAACCTCGTTGTCCCGCCGCCACAAAAAAATCCGGCGGGGCGACGTATCGTCGCACCCGCCGGACATTGTATCGGTCTAATCGAGGGGCGGCGAACGATCCAGTCGTTCCGCCCTACTCAGGAGTTCCGATATTAGCCCTTGTACTTCACCGAGCAGCCGTACGGATCGGTCGTCGCCTTGGCGACAGTCGAGCCTTTCAGCACGGCGTCGATCGCGTCCTTGACGTAGTTCTTGGCCTTGTCGCCCTTGTCGCCCTTGTCATCGTCATCGATCGCGCCCATGTAGGCCATGTTGCCCTTCTGATCGATCACGAAGCAATGCGGCGTCGTCTTCGCGCCGTAGGCTTTGCCCGTCGCGCCCGTCGGATCCATCAGGTACGTGCCGAGCTTGTTGTCCGTTGCGAACTTCTTGCAATCCTCAGCCTTGGCGTCGCCGGTCGAGTCGATGTTGACCCAAACCACCGGCTTGTCCTTGAAGCTGCCCATGACCTTCGAGGCCGTCCCGCCCTTGGCGTGACGCTGGCAGACCGGGCAGTCCTTGTTCGCCCACTCGAGAACCACGACCTTGTCCTTGTAGTCGGCGAGCTTGACCTCTTTGCCGTTGACGTCCTTCAGACTGAAGCTCGGCGCGGGCTTGCCGATTGCGGCGACCGTGGTCGCGGTGGTCGTCGTCGTAGTGGTGGTCGTCGTTGATGGACCCGCCTTCACCGGTTCCTTGGAGGCTTCCTTCGCTGGGGCGGCGGCCGGCGCGGCAGGCTTCGGGGCTTCCTTGGCAGGCTCCTTTGCCGCAGCGGGAGCGGGCTTAGCCGGTTCGGCTGCGGGCTTCGCCGGCGCGGGCTTAGCCGGCGCGGGCTTGGCCGGCTCTGTCTGTGCGAACGCCGACAGAGTGAAGGCGCACACGATCGCGGATGCGATCCAACTAACTCGGGAATTTCTCATGGTCTTGGCCTCTCCAAAAAAAACTATTCTCACCATCATCTCATACAACGAATCGCAAACGCGTTCGTAAGATGTTCATACGAAACGTCAAACACTAACTTCCTAATACTGGCAATGCAATAGTCGGATGCGGAACAGAAGTCACACATTACCATGATGTTACGAACGGCGAGTTTAACCGTATGGCGCCTCATCCGCCGGCCCGCACGCGAACCCTATCGACCAATTGGGTTTCGCAGTATGGTTCAAGCGTCATTTATGACAAAGGTGTTACCGCAGCGATCGTAACATGGGCTATCTGAACGCCAAAGCAGTCATATTACTATCCGGGGGGGTGGACTCGGCCACTACGTTGGCCCTGGCCTATGCCCAAGGGTTTGAGCTGTATGCACTTACGTTCCGCTATGGGCAGCGGCATGACGCCGAGGTACGAGCGGCAGAGGGCGTCGCGCGGGCAGTCGGCGCGGTACAGCACGTTGTCCAGACCATCGACCTGCGAGCCTTCGGCGGGTCGGCACTGACAGACGCCATCGAGGTACCCAAGTCGGACTCGGTGGAGCAGATCGGGGGTGGAATTCCGGTCACCTACGTCCCCGCGCGGAATACGATCTTCCTCGCCTTCGCGCTCGGATACGCCGAGGTCATCGGCTCGACGGACATCTTCATCGGGGTCAACGCCGTGGACTACTCCGGGTACCCCGACTGCCGCCCGGAGTTCATCGTCGCCTTTCAACGCTTGGCCGACGTGGCCACCAAGGCCGGGGTGTCCGGCGCCTCGATCAAGGTCCACGCCCCGCTCATCTCCATGTCCAAGGCCGAGATCATCCGCGAAGGCATGCGCCTGGGCGTCGACTTCTCGCTCACCCACAGTTGCTACGACCCGATGCCGGAAGGTTTGGCCTGCGGCCACTGCGACAGTTGCCTCCTCCGCCGCCAAGGCTTCCGTGACGCGGGACTGGTCGATCCGATCCCCTACGCCATGGGTGGTTCGTGATTGCTAATTGATCCAAGCCGGGAGCGGCAGCGACCGGAGCGGCACACGAAGCGGGTACGGGCGGCGGTACCAGTACCAGCGGGTCGACGGTCACGAAGCCCGCGCGAATCGACGTATCCATCCCCTCCGGCTCGTCGGCGTGCGTGTCACCGATGAACTGCACGAACCCCTTGAATCGAGTCGGGTCGGCTTTGTCCCCGGCCTAGACGGGCAATCCCACGCCGTCGATCACCGTGCTACGGACCGCGAAAGTACCGCCGTGAATAAAGGCTATAGTCGATGATGGTAATCCTGCCATCTCCGTCCGTATCGAACTCAACGCAATTCTGGCTCATGGGGGCGTTTCCCGAAAAGCAGTCGAACAATTCGGCAAGGTCCCGCAAGTCGGAACAATCGCCCGGACATGTAGAGGTTCGTTCGTTTGGCGGGGTACAGCAACCGTCACCGCAGACGCCTAATAGGACGCAGCTACAATCGTCGATGCCGACACACTGTCCGTTCATACACCGTTCATTCGTCGTGCATGGGGTTCCATCGCTCGTGCAGGACGTTCCGTTGGGACGCAACTCGTTCGGAAAGCAAGTCTTGGATGACCCGTTGCACGTTGCGGCCACGTCGCACTCGCCCGCCGCGACGCGGCAGACGAAGCCTGACGGGTCTACTCGATCAACGCATGTACCGCTTCCGTTGCACGTATCGGCAGCATTGCATTCAGTGCTGTTGGCGTCCCCACATTGTGTGTTTACCGGCTTGGGCGGGTGCGTGCAGGCCCCACCCACGCAGCGGTCGTCGGTGCACAGATTGGAGTCGGTACAATCGGCGTCAGAGCCACAGCATTGCACCAGCAGCGAGACTGGGACGGCGGGAGGGTCGTTGCTGTTAATCGTTAGCGTGCCGACCAAAGGCGCCCCAACGCACGTTGCGCAATTGAACGTGACACACACCCCCTGGAAACCGCCGCCCACAATCGAATACGGGGGAGGCGGGCTCAACGCCGCCCAGGAGGGCTTGTCGATCGAGCTTACATTCAGGGAACCTCCGCCGTTGTTAAAGATGATGATAGACTCGCCCGAACACGGGGGACAGAGAGCGTCGATGGCGGAGTTGATACGGATGCGGCGCTGCGGGTAGGTTCCGCTGCCGAAACAACCGATGGCGCTGACGGGGGCGCCGGTGCTCTGAAGGGCGTTGAACGCCGCCGTCACGCTCGACGAAGGGCAAGCCTGCCTAAGTATCGCCCAGGCGCCGGTGACATGCGGGGCCGCCATGGAGGTCCCGCTCTCGCTCGCGTAGGCACTGTCAGACGAGGCCACCGAGGAGAGGATATCGAACCCAGGGGCGAACAGGTCCAGCAGCGCACCGTAGTTGTTGAATGCGGGTTCGATGTCCGCGTCGTTCAATGCGCCGACGGCGATGGCGGAGGAGATGCACGCGGGAGCACTGATGCCGTTGCAGAATCCATTATTCCCTGATGCGATGACGGTGGCGATCCCAGCCGTACGGAGACTATCAATGATGGATTTCGTTCCCGGATAGTTGTTGTTGCAGGAAGTTTGATCGTTGAAGGGACCTCCACCGCCAAGGCTCATGTTCACCGCCGCAATGTTGTAGGTGAGCCGGAGCGCGTAGACGTGATTCAATCCGGCAATCACATCGGAGTCCCAAGACTGGAGGCAATGTGGGCAAGTTGCGTCGCATGGCGGGTTGATGGTGAACTTCGAAAAGACCTTGATAGCGATGATATTGGCTCCGCGAGCGACGCCATACAGCGGCGGCACGCGGTTCGGATCCTCTCCAGCGGCGATGCCCGCGACGTGCGTCCCGTGCTCATAGCCGCAGAAGTCCGAGAGGTACGGCTGGGCGGGGTGCGCAGGGGGAGGCCTGGTGTCCGACGATTGGCCGTTGGGGCAGTCTCCAGCCGGGCCAACGCCGTCCTGTCCGAGCGCGAAGCACGCCTCCACAATGGTTTTGCCGGCGAAGAAGTTGTGGGTCGCGCGGATGCCCGTGTCAAGAATCGCCACGTACAAGCCTGTGCCGTCGAACCCCCGCGCCCAGGCGGCGGTGGCCTCGACGATGTTCACCGTGTTGTCCAGGGTCGGTTCGGCGAGCCGATCCTCGTTGATATCCAGAACGATCGGCGACGCCTCGAGGATTTCCAATGCCCGCTCGGTGGCACTCAAGGACATAAACGGGATATATGGGAAAATCCGCCCGGGAGTATGCGGCACGGCAGCGAGCCTGGCGAGTTCAGCTTGAGCCACAGCCGTGATCGCCGCACTCAGCGCCCCATCGGCTTGGACAAGCCCCGCTTGAGTTCCCGCTACGGACGAACGGGACGCCAGCGCCACTATGTTGGGAACCGCAAGTTCAACGATCACCGGAACAGACCCTGTGGCCCGGGCGGCAGCTTTCAAGCGTGTGAATTCGGCTTGACTGTGGGCCGTTTTGGGTGCAGACATGATCCCGGCATGCGCCTCGTCCGGGATCTGCGTTTCCGAAACCTCTCCCAATCCTGCTAGAGCGCCCGTCTCAGTTGGAACGGGACTTACGATCACCGGTACTCGCCCGTCGCCTGCGGCGAGCTTCGTAGCGATTACGCCATCCGGATCGGCCAGCTTCTCAGCACCGTCGATGGACGATTGTGGCGGAGCGCCGAGTCCAGCTTCATCTCCTTCAGCCGTAGAGTCAGCCATTGTGCTCGTACAAGTGAACTGCAGTGATGTTGGCACGACTCGAATGTCGGGCACCAACACCCCGTAATAGACCTTGATCCACCAGGTGTCGATGTATCCCTCATCTGGGAACGCCGTGTCCCGTGCGTATAGCCTCCATTGCTGGTTCACTAGTTCGCCATTGAAAGTCGTGATTCCTGTTACGGTTTCGTACAGGTTATCTCCGGGATTCCCGTCAGGGACCCACAGGTCGTAGTTGAACGTGATGTTCTGGTCGTTTAGGTCAACGTCCAGATCTCCTATGTAGGTGTGGATAATCTCGTAATAAACGTCAATGCACGTCACCGTTGCACTCGCCGGTGCGCCGGAAATCGTGATTGGGCTGTAGACCCACGCGCCGGCGTCAGGGATGCTCGTGTTTACGCTATTCGAGTTTGTCTGGTACGTCCCGGAGCAAGCGAGAACAGCCGACTCCGCTACTTGATCGCTTGGGTGCGCATTCCATTGTTGCACAAGCGCTAACTCGCGGATAACATGGAGGTTTACTCCGTCTCGCACGAGTTGTAACACCGTTTCGGGCGCAAGCTGGAGCACTACTCGTCGTGGATCGGAGCGCTCTTCGAACGATGCGCCCGGCGCTTGGGGCAATGAGCGTAATGCTTCGGCTTGGCTTCCGTCATCTACGAAAACCTCAACCTCGAGGAACTTCGCTTCGAGGACTTCGTTT
>JAGVHG010000174.1 GCA_020056715.1 Phycisphaerae bacterium | reverse complement strand
CGTAAGGGCCACCATTGCACCCCTCGCAGAAAGTGCATAAAACGTGAAATCGCGAGTCATCCCAAACCTCGTTTACAGACAAATTGGTGCGCCACCCATTCGAGGACAAGCGGGCGTCCCAAGCGTTTGCGGACAAACTTCAACAGCTCGTTTCCTGTCGCATTTCCGGGGCCGGTCCTGACCCGGAGCTGACCCGCTGGTTGGAAATGCTGCCGAATCGGATTCTGGAGCGGTTCGGGAGACTTGGCCTGTTGGACGCGAACCGCGTGGCTTCGACCAAGCCGCTCCGCGACCACCTCGACGACTACGAGAGGACGTTGCGGGATTCCGGGGCGACGGGGGAGTACGTCCAGAAAACGGTCAACCGCGTGCGTGCCGTGCTCGACGGCGTCGCGGTGACGTTCCTGTCCGAGCTGTCGGCGTCGGCTGTGATGGGCGTTCTAGCGGAAATGCGGGAAAAAGGGCGTCGAAAGGCCGGGTCGGATCAAAAGACCGAGAGTAAGGGGCTTGGCGCGAAATCGTCGAATCACTATCTCGCGGCGGTGAAGGGCTTTGGTAACTGGTTGGTGAAGGACCGGCGGGCGACCGAGAATCCGCTCGCACACCTGTCCGGTTTGAACGCCAAAGCGGATCGGCGACACGTCCGGCGGGCGCTCGACCTGGACGAACTGCGACGATTGCTTTCCGCAGCTCGGTCCGGTCCCGTGCGTTGCGAAATGGACGGCGAGTCACGGCATTGGCTGTACCGGCTTGCGACGGAGACGGGTCTACGGTCGAACGAGCTGCGGTCGTTGACGCGAGCGAGTTTCGACTTGGACGCGACCCAACCAACGGTCACGATTGACGCCGCGAACGCGAAAAACGGTAAGGCCGCAACGCTTCCACTTCGGGCTGAGACCAGCGCGGAATTGCGGGGGTATTTGGGAAACAAGCTGCCAACGGTTCCGGTGTTCCACATGCCTCGACCTGAAAAGGTCGTGATGATGATGCGAGGCGACCTTGACGCAGCGGGCATTCCGTACGCCGATGAGACTGGTCGGGTAGCCGATTTCCATTCCCTGCGGGTGACGTTTGCAACAATGCTGTTGCGATCCGGCGTTGACGTTCGGACCGCGAAAGAGCTAATGCGCCACGCCACGATTAATATGACGGCGGACGTGTACGCCTGCACGTTCCGGGAGTCGCTCGACAATGCCGTGCGAAAGCTGCCGAGTTTGGCGGGCTGTGGGTTGGAACAACTCCGCGCGACGGGAACCGACATAAACGTCTTGCCGGAATGCTTGCCGTTTTCCTGCGCCCAACCGCTCAACGGCGTGCGCGGCGATGCAACGAACGTCGCGACGGGTGACGATCCGCAACCTATGAAAAAGACCGGGACTTACGATGCACCAGTGGGCACTTCATCGCATGAAAACGCGGGCTGTTTCCAACCCGCGAAATTACCCCCAAGGGGAGTCGAACCCCTGTCTCCAGGTTGAGAACCTGATATCCTAGGCCACTAGACGATGGGGGCCGTTCACGGGCGGCAGCGTACGGGAATTTGTGCCTGCATGTCAAGGTGATGACGGATCGTTGCGCCGGTCTCAGAACTGAGGCTGCATTCGTTGATGGTCTCGGTAAAAGGGGTTACGAAAACCGCGCCCGTGCATGCGGTTTGGCGGAAAGCACTGGCGGACAAGCCGCCAGTGGCACCCAAGCTAATGCGGCACCGGGGGCGTGCCGAGGATTAAGGTTTACACCGAACGTTGTTTTCGAAGTCTGCAATCTTCTGCAGCCGTCGGTCGTGGCGGCCTCCTTCATAGTCGGTTTTCAGCCAGACGTCGACGACGCGACGCAGCAGTTCCTCACCCAGCAAGTCAGCCGGAAGGCACAAGATGTTGGCGTTGTTGTGACGGCGGGACATCTCCGCGGTTAGCTCGTCGTGGCACAGGGCCGCCCGAATCCCCTTCACCTTGTTGGCGGTCATGGACATCCCGACACCCGTTCCGCAGAAGAAGATGCCGCGATCGGACTTGCCCAAGGCGACGGAGGTCGCTCCGGCCAAGGCGTGGTCAGGGTAATCGCAGCTCGCGGTGCTGTTGCAGCCGAAGTCCACGACATTGTGCCCGGCTGCCTTCAAAATGGCCTTGATCCGTTCCTTGGCGTTGAAGCCGCGGTGGTCGCTCGACAGGGCTACGTTCATACAATCACCTCTTGCAAACGGTCGCGCAAGCCGCGCTCGATGGTTTGAGCACAGCGTTCGTACTCTTCCACCTCGCTGCCCATCGGGTCACGCACGTCCTCACCATCCAGCAGCAGGCGTACTTTCGGCTCGGCGGAGGGTGACAGTCGCAGGATCGTCTCCCGATGGACCTGGGTCATCGCGAAAATATAGTCTGCCTGTTGGACCATTTCCTCCGATAGGGCGGCCGAGAAATGGTCCGACAGGTCGATCCCGCGTTTGGCCATGACCTCCAGGGCGTGGGTCGAGGCGCCGCCTCGCCCACCGCTGGTGCCGGCCGACTGCACCACCACACCTCGTGCGCGCAAGTCGGCGGGCCTGCAACTTAGCCTCTCGGCCAGAATCGGCGCTGCCAAGCCGGCCGCCATTGGACTGCGACAGGTGTTTCCAGTGCAAACGAACAGCAGCCGGACGGTCGAGAGCCGTTCTACGATTCTGGCATCGTAGACTCCCTCCCGAACGACCTCATACGATGACCCGGTCACGCGTACGATGGTCGAGGCCTTCGCGTATTTAGTGCGACCGGCGTCGATGAGCAGATCGATCTTGCCGTCCAAGTTGCGAAGCACCTCGGCGGCGGTGAGCGGCGGCGCCTGGCCGGCGAGGTTAGCGCTGGAGGCCACGACCGGGGCGTCCACCGCGCGAAGTAGCCCGTGGGCGACGCCGTTATCCGGACAACGCAGGCCGATGGTGTTGTTGTAATACATTGCTTCCGCTGCCTTGCCGTTGCGCCCGGCCATCACCGGCGCCGACGACGGGTCATCAACCGATACCACCAGCGTCAACGGCCCGGGCCAAGCCTTGCGACCAAACCGCGCCGCCAGACCGCCGAAGCCGGGGACGAAGCGGGGCGCATCTTCGCGGGAGGCGATGTGCACGGTAAACGCCTTGTTCGGCTCACGGGACTTGAGGGCCCGAAGCCGCTCCATCGCCCCGGCATGGTCCGCGCGGGCGCCAAGACCGTAGACCGTTTCCGTGGGAAACGCCACCAGCCCGCCGCCCCGTAAAACCTCACCGGCTTCGCGGATCGCGTCGGCGCTCTTACCCTGCGGGTCAGACTTGATGACCTGCGTAGCCATAGCGCGTTTCCTGGGTTCCTACCTTATGCGAAGTTGTCTCAATGTCAAGAAAAAGCCACGAGCCGAGCGGCGTGTCCGTGGAATGGGCTGCACGGAGGCGTCATCGGGTTGCGCCCGCCGATTCGACGGAACCTACTTGGCCGGTCAGTAACGGTGCGACTTCAACTGCAATGCCCGTGCGTTTCGGCTTCCGGGGACGGGACAACCAGCCGATCAAGAAGAACCCGATGGCATAGAGCAAGAGGAAGATGCTGAACGCACGCTGGGCCTGGAAGAAATAAACGACAAAGGAAAGCAATGAATAGATGCCCAGCACGACTTCCGCGATCCAAGTGTGATTGACGGCGACCTGATAATGGCTGACGGCCCGGGAGGTATCGGCGCTGCCGGATTTGGGCGTACGTACGAAATCACCTCCCCAGCCGAAAAGACCGCGAAGAACGCCCAAGGAATTGTTCACACACATACCGCAACCGAGGATTAGCATGGAGGGAATGGTTCGCAGGGCAGACCAGCGGCCGCCCAGACTGTATCGGGCGTACGCATACACCAGCGAAGGCGCAACCGCCGAGACTAGGATCGCCGCCCATGCGATCCAGAACCATTCTCCAAAGACCTTGCCTTCCGAGGCGACCAACAGCATGGGGCGGGCGATGACGGCGAGGAGCAGCATCCACAAGGCCACCGAATAATGCGTAAGGTGCAGCGTCGCCTCGATTTTCTCGGCGAGCGAAAGACGGGCCCGCCACACACTGGGAAGTAATTTGCGGGCGACCTGAATCGACCCTGTCGCCCAGCGGCGTTGCTGACTCTTGAGCGCACCGACTGTACCCGGTAGTTCCGCCGGACAGGCGAGGTCCAAGCAATAGTCGAGCTTCCAACCGGCAAGCTGCGCGCGGTACGACAGATCAAGGTCTTCCGTAAGCGTATCGCCGCTCCAACCGCCGACCGCCGGATCGTCGATGGCCGCCTTGCGCCAGACGCCGGCGGTCCCGTTGAAGTTCATCATAAACCCGTTCCACGCCCTTGCTCCCTGCTCGATGGCGAAATGCCCGTCGATGCCCAGCGCCTGAGCCTCGGTGAGCCACGACTCGTGTCGATTCAGATGGCTCCACCGTCCTTGAAGGCAGGCCAGATCGGGCTTCGCTTCCAACAGTGGGATCGCTTGTCGAAGGAAGTTTTTGGGCGGAACGAAGTCGGCGTCGAAGACGGCCACATATTCGCCGCGGGCGACCGCGAGTCCCGTGGCGAGTGCACCGGCCTTAAACCCGGACCGGTTCGCACGACGAACGACCTTGACATCCACTCCCCGCGCTTGCAGTCGCCGGACGAGGTCATCGACCCTATCGCGCGTCGAGTCGTCACTGTCGTCAAGGATTTGGATCTCGTGAAGGTCGGGCGGGTAGTCGATGGCGGCGGTGGCCTCGACCAGTCGTTCGATGACATCACGCTCGTTGTAGATGGGGAGTTGCGTGGTCACTGTGGGCCAGCGATCCACAGCATGATCGCGATGATACGTCGCGATGGTCTCCTGCTGTTCGCGTCGCCGCGTAGGCGCTTTCCGCCGGAAAAGGTAGAGCAGCGCGTAAAGATGAAGCCCGTAAACGGCGAGCGCCGCAGTCGCGGCGAAGAACGCCGTTAGTGTGACCCACAGGAAAGCATCATGCACTTGGGCTTCTCACGTGGCACGTACAGTACAACCCCGCCCTCGCCGGCAGTTCCCGTGAACTGTCGGACCCGACGTGGTCCATCCGCCGAACTCCCATCGCCGGCATCCGCGCCATGACGCCGCAACTCGACAGGTGACCGGTGTCCGTTGCGGACTCCGTCCAGCCGGTGCGATGGGTCGCAGCCAAGCTGCGAAGCCATAGAGTATATTGCTTATCTGCCGAACCGCCAGAGTATCATTGAATGGGTGGCCCACCTCTTTAGAGGTGGGGGAGGCGATGATCGTAAGCATGATGCTGCGTGCAAATCATCGACTCCCCCAGGTCCAGAGGACCTGGGGCACCCGCGCCGAGATCGCGGTTGTGCTCGTCCGCTCGCTTGCGCTCGCGGCTCGGTTAAGATGCCGAGAGCGTGAACGATGATGGTAGCGTCCCCATGTCCGACCGGTTTGAACTTGTCAGCCCGTTTGAGCCGAAGGGCGATCAGCCCGCGGCCATCGCCAAGCTGACCGAGGCCTTTCGCGGCGGCGCGCGGTACCAGTGTCTGCTTGGCGTCACCGGCTCGGGCAAGACGTTCACCGCGGCCAACGTGGTCGCCAACCTCAACCGACCCGTGCTGGTCATCTCCCATAACAAGACCCTGGCCGCCCAGCTTTACGAGGAGTTCCGCGAGCTATTTCCTCGCAACGCCGTCGAATATTTCGTCAGTTATTACGATTATTACCAACCCGAGGCCTACATCCCCCAACGCGACATCTACATCGAAAAGGACGCCTCGCGCAACGACGATCTGGATCGGCTGCGCATGAGCACCACAAGCACGTTGGTTTCGAGGAGCGACGCGGTCATCGTGGCGAGCGTGTCGTGCATCTTCGGACTGGGTTCGCCCGAGGATTACAAGGCGAGCGTCATGGTCCTTGACGTGGGGTCGTCCATGGACCGCGACGAGCTGCTCAAACGGTTTGTGGACCTGCAATACAAGCGCAACGACGTGGACTTCAAACGGGGCACGTTCCGCGTCCGCGGCGACGTCGTCGAGCTGCACCCCGCCCACGAGCAATTCGCCTATCGCATCGAAATGTTCGGCGACGAGATTGAAAAGCTGGAGATGATCAACCCGCTCACTTCGCAGTCGCTAGGTAAGCTGGAACGGGTTTTCGTGTTCCCCGCCGTGCATTACATGATGCCCGAGGACCGCATCGCCTCCGCGACGGGCGGCATCCTGGAGGAACTCGACAAGCGGGTGATGGAGTTTCGTCGTCACGGCAAGTTGCTGGAGGCCCAACGACTCATCGCCCGCACCAAATACGACGTCGAAATGTTACGCGAGGTCGGCTACTGCTCCGGCATCGAGAATTACTCGCGGCACCTCAACGGCACGGCCGCCGGGGCCAAGCCCTACACGCTGGTCGATTATTTCCCCAAGGATTTCTTGCTGGTCATCGATGAATCGCACGCCACCCTGCCTCAGATTCGCGGGATGTACAACGGCGATCGCGCCCGCAAGGAAACGCTGGTGGAACACGGCTTCCGTTTGCCAAGCTGCTTGGATAATCGACCCATGCGCTTCGAGGAATTCCAAGGCATGTGGAAACAGGTGTTGTTCGTCTCCGCGACACCCGGTCCGGCGGAATTGGAATTGTGCGGCGGCGAGGTCGTGGAGCAGATCATCCGCCCGACGGGACTCATCGATCCGCCAATCGAGGTCCGTCCGGCGCGAGGCCAGGTGCCGGATTTACTGCAACGCATCGCCCAGCGCGCCGCCGCCGGGGAGCGCGTGCTCGTTACCACGCTCACCAAACGATTGGCCGAGGATCTCACGGGATACATTCAACAAGAGGGTCTTCGCGGCAAGTACCTGCACAGCGACGTCGAGACTCTTGATCGTGTGGCCATTCTCAAAGAGCTTCGGGAGGGCAAGTTCGATGTCCTCGTCGGTGTCAACCTGCTCCGAGAAGGGTTGGATCTGCCCGAAGTATCGCTGGTGGCCATCCTCGACGCGGACAAGGAGGGTTTCCTGCGCAGTGAGACATCGCTGATTCAGATGATCGGTCGGACGGCCCGCAACGTAAACGCCGAAGTTGTGCTCTATGCCGACAAGGTGACGCCGAGCATGAAACGGGCGATGGACGAGACGGACCGTCGCCGGACTCTGCAATTGAAATACAACGAAGACAACGGCATCACCCCGGAGACTGTGCAAAAGGGAATCCGCTCCACGTTGGAGAAAATGGTCAACGCCTACAAAGTGGCCGCTGAAGCGGTTGACCTGAGTGAACAAGAACTTGACCAAACGGAACTCGTCGCCCTTTTGGAGAAGGAAATGCTCGAAGCCGCGGAGGCTTTGGAGTTCGAACGCGCCGCCCGACTCCGTGATCGGATCAAGGAACTCAAGCAAGTGCCCGCGTTTGCCCTTGAACCGCGAAAATCGGATGAAGCGTCTCACCGGCGGGCGTTGAGTTGACGTCGCTTCGCGTTCTTGTCATGGTGGCGAAAATGCAGACCAATGTACTAGAGAAACGGCGG
This sequence comes from Phycisphaerae bacterium, assembly GCA_020056715.1. Classification (GTDB taxonomy): domain Bacteria; phylum Planctomycetota; class Phycisphaerae; order UBA1845; family UBA1845; genus SBAX01. Next base: position 8,002 of record JAGVHG010000174.1, on the reverse strand, counting down.
CGCGAGATCCTGGAAATCGCCGCCGGACGCGGGGCGAAGAATATCCGCGTCTTCGGTTCCTTTGCGCGCGGCGAGGCCGGTCCCGACAGCGATTTGGACTTGCTGGTGGACATGGAGCCCGGTCGCAGCCTGCTTGATCTAGGTGAACTGATGCTCGATCTTCGAGACCTTCTCGGGCGGAAAGTGGATGTTGTCACGGAGACGTCTCTGTATTGGCTTCTTCGGCGCAAGATTCTTCGAGAGGCGCGGCCCCTTTGAGTAAGGACCCCCGCATTTACATGGCGCACATCCTCGAGCGCATTGGGCGTATCTCGAGCTACACTGCGGGCGGTAAAGAGGCATTTTTTGACGACCCGCTCGTTCAGGACGCAGTCGTGCGGAATCTTGAAGTTATCGGCGAGGCAGCCAAGCGCATACCCGATGACTATCGTCAGGCTCACCCATCGATTCCCTGGCGTGGTTTGGCGGCGTTACGCGATATCTTAATCCATCAGTATGAGGGGGTGAGTTTGCCAGAAGTTTGGAGCGTAGTCGAAGCCGAATTACCGCCGATCCGCGACGCGATCGCCATGATTCTGCCGCCGTTGCAACAGCTCGAACGGGAAATCAATGGCGAGGATTAGCTAAGTCGAGCGTCTCTTCGGGGGATGGCCGTTTCGCCGCGAGCTTCTTAATTTGATGGAGGTGACCATGAGTACGTCGACAAAATCCGGCGCGTCCGGTTCGCTTTCCACGAAGATCGTGCGTCCGCTGGGGGGAACCCAGAGACATTCCTGGTGCGGTACCGGAAGTTGTCGTCCATCCGTGATATGCAGCGTAAAAGGGCGAAATGGGCGCTGCTCGTGTACCTTCCGCAGTGTCTCAATCGTCATGGCTTAAAGTCTATCCCAATGACCCTCACCCCAACCCTCTCTCCGCCACGGCGGATTTTCAACCTGGGAGGGAGAGGGGGTTTCAACCGCGGTTAGTTCGGTGCGACGAGGTTTTCGCCCTTCAGGTCGTCCGCTCGCGTTGCGTCGCCGCCGGTGCTGAACGAGGTGATCCTAGCGCCGGGATCAACCAGGAAGAGCAGCACAAGCTGGTAATCTCCCTTCAGGTCGTCATCCTTGATCTTATCGAACTTGCCGACGCCGCCGATGGATCCGGCCTGGTTGCTGAAGTATTGGACTTCGATGATCTTTGTACCATTGACTTCCGCAATGGCATACTTCCCGACCATTTGATAGGGATTGCCCCCCTCGGCAGTCACGAAGAAATTCTGCGCGGTGCCGACGGCGAAGCTGATCGCCCGACCCAAACCGCTCCCTGCTTGAAGGAACCCCGTGTTGAGTTGCAGCAGTCGTTTGTCATCAGGTACGGCGAATTTGGTCACGGCGTTGTCCTTGCCGGATGCCTGCTGATCGACTTCTCCGACCAAGTGGCCGTCGGTGAGTGCTCCTCTGGAAATCTCCGCATTCTGGAGTTTCCGATAGGATTTCATTTCCATCGGCATCCGATCGCCGAAGGACGATTTACCCGCTTGAGTCGTCATCCGGCGGATGTTTCCCCCGCGGCCGGAATCGGGAACGCTGCCTTTCGGCCCGGTACTCGGCGTAGTGGAAGGAGCGGACGCGGTTCCCGAGGGCGGCGATTCTCCACCCGGCCGCTTTTCGCCCTTCGGGGCGGGGGACGGACTTGCCTCGGTTTGTTTGGATCGCCCCGAGGGCTCGCGTCCCGGCGCCGAAGCGTCAAAGGACAACGCCGCTCGTGCCCCGCGTTTGTATTCCACATAGCTCGGCTCGAACCCCTTGGGAAGCTCGAACACCATCTCAACTTGGTCATCGTCGCCCCGCGGCACGTACGTTTCGTCAGTCACCGGCCACTCGCTCCCTCGCTCTTTGATGACACGAATGTGGCGGTTCGTCGCCTGTGTTGCGTCCCCCTGCTGGATCGCAATGGGCGCAAACTGCTTATAGATGTCGCTGCCCGGCATGCGTCCCACGACGCGAAACTGCCGTAGAGTAAAGGTGTGTGTTTTGCGCTCGTCTTTTGCTGCGTTGGTTAGTTGAACGCGGACCATGCGCAACTCGTTCCCGCTCTTTGGCTCTTTCATCGGTTCGTAAGTGGCAGGCTTTTTCTCTTTCTCGTTACCCGGGATCATCAGGTAAACGAACTGCACCGGCTCGGTCGAGACAACGGCGATGGACTTCGGTTTTGCATAGCGCGAGACGGTCGCAGGCACGGCATTGACCCAACCGATGGCCTGGACGACGTCGGGATTGTCGGGGTAGAAGGCGCGCTTGCCGCTGAAAATACCGCCGGACAGCAACGAGGCCGTCGCAATGGCAAACCGATCGGGCATGAAAAACAACTCATTGTCCTCCGCGTCGCTCTTGGGATTGATCTGCTCGCCGGCGGGAAAATCGCGAGAAACTCGGGCCACCCGTGAATACCCCAGGATCGAACCGTCGGGAAAGGGAAGCATCTGCACGCAGACGGCGATCATCCCCACCATGATTTCCGCGGTGATCAGTCCACAGACGCCGCCGCCGGCCCGATCCACCCAGGCGGGCAACAAGCACGATCGCCGAATGAGTCGTTTAAACGCCAGACTCAGAAGGAGCAGCGACAGGCCGAACGTCACCCCCAATGCCAAAGGATGAGCGAAATCCGGTTGCCAATACGGCGCCAGAGCATTGACGGCGATCCATTCATGAGTGGTCACCGCGGCGGCGCAGCAGCAGACGGTCAGAACCGTCATGATCAGGGCGCTAAAGAAACCCCTGGTCGCCTGACTGAACGCGATCGCCAGTATCAGAATGAGAAACAGAAGTGACAGCAACATGGAATCGTCTCCCGCCCTATTTCTCGTTACCGCCCAGACAGCGAAGAACCTCGTTCATGCTCGTGGTGCCGTCAATGACTTTCAAAAGGGCCTCCTCTTGCAAATAATACATCTTATTCTTACGGCACTGGGCCTTGATTTTTTCGATCGTCGCCCCCTCGGCGATTAATTTCGCGACCGTGGGGTCCACGACCAAGACTTCAAACACTCCCGCTCGCCCGACATATCCCGTTCCCTGACAAGCCTGGCAGATGATCTCCTTCCCCCGTTTATTCAGCTTCGGCTCAGTGGGCGGGCGGTAGAAGCGCTCGATTTTGTCCGCCGGCAGATTGAGCTTCTTGAGGGTCGCAGCGTCGGGCTGGAAGGCCTCACGACAATCCTTGCACAGCACGCGGATCAGCCGTTGATTGGAAAGCCCGAGCAACGCCTTGGCGGCGAGGGCATTGTCCTCCACGAGGGTAAGATACTTGCCCAGGGCGTCGAAGGTGTCCTTGGCCTGTATGCCCAGATAAATCTTGCGGTTTTCCGCCGCGGCCCGAGTAGCGATCTTCGCCGTCTCCCGGTCCTCACAGTCCCCCACGAGCACGATGTCCGGCTCGCGGCGCAACACCGACTGCAACTCGCGGGCGTAGTTGACGTCGGCGTTGTTGCCCTCGTACACCTTCTGGGTGACGTTGTCCAGGTCGACCAACTTCCGTCGCTCCAGGGCGTGGATGTTGTTCATGTAGGCGTCGTGACTTCGTAGAACGGCGTATTGCGTGGAGGTCAACCCGTGACGCGGCGGCGCACTCATCAGGAACAGCCCGTGCGATTTTGCCACGAAATGCTTCACTTGTTCCAGACGCGCCGTGGCCATCCCCAAATCCGAGAAGCGCATCAACACCGGACCCGACTGGATGTGCAGGCTCAACCGCTCGCCCGCCGTCGTTCCCGAGGTGCGCACCTCGGCGTAGGGCGGCTCCCCATCGTGGCTGAGCAGCGACGCCTGAATCCGCCCGCTCTGGGGTCGGCGGATTTCCTCGACGTTCAGACCGGCGAGCTTCTTAAAATACCGAAACATCCGCTCACCCACGTCGGGGGGGACGCCCTCGGGACGCTCGGCCTCCACCCCGTCGATACGAACCACGAGTCGATACGACTCCTTACCCGCGACCATTTTCACGTCCGAGGCGCGGCGGAAGAGAACGTCGTACAGAAAGTCCTGTACGTTATGAAAGGCCCGTGCCTCCTCCGGCTCCCTGGGCGAATCGACGAATTTTCCTGCATGATCGGTGATCCGGACGCGCATGCCCTTTTCCGATCGATCGCGCCTCCCCTCCCCGCGCGAGACCAGCCGCTTGACGTGGCCGATGGTCAGGACCCTCCCGTCGGGCACGACCCGACCGTTGCGATGGACCAAATACGCCAGCATCGATCCCCCGGCGATGAGCAACCAGAACGTGAGGCCCAGCATGAAGTACCCGCCCGACCAGGGCGGAACGAACAGAACGAAATACGCCACCGCCCCGCCCGCCAGGACGATCAGGTTCCATTGCTCCCGTTTGGTTTTGACCACGTCCGTGTCGCGGTCGATCCACTGCGCCGCCGCCGCCCATCCCAACAGCAGCAGCAGGACGACGCCGGTCTTCACGAAGTTGATGTAGCCGATTCCATCCGGCACGGCCGCGAGCAGCGAAGTAGTCATGCTTGCATCCATCCGTCTACGGGGGCGTCCGACAAGGCATGCGCTTCCTGGGGGATCAATCTCGAAAACCCAGTCAGATGAAAGGCCCGTGAGCCTTTCGTCAAGAGCACGTTACGCACAGTCGGCTTGTGCCGATAACCCGATCAACCCAGCGCCGCTGCCGGTGGGTGGCCCATTCGCTTCCGCCGGGCTGCCCCCACGCCGTCGCGGCTCTCCGCCGGGACGATTGTTGGTTATTGTACGTACCGCACCTCCGCCTTCAAGGTGTAAAATGTCCCCCGGCAGGCGTACGACAGCCGAACGCCCCGTAAGGCGTGCGGCGAGGGTCAATTGCGTACACGGTAACGCCCTCCCACCCGAATGGCGTTGACCCATGAGTGACGTTCCGCTACACTAGAAATGGGGGATTTCTGCGCATGCGCGTTTGCGGTGCGTGAGTGAGCCGACTCGTGGCCGACGCATCCAACACTATCCGTCATCGCGTTCTGCACATCCGTCCGCAGCCGCCCGCTTCGCCGGCAGCGGAACCGTATTGCTACCCCATCGGTGAGCTTCTAGCGGGTTTGCCGCTCGATACGCAATGGTGTGGGGACGTGTATCGCGGTCTTGCGGGCCTTCTTCGCCCTTCGTCGGACCCGCCCCAAGCGGTGATCGTTTGTCTCGACGGCCTGGGTGCTCCGGAGTTCGAGTTCTTTTCAATCGTCTCCAAGCTCCGCAATGACCTCAAGGTGTACGTTTATGCCGCCGCTCGCTCCGAGTCCCGGATTGCAAGGGCGGTCGAACTTGGTGCGAAAGGTCCGGTAACGCGGGAAGCCCTCGCGGAACTTGCGGGCGGTCCGCCCGTTCCGATGGCCGTCGAAGCCCCCGTGCGGGCATCCGAGCGTGTGACCGAAAAGCCCGTGTCACCGGTGATCCCGCCTGCACCGTCTGCCCCACCCCGCATCGATGAAGAGGATGCCCGAAAACCCGCCCGCGTTCCCTGGCTGCGCTACGGCGATCGGCCCGCTCGCGTCGCCCCCGCTCTCCGCGAACCGCCTCCCCAAGCCCTAAACCCCAACCCCCAACCCCCAAGCCCTCCGCGCTCCTATGAACCTCTGTTGACCGAAGAGGAGTTACGGGCGCTGATGAGCGATGACTTCGCCGCGATCGTGGGGGATGACCCGCAATCAGACGTACAACCCGCGAGTCGTGCGTCGACCGTTCCAATCAACTGGCCAGGCGACGATAAACAGACCCGAGGTGCCCCGTGAGCGCGCAGGTTGACATGGCCTCTGACACGCTCGAACGCGATCGGCTCTTGCTCGTGGGCGAAGGGTCCGAGCAAGATTCGTGTTGGATCGAGGAAGTCCGGGGGCGCTATCCTACTTGGGAGGTCGCCTGCTGTGACTCCTACCTTTCGGGGATCGCCGAGTTGGCCCGCAAGCCCGCGCGGGCCGTACTTGCTCGCGTCAACGGCTCGGCCGCGCAACTAGACAACGCCGTTGCGGGGTTGCGAGAGGCCGCTGGACCGTCCACGCGCCTCGTCCTTTGCTGCACGCCCGAGGCCGAACCGATCACCCGACGGGCGATGCAGAGCGGAGCGAATGACTACATCCTCTTACCGATCGAGGGCGATGAAATCGACGCCGCCGTCGGTTACGTTCGTCTGCGCTCTACGCCGGCTTTGACGGCTTTACCCCCGGTCTCGACTCAGGAACTGATCCTGCTCGGCGCCAGCCTCGCCAATCTGGGCGCGAAACCGATGGTGCTTCTCGAAAAACTCGCCGCACTGATCCACGCCGCCCTCGACGCCCGTGGGGCTATGGTGATTGTCGAGGGCGCTGCGGCCTCCAGCGGCGAGTTAGTGACCAAGCCCGTTTTGAGCGCGGCGCTTACCAGTGAGAGCGGCGTCATTGGACAATTGACCGTCGGTGAGCGGCTCGGCCGTCCGTACACCTTGGACGACGCACAAAAGTTGACCCACTACGCCGCAGTCGTGAGCCACATTCTCGCGGCGGCCTCGAAACACCGCCAATGGCGGCAGCTCGCCGTCACCGACGAGTGCAGCGGCCTGCCCAATCGACGTTTCCTCCGCGAGGAACTGTCATCCATCCTCGCCCGCGCCCAGGCCGAGCACTTCCCGGTGACGCTGTTGTTCTTCGACCTCGACGATTTCAAGACCTACAACGACCGCTTCGGGCACGACGCCGGTGATGAGATCATCCGCGTCACCGGGCAGCTTTTCCGCAAGCATTGCCGCGAGCAGGACATCGTCACCCGCTACGGAGGCGACGAGTTCGCGGTAGTGTTTTGGGATCGGGAAGGCCCGCGGACCGTGGGGTCCAAACATCCGCAATGCGCCCTCTCCATCCTCGACCGGGTCAAGACGGCCCTGCGCACCGAGCCGTTCCCCCTTCTGGGTTCCGAAGGTCAAGGCCGACTAACCCTGAGCGGCGGATTGGCCACCTACCCGTGGGACGCGACCACGCCGGAAGACCTGCTGAAACGCGCCGACGAGGCCCTCCTCGCCGCCAAACGCGACGGCAAAAACCGCATCTACCTCATCGGCGACGCCACGCTATGACTGGCAGTGGCGATCTATCAGAACACCAGACGCAAGCCTGGTGACAAGTGTCAGTCAGAGCACCGGGCGCAAGCCCGGTGACGTGTCCGTAGGCTGGCGCCTACGGCTCAGAACGACCGTTCCCGCAATCAGCGGGCCGAGGGCCAGAACGACAAGTCCCCAGGTTGACGTTGCGGGAATGGCGGGAGCATTTCCTTCGTAAAGCTTGTAGAATTCGCCGGGGTGTCACTGATGAAGTGTGCCACTGCTCTTGAGCAGTGGGTTGGTCCCGGAAAGAAGACCACTGTTGTTCCAACAGTGGCACTCATCCACTGACGAAGTGTGCCACTGCTCTTGAGCAGTGGGTTTGTCCCGGAAGGAAGACCACTGTTGTTCCAACAGTGGCACTCGACGGTGGGTTTGTTTCGGAGGAAAGACCACTGTTGTTCCAACAGTGGCACCATTCCTGAGTTGTGATATTCTCCTCTCCCGTGAAGACCCGACCGCGAAAAACCCGTGTAGCCTGGAACGAACCCGGTCATGCTCATTTCGTCACCTTCTCGTGCTTTCAGCGTTTGCCGTTGCTAACCCGTCCTCGTACGCGGCGCTGGGTGATCACCTCTCTGGAGGAGATGCGCCGGAAACTCGACGTGGCCCTATGGGCGTACGTGATCATGCCGGAGCACGTGCATGTTCTGCTGTATCCTCGGCAGGCAGACTACGAAATGCGGCTGATCCTTGTGGCCCTGAAGCGCCCGGTCGCCGACGCGGCCAAGCGGCACCTCGAACAAACCGGCAACACCGCGTGGCTGAATCGACTGCGGGTGCAGTATCCGCCACGAGAGGTCTTTCGCTTCTAAGTAGGAACGAGGAATCATTTACGCTGCTTTGGCGTGGAGTTCGTCATGATCGTACATGAATCCCATCCGTTCCTTGTGTCCGTTGATCCGGG
>JAGVHG010000015.1 GCA_020056715.1 Phycisphaerae bacterium | reverse complement strand
CCGTTGGTTCGCAAGGGGACCCATGATGATTGTGTCTCCAGGAGCCAACCCGACGGAAAGGCCCCACGGGTTCACGAACGCCGTTGTTCGCGTTTTCCTTGAGTCCAACTTATCAGTCGTCTTGATTCTCCTGGCCGCGGCGTTGGGCGTAGCATCACTCCTCATCACTCCGCGCGAGGAAGACCCGCAGATCGTTGTGCCGATCGCTGATGTCTATGTCGACTTTCCCGGGCACTCCGCAGAAGAGGTCGAGCAACTCGTTGCAACGCCGTTGGAAAAACTGCTCTACCAGATCGATGGCGTCGAGTACGTCTATTCGATGTCGCGAGAGGGCCGGGCAATCATTACCGTGCGATACTACGTGGGCGAGGACCGGGAGCGCAGCCTGGTCAAACTGTACAAGCGCATTGACGAACACATCGACATCGTACCGCCGGGTGTTACCGGATGGGTGATCAAGTCGGTCGAGATCGACGACGTACCGATTGTCACCCTCGCGCTGACTAGCGCGGAGTCCGACGAGTATTCCCTTCGCCGCGTCGCCGATGAGGTCGTGGAGCGTCTGGCCGCCGTGCCTCATACTTCACGAGCCTACGTGATCGGAGGACAGCCTCGGACGGTCCATGTGTATCTCCAGCCGGACCGCATGCAGGCCTATGGCGTATCGCCACTTGAAATCGCAAGTGCCCTGCGCGCGGCCAACGTAACGAAGACAGCGGGCGACTTCGCGTCTGATGACGCGGCAGTGCGCGTCGAGGTCGGAGTGGCGTTCGCGCGGTCCGAAGAGTTGGAACAACTGGTCGTAGCGACATTCGGGGATCGCCCAGTCTTCCTTAAGGACGTTGCGGAAGTTCGAGACGGACCAGGAGAGGCAACCAGCTACGTCCGGCACGGTTGGGGTCCAGCCCGCGGGTTCGACGAACACGCACATTTTCCCGGGACGCTGGTGGGGAACCAGGCGGCCATGATGCCGCCGACGTCAAGCTCCCGGGAGCATTCACAGCCGGCCGTCACGATTGCGCTTGCGAAAAAGAAAGGGACAAATGCAGTTTTTGTGGCCAGGGACATCCTTGAGGCGACCGAGGAACTCAAACGTACTGTGATCCCGGACGACATCGAGGTCGTCATTACGCGCAACTACGGCCTGACCGCCGACGAAAAGGTCAACGAACTTGTCGAAGCGCTGTCCGTGGCCGTGTTTATTGTCATTGCGCTACTCACGATCGGTCTCGGTTGGCGCGAGGCGCTCATCGTCGCCGTCGCCGTCCCCGTGGTATTCGGTTTGACGCTGACTTTGAACCTCTTAACGGGCTTTACGATCAATCGTGTGACGCTATTCGCGCTGATTCTGTCCCTGGGTTTGCTGGTCGATGACCCGATCGTTGATGTGGAGAACATTACGCGGCACTTCTCGTTGCACGGTCGCGCGGCGCGTTCGATCGCTCTGGAAGCCGTCGCGGAGATTCGCCCGCCGCTGATCACGGCGACGCTTGCCGTCATCGTCTCGTTCCTGCCGATGTTCTTCATAACGGGCATGATGGGCCCCTATATGCGACCTATGGCGCTGAATGTCCCCGTCGCCATGCTCATGTCCATGATCGTCGCCTTTACGATTACTCCTTGGTTGAGTTACCACGTCCTTCGGCACCGCTACGACGGCGAGGTCAACCGACAAGCCGAGGCAACGGATGCCACCGACCCACACGACATTGCCCTTGTGAAGCAGACGTTCTTGTACCGGCTCTTCTACCCCTTCATGGCTCCGTTGCTGCACTCCCGCGCCGCCGCCTGGGCATTCTTGATCGTCATGGTCCTGCTAACCGTCGGTGCGGCTGGGCTCGCCGCCACACGACACGTGTCGCTAAAGATGCTGCCGTTCGACAACAAGAATGAGCTTCTGTTCGTACTCGATTTCGACGAGGGTACGACGTTGGAACGATCCGACGCCGTGGTCCGCGCGATCGAACAATATCTTGCGAATGTTCCAGAAGTGACAGACTTCATGTCGTACGCAGGCGTGGCCTCACCGATCGACTTCAACGGCCTCGTGCGCCATTACTATCTGCGGCGGGGCGATAACGTCGCGGAAATCCGGGTGAATCTCGCCGCGAAAAAAAGCCGACGCCAACAGAGTCATGCGATCGCACTGCGGATTCGTCCGGATGTCACGGGCATCGCCACTGCGCACGGCGCAAACCTGAAGATCGTTGAGACGCCGCCCGGTCCACCGGTGATCGCGTCAATCGTCGCGGAGGTCTACGGTCGGCCCGATCACACCTACGACGATCTGATCGCCGCCGCCAAAACCGTCCGCGCCAGAATGGTGGCCGAGCCGGGCGTCGTTGATGCCGATGATTCGGTCGAAGCCGACAGCCGCAAGTTGGTCTTCGTTGCGGACAAGGAGAAGGCAGCCCTAAGCGGCGTGTCCGTCGCCGAAATCGCCGATACGATTAGAATGGGATTGGCGGGCGAAACGGTAGGAACGATTCATTCTGAGCGCGAACGCAACCCACTACGAATCGAGGCTCGTTTGCCCAGAGCCGTGCGTTCCAGTCCGGACGATCTAGCACGGCTGCATGTGAAAGGTCGGAATGGGAGTCTTATCGCGCTGGCGGAACTGGGCCGCTGGGAGGCAACTCACGTCGACAAAACCATCTACCATAAGAATCTCCGCCAGGTTGTATACGTCGTCGCCGAAACGGCCGGACGACCACCCGCAGATGTTGTCGTCGACATTGGGGCGGACAAGGTGCATGGCAACGAGCTCACACCCGACCAGAGTGGAACCTACGTCCAGACCGTTGGGAGTGGATGGCTTGTGGCCGATTCACCGAGACCGGTTAATGACCGTACCTTCCTTTCCAACGGCAGTGGCATAGCGTGGTCGGTACCGGACGAGATCCATGTAGAGTTCGCCGGGGAGGGAGAGTGGAACATCACGTTGGACGTCTTTCGCGACTTGGGGTTGGCGTTTGCTGGGGCGATGTTAGGCATCTACATCCTTCTTGCCGCACAGACTGGGTCGTTCGTCATTCCCGTCGTGGTGATGTTTGCGATTCCGCTGACCGTGCTCGGCATCATGCCCGGATTTTGGCTGCTGAACCTGATCGCAGGTGCCCAGATCGGCCCCTATGCAAACCCCATCTTCTTTACCGCGACGGGCATGATCGGGATGATCGCCCTCGCGGGCATTGTGACACGCGATTCGATTATCCTCGTGGATTTCATCCATCTTTCGCTGGCCCGCGGCCGCACGCTGTTCGATGCCATCATGGAGAGCCGGGTCGTCCGGCTTCGACCCATCTTGCTTACGGCCGGCGCCGCGATGCTCTCGGCTGTTCCGATCGCGATTGACCCGATTTTCTCGGGACTCGCGTGGGCGATTATCTTCGGTTTGTTCGCATCGACGCTCTTTACGCTGTTCGTAATCCCCATCAGCTACTGGCTTCTTTATGCGAACAAACCAGGACACGGAGTAACCACCCTGAATACTTGATCGATCTGCAATGCGCCATCGATTCCCATCACCACCCTACCGTCTCTTGACCACTATACAGTATGGACGTTATTTACAGCGTGTGGACGGATGGAGCACTCGCCGGGCACCACTGCTCTTGAGCAGTGCCACAGCATGACACCAGAAGACAAGAGACAATCGCCAATCGTCAATGCTGATTGCCTGATCGCTCCCGCACTCCCCGCCGACCGTGCGCCTGTCAAGTTATTTGGGTGTAGATGAAAGCCGCGCATGCTCCACGCGCCGCCTTATGCCTTAATGCCTTATAATGCCTCAATGCCGGTGGCGCTCCGAAGTGTATGTAAAGAAAGTATGGTGATGACTCGGTTGTCAACCGGTTTCAGCCCGCATCCGACGGGCAGAAAGGAGTCATCACCAT
>JAGVHG010000200.1 GCA_020056715.1 Phycisphaerae bacterium | reverse complement strand
CCAGATGTCGCTGCGGGGAGGGTCTATTCCCATGAAGCGAAGACCCCCTACCGGCTAACACGAGGGCTTGGACAAAGACGACATGCTCTGCCCGTCCTGCAAGGAAACCGAGAACAAAGTGATCGACTCCCGCCTGAGCGAGGGCGGCGCCGCGATCCGTCGGCGGCGGGTCTGCCTCTCGTGCAACCGCCGCTTCACCACCAAGGAACGCGTCGAAGAGGAGCTTCGCTTGACGGTGATCAAGGCCAGTGGGCAGCGCGTCCCCTACAACCGCGTCAACGTCCTCAACGGCGTGGCCCGGGCTTGTTCCAAACTCGACATCCGCGAGGAGCAGCTTCAGGAACTCGTCGATCACGTCGAGGAGGATATCTTCAGCAACCACGACCGCGAGGTGAAGACGGAGGATATCGGGCGCTACGTCGGGGTACACTTACGACGGCTCAACCCCGTCGCGTACGTGCGCTTCATGAGCGTCCATCGCAAGTACAGCACGGTCGATGCGTTCATCGAGGAGATCAGCGACGTGCGCGTGCGCGCCGCGCAGGAAAGCCCAACCCAGCAGTCGCTCTTCGAAACGTCACCAGCAGACCCAACCCCCTTGAGGGTTGGGTCGAACGTTACGTCAAAAAGTCGAAACGTCAAAACGTCAAAATGAGGCTGCTCGCGTGAGTGACAGTGTCCTGTCTCGCTTGGCGCACTCCTTGTGCAACGCGGGCATTCCGTTTACCCAAACGCAGCATCGCCCCGTGTACACCAGCGCCGAGGCGGCCGAGGTCCGCGGAGTGTCGCTCCATAGCGGGGCCAAGGCCTTGATCGTCAAAGGGGGTGAGAACTTTCTCATGGTGGTCCTACCCGCCGACTTGTCCTTGGACAGTCACGTCTTGCGAACGTTGCTCGGAACGAAAAAGCTGCGTTTCGCCACCAAAGAGGAAGTGCTGGAGCGGACCGGTTTGACGCCCGGTTCCATCCCCCCTTTCGGGAGCCTATTCAATCTACCGACCTACTGCGACGAGCGTTTGGCGGACAACGAGCGGATCAACTTCAACGCCGGGGATCACTCGGTTTCGATTCAGATGAACTTTGTGGACTATGTTGCGTATGAGACTCCGCGGATAGCGAAGGTGGGCAAGGGAATGTCGAATGGCGAATAGCGAATGTCGAATGATCAGAGCCGGGAGCGGCAGCGACCGGATGATAAGAGCCGCGACCGTGAGAGAGCGGATTTTGTCCGACCTGTTGAATATCGAATAGCGAATGTCGAATGACAAGGTACTACAGCATGAGGGCTTGGTCGTGATCAAACCCCTGCGAGAAATAGAGCGAGTCGTCGCGCCGATGCGCGAACGGGTTGGATCGTACGCCCGGCTGATTCAAGAACTATTCGGCGAATCGGGCAAAGCGCTGACTGTGTTCGGCGCGGTGCTGATCGACGGCTTCAATGTCGATCGCGACACGGTGCGCAGCGTTCTGGTCGTCGAGCGGATCGAGTTGTCGCTTCTTCGTCGCCTCGCTGACCGTGGGGCCAAGCTCGGCAAGACCGGCGTGGCCGCGCCGCTCATCATGACCCCCGACCATATCCGCACCTCGCTCGACACTTTCCCGCTGGAACTTATGGAGATTCAGCAACAACATGTCACGCTCTTTGGCCAAGACTATTTCAACGAGTTGACGTTCGAGAACGTCCACGTCCGCCTCCAATGCGAAAGAGAGCTGAAACGTATTTTGATCGGGATGCGCCAAGGGCTTCTCGCCAGTGCGGGGCGCGAGCGGCTGGTACCCATGATGGGCAAGGACGCCGCGGACGACCTAGTGCGAACTTTGCGCGGCCTGCTCTGGCTGAAAGGTCACAAAGAGTTCAAGGACGCGATCGAAGTGGTCGCGCAGATCGAGACGTTGACGACCCGAAAGCTACCCGGCCTCAGGACCGCGGTACATTCGGCCATGCCCGCGGGCTGGAAAGATTTCGATCATCTCTACCATGACGTCGAGGCTCTCGGGGAGATCGTCAATGCGTGGTAGCGGCGCGCTCTTTTGGATTAGTGCGTTGGGAGCGGCGGCCTCCGCTCCTTCCGTATTAGCGACGGTGACTGTCCAAGACCCCGGCACCTACGTCGTCGACCGCGCCGGAATTATAGACGACGGCGTTGAGCGGCAATTGGAGGGATGGCTTCGCGAGCTGGAACAGAAGACGACCACGCAGGTCAAGGTACTCACCGTACCCACGACCGACGGCGAGGACTTTTTCAGCTTCGTCCAACGCCACGCCGAATTGTGGAAGCTGGGCCGGTCGGGCCGCGATAACGGCGTCTTGATCGCCGTGTCCGTGCGCGAGCGGGAAGACCGCATCCATGTCGGGTACGGCCTGGAAAGCGTATTACCGGATTCGTGGTGCGGTTCCTTGCGTCGGCAGATTTTTGTTCCTCATTTCAAGCAAGGCCGATTTTCGGATGGCTTGTATCAAGGGGTTGTGGCCGTAGCGAATAAGGTCGCCGACGCCGCGAATGTGAGTTTGACGGGCATCCCCGACTTTCGCCACCGCGGAACTCGCGTCGCCCCCGGCACAGTGGCCTGCGGATCGGGTCTGGTGCCGATTATCGTGCTTATCCTCATCGTATCGTCGATGTCGCGGCGGAGTCGCTATTATGGCCGCTGGGGCGGCGGGGGGGGACTGGCTCGAGGGTTGTTCTGGGGATCGATCATCAACAGTATGATGAGCGGCGGGCGACGATCCGGTTGGGGCGGGGGAGGATTCGGCGGAGGATCCGGAGGTGGCTTCGGCGGCTCCTTCGGGGGAGGCGGAGGTTTTGGCGGAGGTGGTGCTGGTGGCAGATGGTAACACGTGCCCGGCCTGCGGGACGGGTATTCAACGAAACGCGGGCTTCTGCCCGAACTGCGGGGCGAAGCTGCCCAGTATCAGAGCCGGGAGCGGTAGCGACCAGATACAACGAGGAACATCCATGAACTTTACGAAAGTAGTGGGGGTCATTTTAGTCGCGGTGCTTGGCGGCATGTTGGTCATCGGCGGTTGTTTCTATAGCGGCTACAACCGCGCGGTCGGACTCGATGAAGAAGTGAAAAGCGCCTGGGCACAGGTGGACAATCAACTGCAACGGCGTTTCGAGTTGATTCCCAACCTGGTCGAAACGGTCAAGGGCTTTGCCGTTCAAGAACAAGACATTTTCCTGGGGGTAGCCAAGGCCCGCGAGGCGTATTTCCAGGGCAAGACGGTCGCCGACAAGGCCCAGGCCGCCGGGATGGTGGAGTCGGCCCTGTCGCGTCTGCTGGTGCTCCGCGAAACCTACCCGGAGTTGAAATCGAACGAATCCTTCTTGAAATTGCAGGACTCGCTCGAAGGAACGGAGAATCGCTTGGCCGTCGAGCGGCAGCGCTACAATGACAAGGTCAGGGCGCTCAACACCTTCGCCCGCGGAGTGCTGGGCAAGCTGTATGCCTCACTGGCGAGCGTGAGTCAGGCCGAGTACTTCGAAGTTCCCGAAGCGGCCAAGACCACTCCGAAAGTAGACTTCTCCAAAAAGCCCGCGGGAGGTTAAAAAACCAACCCGCGTTGTCCATTACGTCGCAGACTTCATGGCTTTTGAGTCGCATGGATCTTCAGGCGATCACGCAGCACGTCGATGAGCACGGCGGTACACTCATCGGCGGTCTTCGGTTTTACCCTCGAAAATTCCTCCCAGTGCGAGTTCAACAGAATCTGAAACGCGACCGTTCCGTCCGAGTCCACAATATAGGCATGGATGCCCACCGCCTCAGTCTTGCCCCCCAAATACTCTGGCAGCAGCGCGTAGCGCGTGCCGATGGGGTTGGCCCGCACATAAGCGGCGAACTCCTTCGCCGACTCTCTGAGCATTCTGGCTTGGTTATGTCGCCACGGGCCCGTGATCGGAACGTGACGGTCGGAGGTTGTGGCCTTGGCCAGTCCGTCCGTGTTCAGAAACTCGGTCAACTTCGCCGACGCGCCGTCGTCATAGGTGATCGTCGACCTGCGGACGGCGGCTGGGAAGACGGTGATGGATGTTTTTCCAATGCTTGCCAGGAAGGCTTCACGGGTCTTTTCGAGCTTCGGAAAATAGGCTTTTTCGGCGGCCTTGTCGATGGCGAGACATCCTCCCGCTGCAGCAGTAACCGAGACTACGGCTACGCCGAGAGCGGCGAGTGATCGGTTGCGAATTTGTAGTTTCATCGTTCGACTCCTGTTTTGTGTGCAATCGTAAGCCTATGCTTACATTATAGACCAACAGAAAAACAAGCGGTAAAGAGGCGGCGGGCGGTTAGGCCCGCCGCCACGCAGCCGTTTTACTTGCAGTACCCTTCCAGTCGCTTCACTACCAGTCGGTCGCCATCTTCGGCCGACTTGGGCTTGATCGCGTTGAAGTCGTCGTGGTGGTCGTTCTGGTAGTCTACGATCACCAACTGGCCCTTGCGGTCGCACACTGCAAAGTGCACCGTACCAACCGCGTCCTTGCTCATCATCATGTAGTCGGCGAAGAGCACGTAATCCGCCTCCGGCGGGTGCGCCTGCACGTGCTCGCGGATGGCACGAGCCATGTCCCACAACATTTTCTGTTCGTTCATATTCCCTTTGATGTCGAGCTGTGGGCCATCGGACGCCGCGACCGCCTTGGTTAGCCGTGCGTCGTTGAGCAGTTTGGCCAGATGGACTGCGCTCGCGGGGTTGGATTTGCCATCGGCACGAACGGGGTAAACTACGAGGGTCGCCGTGGAGGCCGCTTTCTTGAATGCCTGCTGACGCTCTTTCATCGCCTTCTGCTCGGACTCGTCCAGTGTGCCGGTTTTCTGTTCCCATCGTTGGGCAAGCTTGCCCTGCGGAGCGTCCTCGCGGTTGGGATCGCCGAGGTTCAGCACCGGTCGCAAGCGCTCGATGAGCAACATGCAGCAGGTCATCGGCTCGCCGGGCTTGATCCGCTTGAAGTCCGCATCCTCCGCCGTCTGCCGATCCTGCCAGACGACCTCACCCTGCTTATTGACGATCACACCGCGCACTTCGGTGAAGCCCTTTCCTGGGGAACCGAGGAAGTCGGCGTACAGAGCGTAATCCGTCGCGGGCGGATTGGCCCGTACGAACTCACCAAGTGCCGTAGCGGTCTGAGCCAGTTCGGCTTTTTCGGGCGTGCGGAACTCGGTGGCGCCGATTTCGAGGTTCTTCATTCCGGCTCGTTCCAAGAATATGCCCACCACCTCTCCGACCTGCGGCGACGGTTTGCTTCCAAGCCCGACCGGCAAGACGGTCAATGAAGCGTCCATACCGGCGGATTTAAGCTTGTCGAGGAGCCGGCCTTGCCCAGCGGACGCGGCGGGTTTGCCGGTATCCTGGGCACAGACCGTCCCGACAAGGGCTGCGACGCATAGCGTCGCAATCGTCCCAATACGATGTCTGTTGTTTGCACGTCTTTCCATGTCTTAAGTCCCTTTCAAAAAACATTGTGTGTAAGCACACGCTTACACTACCTTCAAAAAAAAGACTCGCTACGCCGCGGGCCTTCCTTCAATCAGCAAATGCCCCACCTCGGCCATAAACCGCTTGCGTTCGCCCGACTTTAGCAGGTTCAACTCCTGAACGATGCTGGTCAGGGTACCCAGTCCGATGACCGCCCAAGCGGACAACCCGACGTCGGGTTGCGGCGGCCGTCGGTCGTCGCGGTAGGCCGTGATCTGCTCGCCGATGAACCGATGAAACCGTCGATACATGGTTCGAAGCGCCCGGTGGATGGCCGGGTCGTTGGTCTCGCTCAGGCCGGCGAAGACCAGGCGCTGCAGCCCGGATTCGCCATGATGCTCGGATTCGTACTGAAGCAACCGCTCCGCGGGGGGCTTGCCGTCTCCCCCCTCGGCAAGCAGCCGCCGCCAAGTCTCGGCGGAGAGTGCGTAAACGAACTCGATCGAGGCCACGAACATCGCTTTCTTGTCCCGCCACAAGCGATACAGAATGTTCTCGCGCACCTTGCAGCGCTTCGCCAGTTCCGCGGTCGTCGTCCGGCGATAGCCGAGTTCAGCGAAGGCGCTCGCCACTATGGGCAGGAGCTGCCTGCGTCGTTCATCGGCATGACTGGGTCTGGGCACGGCTTACGTCCATCTATTGGTTATGTAGGTACACACCTACAATATACCACATGCTTCGCGTATGTGTTGTGTGAAATTGTCGGCTGGAGGACGTCTGTTCAAGGTGCTGCCCGAACGAGCATAAGGCAACAGTGTCAACCGCCGTAATTCACCAGGGCTTTATATTGCGCTGCCGAAATCGTTAATGCGTATCGGCGCGCTGGAGAGTTCTTCGAACCGGGCCGTGAAATGCCTCAGTACGGGCGGCGCAGAGATAATTCGCAGCCCCCGTAGTTCGCCTCGATGCTGGTACAGATCGGTCGCGGCTTCGACCACGTAGTCGATATGGCTTTGCGTGTAGACGCGGCGCGGTATGGCCAGGCGCACGAGTTCGAGCCGCTTGCCGGGAATGGGCAGGCCGTGGTGATGGGATCGGGCATCGCCCGAGCCGAACATGACCGATCCGATCTCAACGGCCCGGATGCCCGCGGTACGGTAAAGCCCGCAAACGACCGCCTGACCCGGAAAGTTTTCCAGGGCGATGTGCGGACAAAAGGCCGCGGCGTCAATGTAGATCGCGTGTCCGCCGGGCGGCTCCACGATGGGGATGCCCACGCTCAGGAGCTTTTCGCCGAGGTATTCCACGCTGCGGATGCGGTACGCCAGATAGTCCTCGTGGACGACTTCTTCGAATCCCTGGGCCATGGCCTCCAAGTCGCGGCCCGCCAGTCCGCCATAGGTCACAAATCCCTCGGTGAGGATGAGCAGATTCCCGGCCCGCTGAAAAAGGGCCTCGTCGCGGAACAGCAGCAGACCGCCGATGTTGACCAGCCCGTCTTTCTTGGCGCTAATCGTCGCCCCGTCGGACAGATCGAACATCTCGCGGACAATGTCGCGCACGTCGCGGTTCTGCATGCCCGGCTCGCGGCGCTTGATGAGATAGGCGTTCTCCGCGAAGCGGCAGGCGTCGAGGAAAAACGGCAGGCGATGGCGATCGCACACGGCGCGCACGGCTCGTAGGTTTTCGAGGCTGACCGGCTGCCCGCCACCGCTGTTGTTGGTCACCGTCACCATCACCAGCGGAATCCGCTCCCGGCCCACTTCACGGATCAATGCTTCCAGCGCGGAAACATCCATGTTGCCTTTGAAAGGGTGCCGATTTTTCGGATCGCGCGCCTCCGGAATGGGGAGATCGACGGCTACGGCGCCGGAGTGCTCGATGTTGGCCCGGGTGGTGTCGAAATGGGCGTTGTTGGGCACTATCTTGCCGGCTCCGCCAACGAGTTCAAAAAGAATGCGTTCGCTCGCCCGGCCTTGATGCGTGGGAAGAACATGGCGAAACCCGGTCAGCTCCTGAATGCGCGATTGGAAGCGGTAAAAGCTGCTTGCCCCGGCGTAGGATTCGTCGCCGCGCATGATTCCCGCCCACTGTTCGGAGGACATCGCCCCGGTGCCGCTATCCGTGAGCAGATCGATTATGACGTCGTCGGCACGAAGCTGGAACACATTGAATCCCGCCTCGCGCAGCACACGTTCGCGGTATTCCCTCGTGGACATGCGGATGGGTTCCACGCACTTGATTCGAAATGGTTCGATGATGGTCTTCATGGAAGGCTCCCGTCATACGCACATGATGCCCGGTGGGAATCGACTCGCACACACCACTACTCAGGCGCGGGAGACGCCGGCCAGGGCTCGCTTCTCGAAACGCTGCAAACCAAGGATAGCCGCACCGTAGGCGACGACGTGAGCCGGATTCGCCGGGATCTGGACCTCGCCCCCAAACTGGTTCCGGCAGGCGACGACCATCCCTTGCTGGAGGGCCACGCCGCCGATAAAGACCACCGCCCCGGTGAAGCCGACCATTCGAAGCTGGCTCAGGGCGCGGGCGGCCAGAGATTCATGTGCGCCGCAGATGATGTCCGCGACCGTCTTGCCTTCGGACACATGGTTGATGATCTCGGATTCGGCCAGGACCGCACAGACGCTGCTGATGGGCTGGGGATCCTTGGCCTCAAGAGACAGGTCCCCGATTTGATCCAATTGCACCTCAAGGTATCGGCAGATTCGTTCCAGAAATCCGCCGCTTCCGGCGGCGCATTTTTCATTGGTGCGAAAGGTCTTGACCTTGCCTCCATCGCGAAGAGCAATGGCGCGAGTACACTGCGCTCCCATATCCAAGACGAATTGCGTTTCGGGGAAAAGCGCATGGGCTCCACGCGCGCCGCAGGTAAGGTCTGTGATTTGAATGTCCCTGGACGCCAGGCTATAGCGTCCCAGGCCGGTGGAAGCGATATAATCGATTTCATCGCGCCGGATGCCGGCCTCTTCGCAGGCGGCGTCGAGCGATCGCCCGGCCACGACTTCAAAGTCCGCCCGCGTGCGCGCCATGCCGCGACCGCGGACAACCCCTTCATCGTCAATGATCACGGTCTTGGTTGCACCAGCGCCGAGATCGATTCCCGCAACATAGGCCACGGAATGTCCCTCCTTAGCATGCATCATAAAAACCACTGTGGCGCCGGCATCTTGCCGGTGAAAGCACGGGCTGGAAGCCCGTGCCACAAGTGACGCAGCGACTCGCGGTCCGGTGATGCCTCATTCGTCCACCCATCCGGTTAGTTCGGCGCCCACCTCAACGCTGGGACGCTTTTCCGCCATAACGTGGTCCATTGCGTACAAGGCCGCCCCCAGCGCACCGCAATATTGAGCTTCCGGACTGGCGTTCAACGTCACATGGAGCTTCGCCTCCAACGCACGCACCATTCCGATGTTGAGTGCCACACCCCCGGTGAAGGTGATCTCCGGATCCGTTCCGACGCGGCGAACCAACCCGATCGTCCGCGTGGCGATGGCTTCATGCACGCCGGCCAGAATGTCTTCCACCTGTTTGTTCTGCGCCAGATGGCTGAGAATATCGGACTCGACGAACACCGTGCATACACTCGTGAGGCGGACCGGTTTGGTTCCGCGGAGAGAGATTTCGCCGATCTCGTCGAGGGTCAGTCCCAGCACGTCGGCGGCGCCGGCGAGGAATCGGCCGGTGCCCGCCGCGCATTTGTCGTTCATGCAGAAATCGATCACATCTCCTTCGGCGCTGATTTTGATGGCCTTGGTGTCCTGCCCGCCCATGTCGATGACGGTTCGAGTACCGGGGTAGAGCATGTGGGCGCCTCGAGCATGGCAGGATATTTCCGTAACTTGCGTATCTCCGGCCTCGATCTTGTAGCGGCCGTATCCGGTGCCCACCACGAATTTAATGTCCCCGCGGGAGATCCCGGTTTTTTGGATTTCATCCATCGCGCGTTGCCCGGCGCGAACGACGTTGGCGCCCGAGTCGATGAGCACGCGGGCGACAATCGCCCGGGCCGTGTCCAGGGCCACGGCCTTCGTCTGGGTGCTGCCGACATCAATCCCCACGGCATATTCCATGCATCCACCACTTTCCGACTAGGTCGTCGCCTGTTTTCCCGTTTCATTCCCGGCCCGAAGACGCTTGTACTGCAGAGACTCAAAGAAGGCGTCGATGCGGTTCTTCATCTGAGCTTCGGCGTAGTAGCGCGGGTCTTCGAGATCCGACTCCACCATCAGGGTGGGCACGTTGAGCTCCCGTGTAAAATATTCGCGCATATCGCCCTGCCCGGCGGAAAACAGCCGACAGCTCTTGATGCTGTGAATGATTAACGCATCCGCGTTCCACTCCTCGACATACTTGCGGATCTGCTTGTAGCGCTCGATGAGGGACCGATTGCACAGATTGTGGACAAGCATCTGCTCGGCAATGCTCTCCAAGGGTCGCTCGGGGTCATGGAAGAAGCCGAACTCCCAAAGCCCGCCGACGGTGGAGTAGGTGCTTTGAACCGCCACCGCTCCCCAGCGTTCGAAGAGGTTCCGGAAGTTTCGGTAATAGGGGTAGGGCGGCGGCCCTTCGACCACGGTCCGAAAGCGCTCTTCCTTCAAGACCCCGACGCCGTCTTCCACCATCTGCTCGTATTCCGTCGCGGCGGCGTCAAAGAAATCGGCCGCCTCCTTCGTGCCGCGAAGGGCGTTGATGGGGCCCATCATGTTGATGCTGTCAAAATAGGCGTCGAAGGGCGCCGGACGATTCTTGCAAAGCTCCTTCGACCGCGCCCAGCCTCGCTCGGCCCGGGCCGAATATCGTAGAATCTCGCGGAGCCGGTCTATGTCAAACTTCTTGCCGGTCAGTTTTTCACAGGCGCCAATCAGTTCATGGAGCTGGCACATGACATATTTGATGTCATCTTTGGAGGGCGTCGCTTCGCGCAGGAAGGGAATGTCGAGCATGACCATCGGAACATTCATCATACTGGCACAATGCTCGAACCATTTAATGTAGACATTGCACCCCACGAAGTTGCAGATGATCAATGAAGGCTTGGGAATGGTGCCGTTCTCCCCGACTCCGCCGCAAAGGGTGAAGCCGACGTCCGCCTTGACGTACGCGCAGTTGTCCGAGGCGTATCCGATTTCCTCGCTCTTGAGAATGTAGGGCAGGGAGTTTTTTCGGATCGCCAACTGCAATGCGTTGATTTCCGGAAAGACGGGCAGGATGTCGAAGCAACGCAGGATTTCCACGCAGTTGCCGCTGATCATCAGATAGGCCGACGGCGTCGGCGTCCGCGTAGCCTCCTTGAGCTGCGCCATCCAGTCGGTCATGATGTCGCGCGAAAGCGTATGGACCCGGCCGCGATAGTCTTTGGTTGGCGCTTGGGTTGTCGTCATCGTCATCCTCTTTCGTTATTCACCCGCATCCGCCGGCTTTGATGCGCCGGGATCTCCGGTCCGTCAGACAAGCCCGTCTTATTCGAACAACATGGACTCCGCGAAGGTTTCGACCTCCGTCCGAGCCGACTCGAACGTCCACATCTTCTCCTCGAACTCGATCTTCAGGTGCGGCACGCCGGCTTCCTCCAACTTGCGACGAAAGAGCACATAGTCGAGAAGCGCCGGCTCGCAGAATTTGGCCGACGCGAACAACACGGCTTCGGCGCCCGCCTCCTTCATTCGTTGTAGTAGCCCATCCGTCCGCGGTCGGTCGCGATCGTGTCGGACGGAGGTATACGCGCTGTCGTGAAGATAAGCGTTCGATAGCGCCGTGAGCGGGTCTCCGTCGGCGCTGATGTCGTCAGCGAACAGCCGCCACCCGATCATCGTGTCGTCATCTTGCACCAGGCATCCTCCGGCCTCGATCACCTCGAGCAGGCCCACCGGCGGCAGCTCGCAGAACGCGCCTTCAATGACCACCCTGACGCCGTCACGTTCATGCACTTCGGCGGCCTCGACCTGTTCGCAAACCGTCTCCAGCATGGGGAGGAAGTCTTCGGGCATCATGCGCGTGCCGGCATAGACCAGGGCGTACAAATCCGCGGCTGAAAGCAAGCTGGGTTGCTCTTTCCGCCGCGCGTAAATGGCGCGGGTCAATCCGCGTACCCTGTTGTAAAGTTGCAGGCTGCGCTTGATCGCCTCGTCCGTAATCGGTCTGCCCAGATGGTTCGATAGGTTGGTGCGAAAGCGCTCGAATTCCGCCCGGGCGTACGCCTCCGACTGCGCGCTGTACATGTTCTGCGGAAGGTGAAGGTACTCGATGTACATGTCGGGCGCGTTCCGTTTGACCACGCTGGAAAGGTTGCGGGCCACGTCGCATATGGAGCTGAACACCGCGCCTTGAAAGCCCTTCATCTCCCCGCGAAGAAACAGCTCCAGCGTACTCTTGGCGATCGAGCAGATGAACGACTGAAAACGTACCTCCGCAAACGACAGTTCAATCTTGT